>SVJK01000042.1 GCA_015069015.1 Oscillospiraceae bacterium
TTAAAGTTAAAACTCGCCAAAGCGAGTTTTTTCCATAATGTCTGCATAGCAGACATTTCATGCTGCGAAGCAGTATATCATGAAACCGAAGGTTTCATTTCATGCACCTTCAGGTGCATTTCATTCTAACTGATTGAAAATCAATCAGTTAGAATGATAGGAAAAGATTTTGGAAAAATTATTTCAAATGATTTTCAATAACCTTTTTAAGTCCTTCTATGCATCTTTCAATATGCACTTCTTCCCACGAGGGATGGAGGAAAAGGCTCACGGTCTGAGAACGGAGAGCATTTGCATTTTTGCAAAATACCTTGTCATACTGAACGGATTCAGGATTGGTATATTCTGATGCTTCAAATGGGAATTTTGCATTTCCGAAACCGTTGTGTTCTCTGTAGGCTTTTTCTTCATATGCTTCTGGCCACTGGATTCCGTAGCAGGGGATGCCACTTGCACCAAGTTCTTTAACAACAACTTCTGCATCGCAGTCTATTGCATCAAGGTCTAAAAGAATGGGATACCACCAGTAGGAATTCTTTCTTTCCTCTGTGTTTACGGGAAGTTTTTTGATTCCTTTCATGCCGTCAAATGCTTCATCATACATTTTTGCATATTTAAAACGGCGTGCAAGATTCCATGAGTCAAAACGTTTGAGTTCGTTTATGCCGATTATGGACTGAATTTCTGTCATACGGTAGTTAAAGCCCACACGGTTGTGAATGTAGGGAAGTTTTTCTTCCAACGCAAGCATATTCATTCTCATTTTAACATCATATCCGTGGTCTCTGAAAGAACGGCATTCCCAACCGATATCTTCGTTATTGGTAACAACCATACCGCCCTCGCCGCCTGTGGTGAAGTGCTTACTTTGACAGAATGAAAAGCATCCCACGTCGCCAATGAGACCTGCTTTTGTTCCTTTGAATTCACCGCCGAAACACTGGGCACAGTCTTCAACAATTTTAAGGTTGTGTTTTTTTGCAATTTCAAGAATGGGGCCCATGTCTGCCACAATTCCGTAGAGGTGAACAACGATGATTGCCTTTGTTCTTTCTGTGATGAGAGGCTCAATTGCATCGGGATCAATTGTGTGGTCATCTGTTACGTCTGCAAAAACAGGGATTGCACCTGCTTGTACAACAGAGAATGATGATGCAATGAATGAATAGGAAGGAACAATAACTTCATCTCCCGGTCCGATTCCGAGACTTGCTAAGGCAATGTGAAGTGCTGCAGTTCCGTTTGTGCAGGAAATTGCCATTTTTGCACCAAGCCATTTTGCCCACATTTCTTCAAATTCCATACCCTTTTTGCCGGTCCAATAGTTAACTTTTCCGTTTTTGATAGGCTCCAAAACATCTTCTAAAGTTTCGGGAGCAAACTGAGGCCACATGGGAAATCCGATTTCCTCAATGCCTGCTCCGTTCATTACGATTTCTTTTTCTGCCATAATTTTGTCTCCTTTTTATATTATACATAAAAATATTACGACTTCATTATATGGACAGAAATAAAATTAGTAAATGAGGAATAATTCTTTGAAAATACGGAATTGTTCACATAGATATCGGAGAGTGAAGTTATTTTTCGGACAGTGAAGTTTCAGGCTTGGTGAAAAATTATCCGACATCGCCTGCCATATCGATTTTTTGATACATATAATATTAGGTTGTTTGTTGACAAAATTTTTCATGAGTGATACAATTTATGAGTATAATGGTGTTAGTTTTAACCAATTGAACGTAAATCTTGATTTTATCAGAGAGGATGATAACACTTATGAAATACACATATGAAACAACTGACAATTCAAGTTATGTTGTAGCCACTTTTTCCGACGGCGAAAAAACAGACAGCAATCAACTTGATATATTGGTAAATAATGAATTTAAAAACATTATAAAACCCAGTTGCAGATATGTTGGTGATGATGTCCTCATTTCCTATAATATAACCTCAAAAATATCTTTGGAGCACGCATGTTCCAATAGAAAAATCACCAAAAACGGATTCATAAATATAATCGAAGGTGCATTATCTGCACTTGAAGATATAGAAAAATACGGCCTTTTTGATTCGGGGATTGTATTTGATGAAAAGAATGTGTATGTAAAAGCAGGAACATATGAACCAAGTTTCATATATCTTCCCTGTGCCACACAAGATGTCGGAATAGAATGTGTGAAAAATTTTGTTTTATCTCTTGTAATGGGCAGTAAAATAGAAAGGATAAACGATGGTTTTATTCAGGATCTCTTTGACATATTAAACAATCCGGACCTTTGTGCAGATGATTTGCATGCTTTTTGTGATGAACAGACAAAAGGTAAAAAGAGTGCGGCAAAGTTTGCGAAAAACGCACGGTTTTCCGTTATAACTCCAACAATGATAGATTCTGACGGCGAGATTTTGAGAAGCATCTGCCAAAAAGACGGGGAAGCATCTTCTGATATGAAAAAAACTTTACCTGATAATAATCCTCCCAAAAAGCAAGAGAGGGAAACACCTAAAAAGAGGAAGCCAAAAAAACACATTTTCTTTATACTTCAGCTTGTTGTTGCAGGAATTATAACATTAATTTCAACAAGCGGATTTTTCAATAATGCAGACGGAACTTTAAATGTGAAATATTTACTGGGAATAATACTTGCTGTGTTTGTGGCAGATATTGTTATATACAGAGAGTTATTTATGAACGAAAAATCGGTTGGTGATGAAGAAGGTGAAGCACAGATGAGTTCTTCGGATTGTGCATCGGCAAAGGAAATGCCCGATTCATCTGAATCTCAAACTGCAGCATCTTCCATACAAGGAGTTTCGCAGTCTCTTGAACAGATATATTCAGGGGTACAAGGCTCAGAATTTGAAGATACAGTTCTTCTCAGAGATGAAAACCGATGTGCACATCTTGAATTTTTTGATAATGGTGTTTTCAAAAGAATAAATCTTGACAAGGAAGTTGTAACAGTAGGAAAACTTAGCAAGCAATGTGATTATGCCATAGGCAATAACAAAATCAGCAAGATACATGCCGAGTTTATTGTGAGGGATAATAAATTTTTTGTTAAGGACTGTAATTCCACAAACGGCACCTACATAAACGGCAGTACACAGAGAATAGCAAGTAATGTGGAATATCAGATATATGACGGATACTGTATAACACTTGCAAATGTTGATATGACGTTGAAATTTTGGTAAGTAATTACATAGTGTTTAACAAGGGGGAAAAGCCATGAGCGTATTTTCTGATGAAATGATATTATATACCGGTCTTATTGTAGCAGCGGTATCTGTATTATCGGGCATTTTGTATTTTGCGGTATATGCAATGAGAAAGCGTAAACTTAATGAAAAGTTTAATGTTGAGTATGGCAAAGTGCAAAAAGAAAAATAATCGGACGGAGTCTGCTTGAAAGAAGGAAATGTTATGAGTGAAATTATAGCTTCAACATATGAAATAATCGGAAAAATAGGCTCAGGAGGCGGAGGCATAGTCTATCTTGCCAACCATATGAGACTTGGAAAAAAAGTGGTACTGAAAGCCGACAAGCGAAAACTGTCCACCAAACCGGAAATCCTTCGCAGGGAAGTTGATGCTCTGAAGAATCTGAGCCATGCATATATTCCTCAGGTGTACGACTTTTTTGTGGAAGACGGAACAGTCTACACCGTCATGGATTACATAGAAGGGGAAAGTTTAGACAAACCTCTGATAAGAGGTGAACGTATTTCTCAGCCTAAGTTGATCCTCTGGGCGTGTCAACTTCTGGAGGCACTGGCATATCTTCACAGCCCTGTTCACGGCACTCCGCCAAGAGGAATTGTTCATAGTGATATTAAACCTGCCAACATAATGGTAACACCTCTGGGGAATGTGTGTCTCATAGACTTTAACATCGCATTGGCTTTGGGAGAAGAAAATGTTGTGGGAAAAAGTGCCGGATATTCATCACCCGAGCACTACGGTCTTGATTTTTCAAGCAAGACTCCCTCGGCAGAAGATGCAACCGAACTTATGACTCAAACAGGTGATGCAAAAGATGAGCCGGTCTCAGAGCACAGTTCTTCAGGAAACAGAATTGTAATTCCCGATTCCAGATCTGATATATACAGTCTCGGAGCCACCTTATATCATTTATTGTCAGGAGTAAAACCTGCCAAAGATGCCACAATGGTTGAACCGTTATCGAGGTCTGAATTCAGCCCGTTGCTTGTTGACATTATAAGCAAAGCCATGAATCCCAACCCCGACCTTCGATATCAGTCAGCCGGAGAAATGCTCCATGACCTGACACATTTGAGACAAAACGACCCTCGTGCAAAAAGACAAAAGCGGGGAGCAAAAATTGTTTCATCTGTGTTGGCATTGACATTTGCCGCAGGACTGTTCACATCATTTGTTGGTCTCAAAAGAATGGAGATGACGCAAAAATCCCTGACTCTGGCACAATATTCTCAAAATGCCCTTGCCAAAGGGGATACAATGCAGGCTATCAGATATGCACTTGAGGCATTGCCGACAGAAAAAGGCATTTTTGTTCCGAAGCACACGTCTTCTGCCAAAAAAGCTTTGGCGGATTCTCTGGGAATATATGACCTTGATGACGGCTTTAAAAATCATCGTGTGTTGGAATTGCCCTCTGAAACTTTTAAAACCGCCATATCTCCCGACGGAAAGACAGGGGCGGCGGTATATTCCTTTGCAGTTGCAGTGTTTGATACAGAAAGCGGAAAAATCACGGATACTTTGCCAACTGTGAAATCTGCTTTGGCAGATGTTGTTTTTGCAGATAACCAAACAATTATATATGCAGGCAGGGAAGGTCTTTGTGCATATGATATAGAGGACAAAAAGAATTTGTGGACAGGAAAGAGTGCCACATCAATAGCACTTTCTGCTGATGGTAAAACCGTAGCAGGAATATACAGAGACGAGAACTTTGCAACGGTCTACGATATTGACGGAACTGAAAAGGCAACCATATTTTTCAAAGACAGAAAACAATTTGTTGTTGACGATGATACCTTTGCCGATCCCAATGACAACTTGTTTGTGATAAGCGGAGACGGAAAATATCTTGCCGTAAGTTTTGAAGACGGCGGATTATTCATATATGACATCAGCGCATCTGAGGAATATATTGAAATTTATGATCAGTCCGGCTACACTCACTTTGAGGGTGGTTTCTCAGGTCGCTATTTCGCCTTTTCGTCCACCATGGCAGAGTCATCTGCATTTGCAGTGATAGATGTTGCAGAGCTTTCACAAACGGGAGGCTTTGAACTGGACGACAGAATTGGTGTTGTTGCAAATGAATCGGGAATATACATTTCAAACAAGAGTACGGTTGTGAAAATTCACCCTGTAACAGGAGAGCAGGAGGAGGTAGCATATGCCGATTCCGATGTCACATCATTTTCCACCGATACTTTGAGCACTATTGTTGCCACAGAGAAGAATGACTATGTGCTATATGATAAATTTGCAAATCTTACGGAGCAATATGACGGCGGACAGACCAAATGTAACTTTGTGAACATTTCGGGAGACTACGGTCTGGTTGCCGGAATGGACACACCAAAGGTGAGAATTTTAAAGCGCAAAACATTTGGTGATTCAGACATTTTCAACTATGATCCCGACTATATCCACGATGAGGCAAGATTCAGCGAAGACGGTAAAACCGTGATGTTGTTTAATTATGAAGGCTTCAGGCTTTACGGTAAAGACGGAACTCTTATAAAGGAAGCGGAAATACCTGATGCAAAAAAGGTGTACGACCAGCAATACAGCAAAAAAAGCGGAAATCTTGTTGTGATATACAAAGATGCACTTCGCATATACAGCGGAGTGAGCGGGGAAATAATATTTGAGCAAACCGATCTCAAATCTGTGTTTTATGCACCATATGGAGTGAGCATTTTAGATAAAGAAAATAATCTTAAATTAATTGATAAAGATACAGCCGATGTGATTGTCAGCAAAAAAGTAAAGGGTGACAATGCCGCCTATTGCGGAATGGTTGTTGACAGTAAATTTACTGGTAAAGGCGAACTCATAGGTGCAACCAAAAAGGGGAGCAAATATTTCTTTGCAATAAAAACAGACGATATATGTTCAGTATTTGACAACAAAGGGAAAAAACTTTTTGAAATTCCCGTGTCAGAGCAAAGCGAAGCATATTTTACAAATGATACAATTGTTCTTTCGCCGCTACATGGTACTCCTAGAGTATACAGATTGACCGACGGCAAAAAAATTGCAGATCTTGAAAAAGATTCATATCTTGCCTATATAACAGAGGTGAAAGATTATGTGATCAGCGATTATATTTCCGCTTCCGGAGAAAGATTTGCGATTATGCTGGACAAGAATACATATGAACCTGTGGCAACCTTGCCCGGATTGTGTGATGTTAACGGTGAGGAGTTAATATTCGATTATTATAAGGGGAAACTTAGGGAAAAACAAATTTATTCCACGGAAGAAATGATTGAATATGCCAAATCTTGCACGTGATTTTGCAGGGATGAAGTGTACCATATGAACATAACAAAAAAGGAGATTAGAAAATGAATAACAGAATTAAAAAGATTTCAGCTTTTATTCTGGCAATGATTATGATGGCATCAATTCCCGTGATGTCTGCGGCAGAAGTGACAGGAGAGGTGACGGAACTTAATCTGATGTCGCTGCTCCCCATAGAAGAGGTGGAGGCTTATATTGACTTGGCAGAAATTCCTCTTGAAAATTTACCTCTTATGACAGTCGGTGAATTATTCAGCCATCTTAGAAAAGGTCGCACAGGCGAGCTCGTAGAATTTGATGCTGAGGATACATCGGTGTGGGCAAATTTCTTTGGAGACGGCGGAGAATATCTTTATGACACATGGAAAATTCTTGATTTTGGCGAGCCCATAAATATTCTCGACCACTATTTCACAGATAATTATGACGTAGAAGTTATTGTCGGTTCACCCAATCAACTTGATGCTGAAAATGTAAGATATCTCATTGATTTCCGGTTGCCGGAAGAATATGCCCGTATGGATTTGAGCGGCCATATATACAACGAGTTGTATAATTTTGAAGTATCTGAAATTGCAAACAGTATACCCAACCTTAAAATACAAGACAGAGAATCTGTTGAAATTTTGTGGTATGTGGAAAACCTTGTTGATTCAGGATATGAATTTGAATCTGATATTATAGACGGATGGTTAAAAGCAGATAGCGGTGACACCGTAAAATTTGCTCCCACTCTCGAAGAAATGTATAACAGTGGGTGGTGGGATAATTACTTAAGGATGATTGTAAAATACGATGACACGGCTGTAATGTATGATATAAATGCCGAATATCCGGAATATGTAGATATGTTTGAATACAGCATCTACACCCAGGATGGCAACGGCAAAAGGACAGAGGTTGAAACAGGTGAGACCTATGGCCATGAATCGAGAAAAAGGATAGACGGGGGGTATGTGTATTATTATAATATATGTACCGAAATCAAATCCGTATATTCCCATGATGATGAATACTATCTTGGCATAAAACTCAGCGATGATTTTTCAAATTGTGATATAAAAGTGCTTGAAGGTTGGGGACACAGCGAAGATAAAATTCAAAGCTGGATTATAGACGGAAAAATCCCCGGAAATATTGATATAACAAAAGAGATTGTTGCACAGGATATGTCCCTGGAAGATGCAGGTATGAAGGAATACTGGCTCCAAAGTCACGGACTTGATGTCACCCTTTGCATCATATCGGATAATGACATATACATTGTTCCTGCAACCATAGGCGCATCTCATACCAGCGACTACGTTGACGTTGAAGGCGTTTTTGCAGATGTTGACGGAGAAAGAGTTGCGGTGGATAACTACATTTCATATGATTATGAAGAAGAAAAAATAGGCGATGTATGGTATTATACAGAAATCATTACCTATCATCTTGATGCGGATTTCAGCGATGCCGAGGAGTACAGCGTGGGTATGATATTCTATGACGGCGATTCATATACTGCCAACGCAGGCAAAGTTGACAAGGCAGTTGTCGGACGCTACTACTCTTTGGAAGAGGCAGAAGATGAGCCTGACATCAAGGGCCGACTCTTTGCAGACGATGTATACTATACCGTAGGAGCGGGCTACAAGACATACTATGGCGGTGATGGTGTTGATTTCACAGTTTTTTCAGGTGATGATATACATCATTTAAGAATCATAGTCAAAAACGGTGACTACGCACAAGAACCCGATGATGAAGAATCAGGAAATAACGGAGCCCCTCAGGTTGGTTCAGATGACCGTTATTTCAGAGTCGTTGATTTATATGACGGGAACGGATGGCTGGACACATATACAGTACCCTATGACTGTGACACATATTACAGCTATGGCTATCAGACACTTCTCATCAATGACACTCAGGCTGATATGACAGCAGTTTCTCCCGAAGTTGAGCTGGGCTATCATGCCAAGGTGTATTACGGTGGTACAATGGAAAACACCGGAGGTAATTACAGCAGCAGATTGTCACCGCGTGATTTTACCAAAGTTCCCGCAGACTCAGCAAGAGACCCCAAAAACTGTGTCAAATATACTGTCTCTGCACAGGATCACATAAATCAGAAAAACTACTGGGTTACAGCCGTTAAAAAGGAAGAAGGGGCAAAACTTTTTGTGAACGGTCCCGACGAAAGAGAGGTTTTCCTCGACAATTATTTTGGAAATGCACATGATATTTTTGTTGCCAATGTGGGAAGTGAAGAGCTGACAGGAATTAGTGTAACCATTGATGCAACCAACGTAAAACTTGATGACTATTGGACAATTGGCGCACAGGGAAATAATACCCTTGCTCCGTTTGAAACAACAAGCAATAACACCGGTAGCTATTACGGTGAACTTTTCAATGTTGCAAAAATCAGACTGATACCTGATGGCATAGGAAAGATTGAAGGAACTCTGACTATCACTGCAGACGGGCAGGAACCGAGAATAATCCGACTTACGGGAACTGCAGGTAATCCGAGAATTGACACCATGGAAGTTCATGATGCAGTTAAATATGTGCCGTACTCATCTATCATCACAACAAATAATATGCACGATTGGAATAAGGTAACCTTTTCTATTTGTGAAGGCACTCTTCCCGACGGACTAACTTTGTATCCCAGTGGTGAAATCTATGGTGTTCCGAAGGAAACGGGTGAATTTCCGATTACTATCAAAGCAAAATACACCAACAGTGAATTTGAAACATCTTATGCAGATTTTGTCCTGACGGTTAAAGATAACTCTGATGCCAACATCAATGCATCGGTTGACGACGGATACGAAATTACAACAAGACTTCCGTCAAAGATTTCAAAATATTCCGATATGGATTTTGTAATCGACGGTGAATTTTCCGAGTTTATAGATCTTTGGCTTGATGGTGAAAAACTTGTGGTGGACACTGACTATACAGCCGTAGAGGGAAGCACAAAGATTACAATTAAGTCAAAGACTTTCCAAAACGTCGGCAAAGGAAAACATACCATATCTGCCGAATTCCGTGTTGGCGGCGATAAGAATAATGAACTGAAAACAGCATCACAAAACTTTACCATTGGCAGTTCTTCGCCCGCAGGCGGCGGTGGAGGAGGCGGTGGCGGTGTCTCTTCCTATGCTGTTACATTTGAAACCAATGGCGGAACTCATATTGAAAATCAGAATATCAAAGGCGGAACTACAATTGCTGTTTTACCGATACCTGTAAAAGAAGGATATGTCTTTGAGGGTTGGTTTAAGGATGAAGCTTTAACACAGCCTTTTGATATTTCAGAGAAGATAACCTCAAAAACCAAGTTGTATGCTAAATGGAGCCTTTCGGTTTCCGACAAAGACAGCGATGATGAAGGCATCTTTTCGGATGTGTCAACAGGAGACTGGTTCTGTGAGGATGTCCGCTGGGCATATGAAAACAAAATCATGGTTGGATATAGTGATGAACAGTTTGCTCCCTCCGAAGCCATCACAAGCAGTATGGTTGTGACTGTATTGGCAAGACTTGCCAATGTGGACATAACTGCCTATGAAAATATGCATGTTGAAGGTGTTGATGACGGTGAGTGGTACACTCCATATGCAAACTGGGCTAAGGAAGTTAAAATTGCAGATGACATTTCATTTGTTTCACCCGGCGAAATTACCCGTGAAATGATGGGTGTGGTTCTTATGAGATTCTTTGAATATACCGGGAAAGATTATGTCGTAACACAAGAATTTGTTGAATTTGCAGATGCAGACCTTATTTCAGATAAGGCAATGAATGCTGTTCAGACATTATACAAACTGGGAATATTCAAAGGTAAAGGCAATAACACCATAGATCCTTTGGGAAATACAACACGTGCAGAATTTGCCGCATTGATTCATCGTGTTCATACATTTGTGAATAAATAAACTCCTTGTGTGCTTAAGCACACGGGAGCCAAGCCCCGTATGCCTTAAACTTGATAAATTTGCACACTTTCAACTTGTCGCTCTCGCAAGGCGTCAGCCTTGCTTCGACCTCCGCATTGAAATTTTACTAAATTTCTCTGCGTTTAAGGTCGAAGAGTTTTAAAATAGACAATTTTGTTTTATACAAGTGAAATCTCGAAGAGAATACTGACGTATTTCAAGACCGACAACGAGGAAAAACATCTATTTTACTTGTTTTAGGCGAGTTCGGATACTGACGCAACTGCTTAGGAGGAAGGAATATTGAAGAACAGAAAACTTTTGGATAAATACAGACACAGTTTTGCGCGTGCTCTGCTGTTTACCGTCATATTGGTAACATTGACTGAATTTGGAATTTTTGCCTTTTTAACAGCAAAAGGAATTTGTCAATGGTCTGTGAATGATAACTACTTCAGAATGAAAGTTATGCTTCCTGTAACTCTTAATTGGCTGATTCTGATAATAACTTTGCCGGCAGTGAGATCAAAAAAATTTTCGGGCACTACCAAAAGCAGAATAATAACTCTTGGTGCAATGAGTGTTTCTTTTGTTGTTACAATCATTCACAGGGAATATACGGTTATGATGTGCTCGTTTATTTTCCCGCTGATTTTATGCGCCAACTTCAATGACAAAAAACTGTTTAACATCACAGGTGTTTATGCTTTTGCAATAATCAGTGTCACATCGTTTTTAAAAGTTGCGCAATCCGAGGCGGATACAACAACTATTTTAAATGTTGTGCTGATATTTGGAATATACGTTGTTTCCTGCCTTACGGGATATCTTTCAATCAAATTTGCCCAAAAGGGGTTTGACCTGATACGCACTCAGGCACAAGACAATGAGCAACTGCAACATGTGCTCACAATTGACCAGATGACCGGACTTTACAATCACAAGTCCTTCTATAGTGAACTGGATAAGTCCATAGCAGATTTTGACAATCACAATATCGGTTTTTGTCTGGCAATTATAGATATTGATAACTTTAAAAAGGTTAATGACACTTTCGGCCATGACAGAGGAGATAAGGTGCTGGAAACTCTTGCAGAAGTGATAAAAAACAATTGTGCTGAAGACGATATCCCATGCAGATATGGCGGTGAAGAGTTTGCAGTGATTTTTAATCACAAGAATGTATCTCGGGCACAACACTTTGCAAAAAGAATTCTCAAAGCATTTTCATCTGTCAGATATGATTTTACGGATGAAAAAATCACCTTTTCCTGCGGAATTGCACCATACAAGAAAAATCTTCAGCGACAGGAGTTTTTTGATATGGCGGATTCGGGTCTGTATGTTGCCAAGGAAACCGGAAAAAACAGAATTATAACAGTATTGGAAACTAACACAAAAGACGCTTCGCAGATGTGATCAGAAGGGGCTGAAATTGCACCAATTCAGGGGTAATATAGCACATATGAATAGGAAAAAGAAAGAGAGCATATATCGCAACTTTGGAAAAGGCTTTGGTAATGGTTTACCCGTAACTGTCCTTGCAGTATTAACAGGAAAATAAATTCACATAAAAAAGAACAAATTCTTTTAAACAGAGAATTTGTTCTTTTTTTACTGTATAGGAAATTACGCAGAATTTAGTTCGCGAGATAAGATGTATATCAAATTATGCTCGCGACTTGGGTGCAGGCTCAGCCTGCTTTTTTACTGTATAGGAAACTTCGTTTCTATACAGTAAAAAATTTATTATATTGCCGTGCAAATTTTTTTGAAAAGCAAATTTGCTTTTCAAAAATGCACATGGCTTAAGAAAAGCGATAATGCTCCGCACTCCCGCCGCAGGCGGTGCGGCGAAGCCGCTTTTCTTGTGTACCCACAATAAAACAAACCCGATTAAAAACCGGGTTTGCAAAAAACATTTCAATTTTATTAAGTTTTCCTTATCTCACTTTTCAAATCCTTCTTTACCGTGTCTTACAAAGGAAACAATAACTGAAATCATGCAGGAAGTTTCGCAAATAATTCCGCCGGGTGTAAAGTTTAATATGTCATATGCAAGCCAGGCAGGGGAAAGAAGAAAAAGTTGATTGTATCTTATATGAGTACCGTTTGCTCTCCACAAAACAAAAACCGCAAAACTCTGAGCAGCAAGGGTTATGAGGGTAAACACAAGGTGTATTCCTGTTTCGGGGGAAAGTGCAAGACTACCTGCAACGGAACCGATGCATAAAAATTCCGCCAGCAAAAATTTCCATAATTTTCTGTCACTTTTTGAAAGAAGAAGACTTCTTATAATATTTACCACATTCATAGCAAATCCCGTATACGCCCCGATCAAAAAGAAATTGAGAGCAAAAAACGTTGCTCCGAGGCTTTGAAAGATAAAGTACAGATAATTCTTCTTTGCCTGAAATGAGAATATGTAACAAAGCATACCGATGATTCCGAATCCCTGACCGATAATTTCTGTGTATGTCATGAAAAAACCCCTCCCAAAATCACATTTTAATCTATGATACTACACAAAAGAGCAAAAATCAATATCAAATACTCATTAAAACATTGACAGGCACAATTGTTTTGGTGTATTATATTACTGTATGTGTATAAGTATGGGCTTGTTAATTTTTGACTGCCCGACACGAATAACTAAGGAGAGGAAAACTCATGAAAAAATTAGGACTCAATGAAATAAGAGAAAAATATCTTTCCTTTTTCGAGAGCAAAGGACATTTAAGACTTCCAAGTTTTTCACTTGTTCCCGAAAATGATAAAAGTCTGCTTTTGATAAATGCAGGTATGGCACCCTTGAAACCCTATTTCAAAGGAGAACTTGAACCCCCCAGAAAAAGAGTTACAACCTGTCAGAAATGTATCCGCACACCTGACATCGAAAGGGTAGGAAAAACTGCACGTCACGGAACATATTTTGAAATGCTCGGAAACTTTTCTTTCGGTGACTATTTCAAACACGAGGCAACTGCCTGGGCGTGGGAATTTGTGACAAAAGTTCTGGAACTTCCCGAGGATAAACTCTGGATAACCATATATGAAGAAGACGACGAAGCAAAGGAAATCTGGACAAAAGAAGTCGGTGTTCCCGAAGACAGAATTGTGCGCATGGGAAAAGAGGACAACTTCTGGGAAATCGGTCAGGGGCCATGCGGACCTTGTTCTGAACTCTATTTTGACAGAGGGGAAGAACACGGATGCGGCTCACCTGATTGCAGGGTTGGCTGTGAATGTGACCGCTTTGTTGAATTCTGGAATCTTGTTTTCACTCAGTTTGACAAAGACGAAAACGGAAACTATAACCGCCTTGCACACCCCAATATCGACACAGGTATGGGACTTGAAAGAATTGCGTGCATAATGCAGGGTGTTAACAACCTCTTTGAGGTTGACACCGTAAGAAATATTATGCTCAAAATCAGCGAAATTACAGGCGCAAAATATGGCGACAACGAAAAGAACGACGTATCACTTCGTGTTATCACAGACCATATCCGTTCAACAACATTTATGATTGGTGACGGTGTTCAGATCAGCAACGAAGGAAGAGGATATGTTTTAAGAAGACTTCTCCGCCATGCCGCACGTCATGGAAAACTTCTTGGCGTAAATGAGCCTTTCCTCTATAAAGTTTGTGACACAGTTATCGAAGAAAACAAAAACGCATATCCTGAACTTGTGGAAAAAGCGGCATATATAAAGAAAGTTATTGAACTTGAAGAAATCCGTTTCAACGAAACAATAAATGACGGATTAACTATCCTTGCAGGCTACATTGAAGAACTTCAGAAAAATGATGAAGTTCAGCTTTCGGGCGAAAAAGCCTTCAAACTCTATGATACCTTCGGTTTCCCCCTTGACCTGACACTTGAAATTTTAGAAGAAAAAGCACTTAACGTTAATGTTGAAGAGTATGAAGAGTGCATGAAAAAACAGAGAGAAATGGCAAGAAGCGGCAGAGGGGATATGGACGAAGCCGGCTGGGAAAAAGACGAATTCAAGAAAAAGGTTTCAGACTTTGAAAAGCCTGAATTTGTCGGATATGAATCACTTGATTGCGAAAGTGTTGTAAAAGCCATCGGCTACGATGGGGATTTTCAGGACATGGCAAGTTCTGACAACGCAAATGTTATAATTCTTCTTAACAAAACACCTTTCTATGGTGAAGGCGGCGGTCAGGTCGGAGACAAAGGTCAAATCAAAACAGAAGGTGCAACTCTCAAAGTGACCGATACAAAAAAACTTGCTACAGGTCAGATTATGCACATTTGCACAGTTGAATCAGGCGTTGTGTCTGTTGGTGACAAGGCAGTGTGCAGTGTTTGCGAAAAACGCAGAAGCGCAATTGCAAGAAATCACTCTGCAACCCACCTTCTTCAGAAGGCTTTGAAAACTGTTCTCGGTGATCACGTTCAGCAGGCAGGCTCCTATGTTGATGCTGAAAGACTCCGTTTTGATTTTTCACACTTTGAAGCACTCTCCACCGAGCAGATTAAAGAAGTTGAAAAAATAGTTAACGAAAAGGTTTTTGAAGCATTGGATGTTACATGCAAAAATATGCCCATAGACGAGGCAAGAGCCCTTGGCGCAATGGCACTTTTCGGTGAAAAATACGGTGATGTTGTAAGAGTTGTAAAAATGGGAGATTACAGCATCGAACTTTGCGGAGGAACTCACGTTTCCAACACTTCAAACATCGGTATGATAAAAATCGTGTCCGAAACATCAGCGGCAGCAGGAGTTAGAAGAATTGAAGCAATCACAGGCCTCAACGTTCTTGATGCATACAATGAAAAAGAAAATCTCATAAACAGCGCCGCATCTCTTCTTAAATCAAACCCTGCAGATGTGCTTTCAAAAATTTCTGCACTTCAGGAAGAACTCAAAGGTGCACGCAAAGAAATTGAAGAAATGAAATCCAAACTTGCATCGGGCGGAATGGATGACATAAAGAAAAATGCAATAGAAATAAACGGCGTGAAAGTTCTTACAGGCTCCTTTAAGGGTGCAGATGTGAACACCGTAAGAAAAATGAATGACTCATTGAAAGATGAATTCAAATCTGTTGTATGCGTTATGGCAACAGAGTTTGGCGGCAAGGTAATGCTTATAACCGCTGCAGATAAAGATGCAACATCAAAAGGTGTTCACTGCGGACTTTTAATAAAAGAAATTGCAGGACTCATCGGTGGCTCCGGCGGAGGAAAGCCGGAAAGCGCTCAGGCAGGCGGAAGCGATGCATCGGGAATCGGTGCCGCTTTTGAAAAGGCTGTCGAAGTTCTGAAAGGTCAGATAAAATAAGAGGTGAATCATATGTCAGATTGCTTGTTTTGTAAAATCATAAGGGGAGAAATTCCGTCAAACAAAGTGTATGAAGATGAACTTTGCTATGCTTTTTATGACATCGAGCCCCAGGCCCCCGTACATTTTCTCGTTGTTCCCAAAGAACATATTGCATCAGCCCTTGAAATCAATGACGAAAACTCTCACATTGTGGGACATGTTTTCAAGGTTGTTGAAAAACTTGCAAATGAACTTGGCTTTGCACAGGACGGCTACCGTATTGTCAACAACTGCGGCAAAGACGGCGGACAAACCGTAGGTCACATTCACTTCCACGTTCTTGCAGGAAGAAACCTCGGATGGCCTCCGGGCTGATAAAATCAAAAAACTGTAAAATAACACTTGACAAGCCATCAAATTATGTGTATAATGTTACAGTATAATTTTGTCTAAACCCGTTATTTAGGTAGTAGCGGAGGGAGGGAACTTAGAAATGGCAGAAATCAGATTAAAAGATAACGAATCTTTAGATAGTGCACTTCGCAGATTTAAAAGATCTTGTCAGAAGGCAGGAGTTTTATCAGAAATCAGAAAAAGAGAACATTACGAAAAACCCAGCGTTAGACGTAAAAAGAAATCAGAAGCAGCAAGAAAACGTTCTTATAAATAATATTAATTTACAAATTGGCAGTTATGCCTTCCCAAAATTAAAATTATACTGACGGATAGATAAAATTTCAAACTAAAATCAATCAAATCAGACGACCATAAGAATGGTCGTCTTTTTTGTTAACGTAGGGATTAGGGATTAGGGAATAGGGATTAGGAAAACCCATGCCACTGTGAAATGGACAGTTTCTGTGCAAAATTTGAGTTGTATATATTGTTTTTTATCTTCTTTATGGGTTGGTGTTGTGTTTGTTGTGATAATATGATAGTATCAGGGTTCAAACAGATGGGAGATGATTTTTATGAAACTCGGACTTGAAAAAATGAAAGAAATAGCACACGGTGCAGTAGAAGTTAAGGAAGAAAACGGAAGAATCAGTTTTTTCAGATTCACAGGGGAGCAACAACTCCTCTACAAAAACCTGGAAAAAGAAAGATATCTTAAAACTTTCACGCCTGCGCTCATAAGATTGGTTTTCAAAACTGACTCCGGCTCACTGTTTTTAAAATTTAATGTGCCTTTTGCAACTTCGAGAAGTTATTTCTCTGTTGATGTATATGTAAATAATGAAATGATCGGAAATATTGATAATTTCTCCGGTGCAGATGAATCTGCCGATTATACACAATATGACTATCCGATCGGTAATTTTGAAAAGGCATTTGATCTTGGAAGCGGTGAAAAGACAGTAAGTGTATATCTGCCCTGGTCTGTGCCTCTGGAGATGGAAGAGATGAGCATTGATGACGGCTCTTATGCAGTTCCGATTCCAAGAGATAAAAAAATCATGATCTTTGGTGATTCAATTGCCCAGGGTTATGACGGATTGCATCCCTCAAAACACTATGGCATAATTTTAGGTGATTTACTGGACGCTGATGTATATAACAAGGCAATAGGCGGAGATCAGTTTATTCCGTCTCTTGTGGACACATCGGAAGATTTTGTGCCCGATTACATAATTGTTGCCTATGGCACAAACGACTGGTGTTACGGCAACCTCGAAACCTTCAGGAAAGATTGCAGGGATTTTTTTGAAGCAGTAAGCAAAAAATATTCCTCATCAAAAATATTTGCAATTACTCCCATCTGGAGAAAGAATTATGAGGACATATATGATTGCGGCACTTTTCTTGGCGTTTCAGACTATATTGAAGAAACCGTCTCAAAATATGATAACGTTTTTTGCGTGCGCGGCTTTGACCTTGTGCCTCATAAGGAAAATCTTTTCGGAGATTTAAGACTGCATCCGAATGATGAAGGTTTTTGCCATTATGCCAATAATCTGTATAACGCCATCAAAAATCACTTATAAATAATATGAAAAATACCGCGGGCTTTTGTTTCTTTGGCAAAAGATCTGCGGTTTTTTGCTGTATAGGAAATTACGCTCGCGACTTGGGTGCAGGCTCAGCCTGCTTTTTTGCTTTGGTGGTAAAAAAAGACAGAAATTGCTGTCAAATTATGTCTTTCTGAATTTGGAGCGGTTTTTTTGTTGCAATGGAATTTTTGCTGTGGTATAATTGACACATACAGAATTTTATTGCATAAAATTCTTAAGAGCTGTCGCTCTTTTGTGCTCTTTTGAGCACTGTGTCAATTGACGGCGTCGCAAAAATGCCCTTGCAAGCAAGCATTTTTACTCCTGGTAAAATGATTTTGCGGCACCTGAATCGTACAATCGTAGGGCTCGGCGATTTTCGACGAACCGCTTTCGGCACATCCCAAAGGCTGTGCCCTACAGGATTGTGGCGCATTGGCTAAAGAACTCACTTCATTAATTATATAGGAGTAGCGTTATGATAAAAAAACTTCTTCCCGACATAACCGTGAAAAATGTTCACATGCTTGACAGGGATTTTTATGAAAAAAAGAATATAAAAGGTGTCATATTCGACATTGACAATACCCTCGTTGCCCACACAGAACCTACACCGCCCGGAGATGTCCTTGAATATTTTGAGAACTTAAAACAATGGGGCATAAAATATGCCATAGTTTCAAACAATTCCCACGAAAGAGTTCACTCATTTTGCAAAGACCTTGGTGTGCCATATTACGGCAAGGCTCTGAAACCGAGGAAGAAATATCTCAAAAAGACTCTCGGAGAACTCGAAATAAAAAAAGAAGAATGTGCTCTTGTGGGAGATCAACTTTTCACAGACATTTTCGGCGGAAACAGAATGGGATTTCTCTCTGTTTTAGTAACTGCGGTAGGCTGTGATGAAACAAGTTTTGTTTCATTCAAGAGAAAATTTGAAAAGAGAATTCTTGAAAAAAATAAAGATATATTAAGAGGAAGACTGTATGAAAACGATAAATAACCCCATAGTTCCCAACTGGTATGCCGATCCCGAGGCAAGATACTACAACGGAAAATACTATATATATGTGACACAGTCCATAACAGACTTTCACAAGCAACTCAACATCGACCTTCTGGTTTCAGAAGATCTTGTAAACTGGGAAGTTAAAACCAATATAATTGAAATGAATGATTTCCCCTGGATGAGAAATGCAGTGTGGGCACCAACCGTAATTGAAAAAGACGGAAAGTACTATCTTATCTTTGCCACAAATAACATATATGAAGATAACGAGGGGGGCGGACTTGAAATTGCAGTTTCCGATTCTCCCGAAGGACCGTTCAGAGGCTATCTTGACAAAGCGATGATTGGGACAATCATAAACGGAGCCCAACCCATAGATGCTCACCTTTTCAAAGATGATGACGGAACCGTATATCTTTACTACGGTGGATGGGGACATTGTAATGTAGGCATTATGAATGATGATATGACCGGACTTGTTCCTTTTGAGGATGGCTCTCTGGTTAAAGAGATAACACCTGATGACTATGTTGAAGCACCCTGTATGATAAAAAAGGACGGACTTTATTATTTCATCTGGTCAACAGGTGACTGGATGGATGAAAGTTATGGCGTAAACTATGGCGTATCCGAAAGTCCTTTTGGTCCTTTCAAAAAGATTGACAGAATTCTTGAGGCTGACGAAAGAATTGCAACAGGCCCCGGACACAATGGCTACATTAATATAGAGGGAACAGATGAATACCTTATGGTATATCACCGTCATCCCCTCGGCACGGTTGAGGCAGGAAACAGACTTCTTTGCATTGACCGTATGAACATAGGCGGAGGCAGGATTGAGCCTATTTTGATGACTTCTCAGTGCGTTATTGATTGATTTGCCTAAAAAAGCAGTTATATAAAGAAAATTATGTCTAAAATGTACATTGACATTTTTTTCACACAATGGTATATTATAAAAGCACTCTCTGATGGGGGTGCTTTTAATACAGTTAAAACCAAATGAAAAACTTTTTAAAAAACTTTTAAAAAATGCTTGACAAACGCTTTTAACTGTGTTATTATAGTCAGGCTGACGTCAAAAGACGCAGACATTTGATCTTTGAAAAATGAACAGTATGAGAGGTTCTCGAAAAGAGAATTTGAGTTTGAAAAAGTATATGTGCTTTTAAACTTTAGTAAATTAAGTTAGTGTTTTTATGAGCTAACAAACTTCAAAAGAACTTTAATCAGAATGTAATTCTGATTTAAAATTTTTATTGAGAGTTTGATCCTGGCTCAGGACGAACGCTGGCGGCGTGCCTAACACATGCAAGTCGAGCGGAGCCATCCGACGGATCCCTTCGGGGTGAAGACGGGGAAGCTTAGCGGCGGACGGGTGAGTAACGCGTGAGTAACCTGCCCTTGAGAGGGGAATAACACACCGAAAGGTGTGCTAATACCGCATAACATATCTTTGCCGCATGACAGAGATATCAAAGATTTATCGCTCAAGGATGGACTCGCGTCTGATTAGATAGTTGGTGGGGTAACGGCTCACCAAGTCGACGATCAGTAGCCGAACTGAGAGGTTGATCGGCCACATTGGGACTGAGACACGGCCC
>SVJK01000043.1 GCA_015069015.1 Oscillospiraceae bacterium
CCGCGTGAAATCTCTAAAAAATACGTCAGTATTCTCTTCGAGATTTCACTTGTATAAAACAAAATTGTCTATTTTAAAACTCTTCGACCTTAAACGCAGAGAAATTTAGTAAAATTTCAATGCGGAGGTCGAAGCAAGGCTGACGCCTTGCGAGAGCGACAAGTTGAAAGTGTGCAAATTTATCAAGTTTAAGGCATACGGGGTTCAACTCCCGTGTGCTTATGAAAGGAAGTCAGACAAATGAGCGAACAATGCACTCATAACTGTGAGACATGCTCTGCTAATTGTGATTCAAAAAATAAACAGCAGAGTCTGATAGAAGCACCTCACGAAATGAGCAAAATAGGAAAAACAATCGGAATAGTAAGCGGTAAGGGTGGAGTTGGAAAATCAATGGTAACCTCAATGCTTTCAGTTCTGATGAAAAGAAAGAATTATAAAACATCAATTCTTGATGCAGACGTTACAGGTCCCTCCATTCCCAAGGCTTTTGGCATAAAGCAAAAGGCAATGGCAAACGAATTCGGACTTTTGCCTGTTGCATCAAAAACCGGAATTGATATTATGAGTATAAACCTTCTTCTTGAAAATGACACCGATCCCGTTGTGTGGAGAGGCCCTGTCATTGCAGGAACAGTAAAACAGTTCTGGACAGACGTTATCTGGGACACAGACTATATGTTCATAGATATGCCTCCCGGAACAGGTGATGTTCCTCTCACAGTTTTTCAGTCAATCCCTGTAGACGGTATCGTCATTGTTACATCACCTCAGGAGCTTGTTTCAATGATTGTTGAAAAAGCGGTGAAAATGGCAAAACTCATGAACGTTCCGATCCTTGGAATAGTAGAGAATATGTCATACTTTGAATGTCCCGACTGTGGCAAAAAACACAGCATTTTCGGAGATAGCCACATTGAAGAAATTGCAAAGGAATACGGCATAGATTCCATAAGCCGTCTTCCCATAAATTCAAAACTGGCAGGCGGTGTTGATGCAGGTCTCATCGAACTTTTCGACGGAACCTGGCTTGATGCACTTTCCGACAAGATAGAGGCAATGTGAGATTATGACAAAGACAAACGCAATGAGAATGCTTGATAAAGCGTCGGTTTCATATGAGACAATAGAATATAAAGTGGATGAAAATGACCTGTCGGGCGTGACGGTTGCTTCCTCCGTGGGGTTGCCATGTGAAATGGTTTTTAAAACTTTGGTTGCAAAAGGTGACAAAACCGGTCCGATAGTGATGTGCATTCCCGTAGACAAGGAAATCGACCTTAAAAAAGCGGCAAAAGTTACAGATAACAAGAAAATTGAAATGGTTGCCGTAAAGGAACTTCTTTCTCTCACAGGATATGTGAGGGGCGGATGTTCACCTGTGGGTATGAAAAAGAAATTTCCCACTTTCATAAATGATTCTTGCAAAGATCTGAAAAAAATAACTGTCAGTGCAGGAATGAAAGGTTGTCAACTGCTTTTGACCACCGAAGAACTTATTTCTTTTACAGATGCAAAAGTTTGCGATCTTGTAAAGTGATGAAAGGTATTGATAGCGAATGTTTTGTTCAAGAATAAACGCGATACTGTTAGCCGGATTGCTCATTGTGTCTTTGATTTTCTCCTTTACAGGATGTACAAATGATGCAAATGACAATCTTAACACAAATAAAGATGAAAACATAGAACTTGTTCCTGTTCAGGTAGATTCTTCGTCGGAGCCGATTCTTACAATAAAGCCTGATTCCGTCACAAAACCCGGAAAAGGAAATAAACGTCTAAAACCTGATGTTTCTTCCGTAGAACTCAGCCCTGCGTCAAAATCTGAAATGTATAGCGACACGGTGGAAGAGTGTATAGAAAGGCTCAGGGTATATTCAAATCCCAATGGAAATGAATATGATGCACTATCCCTTCTCGGAAGATTCAAATATGCTGCAAAATCAGAGGATGCAATGATGAAGCAGCTTAAAACTGCATCAAAGACCTGGCATGAAACAGTTGAAACCATGGTAGGGGAAAAATGCATGGTGAAGTTTGATGTTATCAAAAAGACAGCTGTTGACCTTGATGATCCTAAAGTGTCAGACTGGATAAGTGCAGTTGGAATAACTCCCGAAAATTACGCAAGTGTAAAATGTGCTGTATCGACAAATTATTCCACAGAAACCGTAAATATGTTGATAGAACTCGTTAAGGTTGACGGAAAATGGTATCTTGCAAAAACAGATACTTTAAGCACTGTAAAAGATATAATAACAACAACAATTTTTAATTAAACCTGTAATTGGGGCTGTAAATTAATTCGGCAAATTAATTTACAGCCCCTGGTCTTTTATTACTGATTACATATAAAACAGATATAAAAACGTTAATTTTGTATAAAATTAACACTCTCCGACTATTGAATTATCTGTCGTTTTTTGATATAATATTATGAAACATATTATATTAGTGAGATATTTTAACTTTTGGGAGTGAGGATATGACAGGAGAGGGAGTTGTAGTATCTGTAGTTGGCGAAACTGCAGTTGTACGAATTTGTAAATCCTCGGCGTGTTCTCATAACTGCGCTGATTGCGGCGCCTGTTCCAATCCATCATTTGATACCACGGTGAAAAATCCCATAGGAGCAAAAGAAGGGGACAAGGTTATTATTTCATCAGATTCGGGCAAAATTCTTGCAATCTCACTTCTTGTATACATTCTCCCTGTATTTCTTATGATTTTTGCCGTAGTTTTCTGTGACGTCTTAAATGCAGGAATCCTTGGAACACTCACAGCATTTGTTTTGCTTTTGTTTGTATGGATTGTGCTGATTCGGAAAGTGAACAAAAAATCATGTACCGAGCATACCATTATACAGATTATTAAGGATTGATATATATGAAAAGAATTAACATCGTAACAGGTCACTATGGCAGTGGCAAAACAGAATTTGCCATAAATTATGCCATAAATCTTCAAAGAAAATTTCAAAATACCTGCATTTGCGACATGGATATCGTAAATCCCTATTTCAGAACAAATGACGCACATCAGGAACTTGAAAAAGAGGGCATAAAGGTGATAGCACCCGATTATGCAGGAACAAATCTCGACCTTCCCACACTTCCAAGTGATATTCTTTCAGTTTTTTCAGACAAAGACTGTCACGCTGTTTTGGATGTTGGGGGAGATGAGGACGGTGCAATAGCCCTCGGTCAGTTTTATCCATATCTGAAAGATGAAGACTATGAGATGTTTCTTGTGGTAAATGCCAAAAGACCTGACACCCAAAATGCAGATGACATCATAAAACTTGCAAGAGAAATCGAAATTGCATCAAGATGCCGCATAACAGCACTTGTCAATAATGCAAATCTTTCCTATCTTTCAAGTGAACAGGATTTTGAATCATCCTTTGAACTTCTTGATGAAGTTTCAAAAAGAATGAATATCCCTGTAAAATATGTATCATCAACACCTGATATTTTAGAAAAACTGAAAAGTGTTGATGAAGACAAAAAGTTTCCCCTGAAACTTTTTATGAATTTACCTTTTGACGCTTTGGCGTAGAATATAAAGATTAAAATTCCCAAAAGGAGGCTTTAAATATGGCAAAAGTTACTTTTAACGAAGACAGATGTAAGGGTTGCGGTCTTTGTGTAGACGCTTGTCCCAAAAAGATTGTCACAATGGCTAAAGACAGAATCAACGCAAAAGGGTTTCACCCTGCAACTGTTATTGAAATGGACAAATGTATAGGATGTGCATTCTGTGCTACAATGTGTCCCGATGTTGTAATTGAAGTAGAAAGATAAATCTATTAAAAGGAGGTTTTTATCATGGGTGATAAAGTTTTGATGAAAGGTAACGAAGCTTTGGCAGAAGCTGCCATCAGAGCAGGTTGCCGTCACTTTTTCGGATATCCTATCACACCTCAGACAGAGGTAAGTGCATATATGGCAAAGAAAATGCCTAAAATCGGCGGAACATTCCTTCAGGCAGAAAGTGAAGTTTCCGCAATCAATATGGTATATGGAGCAGGCGGAGCAGGTGTCAGAGTTATGACAAGTTCCTCATCTCCCGGAATCAGCCTTAAGCAGGAAGGTATTTCCTACATAGCAGGTGCAGATGTCCCCTGCGTTGTTGTAAACATTGTGAGAGGCGGCCCCGGTCTTGGCGGAATTCAGCCTGCACAGTCTGACTATTTCCAGGCAACAAAAGGCGGCGGACACGGTGATTATCACCTCGTTGTTCTTGCCCCCAGTTCCATTCAGGAAATGGTAGATCTCACATCCGATGCGTTTGACATCGGTGACAAATACAGATGCCCCGTAATGATTATGGGTGACGGTATGCTTGGTCAGATGATGGAACCTGTAGAATTTAAAGATACCGATGTTTCCGATCTCCCCGAAAAGGAATGGGCAACATCAGGAACAGGTATGAAGAGAAAGAAAAATATTATAAACTCTCTTTTCATTGAAGCATCTGAACTTGAAGACCTTGTTTTGGAAAGACAGAAAAGATATGATGAAATTGCAAAAAATGAAGTCCGCTATGAGGCAGTTGATGTGGAAGATGCAGACATCATTTTAGTTGCCTACGGTACAACTGCACGTATTGCAAAAACTGCTATGGCAAAGGCAAAGGAAAAAGGATATAAGGTTGGAATCATCCGCCCGATTACCCTCTGGCCTTTCCCCTTTGAAGCATTTGAAAAGGCACTTTCAAAAAATACCAAAAAGACATTCCTTGCAGTTGAAATGAGTATGGGACAGATGGTTGAAGATGTACGCCTTGCAGTAAACGGAAGAGCAAATGTAGAGTTTTTCGGAAGAACAGGCGGCGTCGTTCCCACTCCCAAAGAAATTCTTGAAAAAATCGAAGAAATCGGAGGTGCAAAATAATGGAAAAAGTATTTAAACGTCCTCACGCTTTAAGCGATGTATCTTTTCACTATTGCCCCGGTTGCCCTCACGGTATAGTACACCGTTTAGTTGCGGAAGTTATAGATGAACTCGGAATCGAAGGCGATACAATTGGTGTTGCACCTGTTGGATGCTCCGTTTTTGCATATAACTATTTTGAATGTGATATGCAGGAAGCCGCACACGGCAGAGCACCTGCAGTAGCTACAGGCATCAAAAGAGCACGTCCTGATAAAATTGTATTTACCTATCAGGGTGACGGTGACCTTGCAGCCATCGGTACAGCAGAAACTGTACACGTTGCCGCAAGAGGTGAAAATGTAACCACAATCTTTATCAATAATGCAATCTATGGTATGACAGGCGGTCAGATGGCTCCCACAACACTTGCCGGTCAGGTAACTCAGACATCACCCTATGGAAGAGATACAAAAACCCAGGGTAACCCCATCAGAGTCAGCGAAATGCTCGCAACACTCGACGGCCCTGCATATATCGAAAGAGTAACCGTGGATACTGTTCCAAACATCAAAAAAGCAAAAGCCGCAATAAAAAAGGCTTTCCAACTTCAGATGGAAGGCAAAGGTTTCACTCTTGTTGAAGTTGTATCAACCTGTCCCACAAACTGGGGTATGTCACCTCAGGAATCCTTTAACTGGATGAGAGAGAATATGCTTCCGCACTATCCTCTCGGTGTATATAAAGACATCACAAAGGAGGAAGCGTAATTATGACATTCGAGACAATATTCGCCGGATTCGGCGGTCAGGGAATCCTCTTTGCAGGAAAAGTTGTTGCATATGCAGGTATGATTCAGGGCAAAAATGTGTCCCATCTTCCTTCCTACGGACCTGAAATGCGTGGTGGTACCGCAAACTGCAGCGTTATAGTTTCTGATGAAGATGTGGCATCTCCAATCATCACAGAACCCACAGCCCTCGTGGTAATGAATGGACCTTCTCTTGACAAATTTGAAAATGCAGTAGTTAAAGGCGGTAAAATCTTTATCGACTCTACTCTCATTTCAAGAGAGTGTAAACGAGATGATGTTGATGTATACACCATCCCTGCAACACAGATGGCGGTAGATATGGGAATTGCAAAACTTGCAAATATGATAATTCTTGGTAAACTCGTAAAAGAAACAGAAATGTTTACATGGGATGAACTCAAAACTGCAATCACAAAACTTGTTCCCGCTTCAAAAGCAGCAATGCTTGAAACAAACATTAAAGCATTAGAGGCAGGATATAACTATTAATAAACTATAAAACCCTCCGGAATTTTCAAAAAACATTTCGGAGGGTTTTTAACTGTATAGGAAATTACGCAGAATTTAGTTCGCGAGATAAGATGTATATCAAATTACGCTCGCGACTTGGGTGCAGGCTCAGCCTGCTTTTTTACTGTATAGGAAACTTCGTTCCTATACAGTAAAAAAAATTATATTGCCGTGCAATTTTTTTGAAAAGCAAATTTGCTTTTCTTGTAATTATACTTATTCAAAGTTTTCCAGCTCTGTCTTTATTCCGTCTCTTATTGACGCAAAATCTTCTTTTTTAAGTTCCGTAACTTTCAGAACTTTTGAATTGTCTATTCGTCTGTTTAACAGACGGTCATAGGTGAGAAGCCATTGATTGTCTTTAAGTTTTGGCTCGATTTTTATGTATTCACAGGTGTCAATCCAGTTAAACTCTGCACCGATTAAATCTGTATATATCTCTGAAATTTCGCCCCATGTAAGATTCGGAGCGGAACTTATGGTAAAGGTTTCACCGAGTGCATCTTTTTTAAACAGAAGATTTGCAATGATTTTACCTGTGTTTCCTGCCCAGTCAAGTCCTGCAATTTTGTCTTTTGCACCAATTGGCACAGGGATTGTTTTTCCTTCTTTTGCACAGTCAATAACATATGTTCCCGAATGTACAATCACATCCATGCGATACTTTGAAAAGGAAATCACCGGGCGGATAATTGTCCAGTTCACATCTCCATTATAATTTTTGATATATGCTTCATTTTTCAACTTGGAAA
Organism: Oscillospiraceae bacterium; assembly: GCA_015069015.1. GTDB lineage: Bacteria > Bacillota > Clostridia > UMGS1810 > UMGS1810 > RGIG1828. Next base: position 6,951 of record SVJK01000043.1, read on the forward strand.
GGGCATAATCTTCATTTTTGAGAAAAAATTCATCATCGACGGTTTCGGGGGAAAGAACGGCAGATTCCTCTGTCAGAGGTTTTTGAGAATCGGCATACACCCTGTATGAAGAAACATACAAAAGATGCTCTGTATTTTCTCTCAAAATTTTGTGGAACGGTATGTAGTCATCAGGATTTTTATAATACACAAAGTCCACAATTGCATCGTAGTGATTTTTGGAAAATAAATCCTTAAGATACTCCACCGAAGAGAAAGCCTTGTAATAGGAAAGTCTGCTATCAGACGAAACCTTATCTTCGGGGCATATAATATCCACATAGCATCCCAAACCTAAAAGTTCTTTTGCCGTATATGTTCCAAGTGTTCCTCCTCCCGCTATGAGGAGGACTTTTTTATTTTCATACATTTTTCTCACCACAGGCTTTCAGAATATTTTTGTATAGGGATAGTTCGTAGTCATAACTCCACGGATTTGTCTTTTCACCTCTTACCATAGCGGCAAAGGATGCAATCATGTCATCATAGCGGTCATAAACATTTGTCTGAGATGTTTCACCCTTGGTGTGCCAGAAGGTATCATCATATTTTGTCATAACTGTATACTGTCCGTCATCGGTACAAACTTCAAAAGGCTTTAGTTCAACAGTCCCTTTTGTTCCGGACACCACAAGCTGTCTTCGGTTGAACCCGCCTATTTCGTTTGCACTTGTTTTGGCAAAAGATACACCGTTTTCATATTCAAAAATTGCCATTCCGAAATCCTCAGACGTAACGCCGTCTGAGTCAGTGCATTTGTTTAAAGGTATGACATTTTTCGGTTCACCGCAAATCTGAAGAATAAGGTCAACAAGATGACAACCAAGGAAAAACATCATGCCGCCCGGGAAGTTATCGAGCCACTGACGCACCTTTGGTGTGTGATTGCAGTTCATTTGAGCCTCAACGCTTATGATTTTTCCAAGTTCCCCGTTTTTGATTCTTTCCATAAGTTCCTGCACACAGGGGTTGTATCTGTACATATATCCCATGTGAAAAATGAGGTTGTTGTCTTTCACGGTCTGAATAAGTTTTTCAAAATCTTTAACAGATGTTCCGCCGGGTTTTTCCATATGTATCTGCTTGCCGTGTTTTGCCGCAAGTGTTGCATATTTTGTAAGATAAATTTCATCGGTTTCAATTGTCACTGCTTCAATTTCGGGATCATTTAAAACTTCCTTAAGAGAAAGTTCTTTGTAAGGCTTGAGATGCTCAAGGACAGACGGAATCCTTTCTCTCTCATTTTCGGGCATCACATATCCTGCAATGTCAAAAATGTCACTTTGTTTTGCCATACTCATAAAGACCTGAATCGAATGGCTGTTTTCATTGAAGCCTATCTGCGCTATTTTTATTTTTCTCATCATACATTCCTCCAGTCAAACTGAACAACAATTGGGAAATCTTTGTCTTCTATAAGTCTTTTGTAGACTGTGGGACAATCTTTGGGACTGTGTGTTTCCTTTATTAGGTCTTTAAGAGAGATTCTCTTGCTTTTGCACAGTTTCATTACGGATTTTATATCATCTCTGTGAGTGAAATATCCGGGATGTGATTCAAATTCCGGCCTTGCCATAGTGTGAGCACCAATAAGGCTTATGCCGGGAGAATGAACTTTTTTATAGTAGTCAATGGTAAAGTTTTTATCCCTTGTACATCCAAGAAGGGCAACGCGTCCGAATTTTGCCATACAGTCAAGGACGCCGTCGAGTCCTGCACCAACGCCTGTCACTTCAATTGCCACATTCGCTCCGCCATCCGTTACGGATTTGACTTTTTCCGAAAAGTTTTCTTCAAAGGGACTGAAGACAAAATCTGCTCCGGATTTTTTTGCCTCTTCTCTTCTTGATTCCACAGGATCAACTGCAATTATGGGAGCAGCCCCTGCACATCTTAAAAGTTTCACGGCAATCTGCCCTAAAATGCCAAGCCCCATAACAATGGCAGATTCGCCGATTTCAAGACGGGTTTTTCGTATTGCCGCCAGAGGAAAAGCGGAGATAAAACCGAGAGACGCTTCTTCAAATGAGATATCGTCATCAATTTTTATAACTCTATCACGGTTAAGTGTGTTATATTTTGAATGAACGCTCCAATACATTGCCACTCTGTCGCCAACGGATAAATCGCTGACATTTTTGCCGACTGCCACAACTTTCCCGGAACTGCTGTATCCGCTGTATCTTGGAAAAATAACCTGTGAAATGCCCTGTGCGGCAACGTTTGGATCACCTGTGATGTTTGCTTTCTCTGTTCCGCAACTCACCGTGCTGATGATTGTTTCAACGCACACTTCGTTTTCGCTCGGCTCTCTTTTTTCACTGTCCAAAAATTCTGCCGTGTTTATTTTGGTGAAAACTATCTGTTTATTATTCATAATCTTATCTCCTGACTCAGTTTTCGTCGGGTATGGTGAGAATAACTTTTCCCGCACTTTTTCCTTCCTCTAAAAGAGCGTGTGCTTTTTCGGCATCGGTTATGGGCATGATTTCGTAAATTGTAGGACGAACTTCACCTGATTCAACCTTTGGCCATATTTCTCTTACAAGATTTGAAAGAATTTCACCTTTTACTTCAACAGGCTTGCTTCTGAGGGTGCTTCCGATGAGTCTTATGTTTTTAACATACATTGTACGCATATTCACAGATGATATGTCACCTGCCAGCGTTGCAATCATAATCCATCTGCATCCATATGCAACATAGGGGAAACATTCTCCCACGTTTTCGCTTCCGAGACAGTCTATGGCAAGGTTCAGAGGATGACCTGCTTCTTCCTCTCTTTTTAAAACGTCGCATAACTTTTCCTTTGATGTATTAACAACAACATCTGCATTAAGATGGCTGATTGCCTTAACTTCATCATCTGTTCTGACAGTTGTTATAACTCTCAGACCAAAGGCTTTAGCCATAGGGATAACAACACTTGCAAGACCGCTTTTTCCTGCCTGCATCAAAAAAGTTTGACCTTCCTTTGCACCGCCTTCTGTGAAAAGATTGAGATATGCAGTTGCAAAGGCTTCAGGAAGGGCGGCAGCCTCTTCAAAAGATATGCCCTTTGGTATGGGCATAAGCATTGTGTGATGCACTGCAGCATACTCGGCATAACCACCGCCGCCCAGAAGTGCGCACACTTTGTCGCCCACTTTCCATGTGCTTTCTTTTTCTGCCTCAATGCTCATTTCCTTTATAACTCCGGAAATTTCAAGCCCCGGCCAGTCAGGACATCCCGGTGGTGGGGGATAACATCCCTCTCTTTGCATAAGGTCAGCACGGTTAACACCTGCACAACGCACTTCCACAAGAACTTCTCCGCATTTGAGTACAGGATTTTTAACCTCTTTCCATATCATGTCTTTATTTGGTTCTATTACTATCGCTTTCATTAAATTTACCTCCGTCTTGTTTCCTGCTTTTACTATACCACCATTGACAAAAATGGGATATATGATATAATATCAAAAAACAAAACTATTCTATCGGGTGATATTATGGAAGCCATTACTTTTTTCAAAGTTGACAAATATGAATACACCAAAACTCACATCTTTGATGTGAGTACATCGCCAAGACCTCATTTTTGTATGGGACTTTTGCTTGAGGGAAGTGCAGATATAACAGACAGTGAAAACGGGAATCACATACACCTTGAAAAAGGCGATATCATCTTTGTCCCCATAAATTCAACCTACGTTTCAAAGTGGGTGGCAAGTCCACGTGCAACATATATCAGTCTTCATTTTATCCTTGAAATCCCAAGCCCCTTTTCAAGACAGCACAGTTTCAGAATTCAAAAGGTCAGTTGCGGAGAAAATTTTGAGAAAATAAGGGATAATTATGAGTTTATTCTTAATAATTATGAAAATGATTATCCGGGCGAACTGTCTTCAATGTCAAAGTTTTATGAAATATTGTCCGATGTCTATCCAAATCTTGATGCAAAAAATGAAACCGTATTAAATGACAGGATTATGCCTGCAGTAAACTACATAGAAAGAAACTATTCAGAAGATGTAAGTGTTGATTTTCTTGCGGGACTTTGCAATATGAGCACCTCAAGATTTTTTCCCAACTTCAAAAAACATATGGGAGAGACACCTGTTGAATATATTAATGATGTAAGAGTTAGCAAGGCGATAACTCTTATGTATGATAATAATCTTTCAATAGAGCAAATAAGCGAAATGGCAGGTTTTAAATCTTCCATATATTTCCGCAAGGTTTTTAAAAAGAAGACAGGTAAAACCCCAACTCAATATAAAAAGACTTCAATGGAACTGTGAGAATCTGCCTTGTATATTTCGGAATTTGCAGAATTTTTCTTGTGCAAAATATATTAAATATGTCCGTGAGATTTTGGTTTTACAAAAAAAGGTCACGAAATCCCGGAGGCCTTGTTGAAATAGATTTTTTGATGTGATATAGTTTTAATAAGGTTACAAATTGATACAGTCAGGGTGATACATATGGAATACAAAGTAATAGACGTACACACTCACATCTGGCCTGAAAAACTTGCGGACCGTGCGGTCAGACACGTTGGTGAATATTATAGTTATGATATGCACGGGAAAGGCACAATGGCAGATCTTGTAGAAAGTACTAAAGAGGCAGGAGTTGAAAAATTTGTAATTCACTCATCTGCTTTAAAATCATCTCAGGTTGAGGATGTGAATAATGCAACTGCATCTCACATAACAGAAAACATTGCAGGTTTTGGCACTCTTCATCCGGAATATGAAGACTTTGAAAAGGAAATTGACAGAATCGTTTCCCTTGGCTTGAAAGGAATTAAACTTCATCCGGATTTTCAGTTTTTCAATATTGATGACAGAAGAATGTACGGTGCATATGAAATTTTAAGAGACAAAAAACTTCCCATTCTCTTTCATATGGGAGATGTGAAATACGATTATTCATCTGCCGTAAGACTTATAAAAGTTATGCAGGATTTTCCCGGCATTGTAGTCATCGGTGCGCATCTGGGCGGTCATCTCAAATGGGAGCAGACGGAAGAATATCTCATCGGAAAAGATTTGTTTATGGACTGCTCAAGCACATCAAGAAAACTTTCGCCCGAAAGAATAAAATCCATAATCAGTCGTCACGGCACAGAAAAGATTCTTTTTGGCACAGACTATCCAATAGAAAGACACAAAGAGGGAATAGAGAACTTTTTGTCTTTGGGTTTTACAAGGGAAGAAAACGAAAGAATACTTTATAACAATGCATATAACCTGATTTTCAAATAGGGGATGATTGTATGAAAGGCATATATATACACGTTCCTTTTTGCCTGAAAAAATGTAATTACTGTGACTTTTGTTCATATCCTGATATGACAGACCGCATAAGTGAATACGTTTTAAGGGCAAATTCTGAAATGGAAAAATATAAAAATGAAAAGATAGAGGCGGACACTCTTTATTTTGGAGGAGGCACACCGTCTCTTTTATCGGTGGAGCAGATTTCAAATCTTTTGAAGGGTGCAAAAGAAAATTTTAAAATTATGCCCAAAAGCGAAATAACCATAGAGGCAAATCCGTGTACTGTCAATTCCCAAAAGGCAAATGCCTGGAAAAATATGGGGATTAACCGCATAAGTCTCGGCGCACAGACGTTTTCTGATTCTGAACTTAAAAAACTTGGAAGAATTCATAATTCCGAAGATACAAAAAGAGCATTTTCAATTTTGAGAGATGCAGGTTTTGACAATATAAGCCTTGACCTTATGTATGCAATCCCGAATCAGGATGAAAAAAGCCTTAAGGATACTCTGAAAGAGTTTATCACCCTTTCACCCGAACACATTTCCTGCTACGGTCTTAAAATTGAAGAAGGAACTCCTTTTTCAAACTTTCTTGAAAAGGGTGAAATATCCGAAAAAAGTGACGAAGAATATGAAAATATGTATCATATTATAAAAGACACTCTTGAAATAAACGGCTATGAGCAGTATGAACTTTCAAATTTTTCAAAAGACGGAAAACATTCACGCCATAATGTGAAATACTGGACAGGAGAAGAATATGTGGGAATAGGACCCGGTGCATCTTCACTTTATGGTGGGAAAAGATATACAAATACTGGTGATTTTGAAAAATATCTTTCTTCATTTGAACTTTCGGAAGATATCATTCTTTCAAAGGAAGACCTTATGAGTGAGTTTATGTTTTTGTCCCTTCGTCTTACAAAGACGGGAGCGTCAAAGACTTTATTCAGGGAAAGATTCGGACATGATATTTGGGAAGTGTTTCCGGATGCAATAAAAAAACATCTCGGAAACGGACTTTTAAAAGATGAGGGAGACAGATACATTTTGGCACAGAGGGCATACTATATATCAAACTATGTGCTTTGTGATTTCGTGTAATTGTTGAAATTAAATAAATTTTTACTCACCTATTGACAAAAATGTCAAATGGTGGTATCTTATCTTTAGCACTCTTTGATGTAGAGTGCTAAAATTCGTATTTGGACGAAAGATAATTTTCAAAGGAGGATATTATGGAGCTTAGCGACAGAAAGAAAAAAATTCTGCAGGCAATAATAGATGACTATATAGTCTCTGCTGAACCCGTAGGCTCATCTCATATTCTTCAAAAATACGACCTTGGTGTAAGTTCTGCCACCATAAGAAATGAAATGGCAGCCCTGGAAGAAGCGGGTTATCTTGAAAAAACTCACACATCATCGGGAAGAGTTCCGTCATATCTTGGCTACAGAGTCTATGTTGACCAGCTTATGAAGGAATACAGACTTAGCATTGGAGAGATCAATCAGATAACATCTGCACTTCACAAAAAGTATATAGAGCTTCGCCGCACCATAGAAAACATCTCGGAAATAATGTCTGTTCTCACAGACTATGCCACAATCTACACAACACCTGTTTCATCTTCCTTAACCTTAAACAACATAAAACTTATTCCTGTAGACAACAGAAGTTTTGTGGTTATTGCAGTAGTTGATTCAGGTAATGTTAAAAACTGTACTGTGCGCACGGTAAGAGAATATGACATAAATGTTTTGGAGAAACTTTCAAATTACCTTAACCACCGTTTTTCAGGTGCATCAACAGATAAATTCACGCCTGAAATTCTCGAAAGGGAAAAAGAACTTATTCCTGTTGACGAAATGCTCATAAATCCTGTGTTTGACTTTTTGTGTGACATTTCAGGTGAAGAAAATGATGTTGATCTTATTCTTGGCGGAACAAGTAACATCTTCAAACACCCCGAATTCAACAACATTGACCGCACAAAGGAATTTTTCAATTTCCTGAAAAAAGATAACAGTCAGATGATAAAATCTCTGCTTTCAGAAACGGGTGATTCCACTTCCGTTATAATCGGAAATGAAAATCCTGTTTTGAAAGATAAGGATATAAGCCTTATAGTCTCAAACTATTCCCTTGGCGGGAATATGAAAGGCAAACTGGCAATTATCGGCCCCACAAGAATGGATTATGCAAAAGTTATTTCAACCCTTGACTATCTCACAGGTTGCATAAACGAACTTATGGGCGATGATGAAGGAGGAAAGAATATTGATTAAGAATCCCGACAAGTCCGTTGAAGATACAAACGAAGAGATTGAAACGGCACAAAACAACTGTTCAGAAGAAAAATGCGAAAAAAAAGAACAGGCAAAAACAAAATCAAAATCCAAAAAGCAGGATAAGGCACTTTTGGAAAAAGAAAAAGAAATTGCAGAACTTAAAGACACATATTTAAGACTTTTGGCAGAGTATGACAATTTCAAAAAAAGAACCCAGAAGGAGAAAGAAGCAATCTATATTGACTCCGTAGGGGACACAGTAATGGCACTTTTGCCTGTTATTGATAACTTTGAAAGAGCCCTTGCATCATTCTCTGATGAGGAAAAGGAAAAGGATTTATACAAAGGAATTGAAATGATATATAATCAGACAATCGAAACCTTTGAAAAAATCGGAGTCAAAAAAATTGAGGCTCTCGGCTGTGAATTTGATCCGCTTCGTCACAATGCAATAATGCATATAGATGATGAATCAATTGCGGATAACACCATTGTTGAAGAATTTCAAAAAGGATATACCTACCGTGACAAAGTTATAAGATACAGCATGGTTAAGGTGGCAAACTAATATATTTGGAGGAATGAAAAATGGCAAAAATTATTGGAATTGACCTTGGTACAACAAACTCTTGTGTATCAGTTATGGAAGGCGGAGAACCTGTTGTAATTGCAAATGCAGAAGGCGCAAGAACAACCCCATCTGTTGTGGCATTTACAAAAACAGGCGAAAGACTTATCGGTCAGGTTGCAAAAAGACAGGCAATCACAAACCCCGACAAAACAATTATCTCCATAAAAAGAGATATGGGAACTGACAGAAAAGTTGCAATTGATGGCAAAAACTACACACCTCAGGAAATTTCTGCAATGGTACTTTCCAAACTCAAAGCAGATGCTGAAAGTTATCTTGGTGAAACAGTAACTCAGGCTGTAATCACAGTTCCTGCATACTTCAACGACTCACAGCGTCAGGCAACAAAAGACGCAGGTAAAATTGCAGGTCTTGAAGTTATGAGAATCATAAACGAACCTACAGCCGCTGCTCTTGCTTATGGTATGGACAAAGACGGCGAACAGAAAATCATGGTATATGACCTTGGCGGCGGTACATTTGACGTATCAATTCTTGAAATCGGCGACGGTCTTTTCGAAGTTCTCGCAACAGGCGGTAACACAAGGCTTGGCGGTGATGACTTTGATGAAAAGATTATGAACTATCTCATCGAAGAATTCAAAAAAGAAAACGGAATCGATCTCTCCCAGGATAAAATCGCTATGCAGCGTCTTAAAGAAGCGGCAGAAAAAGCAAAAATTGAACTTTCGGGAGTTGCAACATCAAACATCAACCTTCCCTTTATCACAGCAGATGCAACAGGCCCCAAACATCTTGATGTAACACTTACAAGAAGTAAATTTGATGAACTTACCGCAGACCTTGTTGAAAAAACAATGGAACCCACAAGAAAAGCACTTCAGGATGCAGGTCTTTCAGCATCAGATATTAACAAAGTTCTTCTCGTTGGTGGTTCTTCCAGAATCCCCGCAGTTCAGGAAGCAGTTAAGAAATTTACAGGCAAAGAACCTCACAAAGGTATTAACCCCGATGAATGTGTAGCAATGGGTGCTGCAATTCAGGGTGGTGTTTTGGCAGGTGATGTTAAAGATATCGTTCTTTTAGACGTTACACCTCTTTCACTCGGTATTGAAACTCTCGGTGGAGTTTGCACAAAACTTATTGAAAGAAACACAACAATTCCTGCTAAAAAGACTCAGGTTTTCTCAACCGCGGCAGACAATCAGACCTCTGTTGAAATTCACATTCTTCAGGGTGAAAGAGAAATGGCAGCATATAATAAATCCCTTGGAAAATTCAGTCTCACAGGCATTGCACCTGCACCAAGAGGTGTTCCTCAGATTGAAGTAAGTTTTGATATTGATGCCAACGGTATCGTAAAAGTTACTGCAAAAGATATGGCAACAGGCAATGCTCAGGATATTACAATCACAGCAAGCACAAATCTTACAGACGAAGATATAGACAAGGCTGTTAAAGAGGCAGAACAGTTTGCAGAAGAAGACAGAAAACGCAAAGAAGAAATCGAAGCAAGAAACAGCGCAGACAGTCTTTGCTATCAGTGTGAAAAAGCAATGACCGATTTCGGTGACAAACTTGACTCTGCAGACAAAACAGAAATCGAAGGAAAAATTGCTGATGTTAAAAAAGCATTGGAAGGCACAGATGTTGAGGCAATTAAGTCAGCAAGTGATGCACTCCAGCAGAAATTCTATGAAATTTCATCAAAAATGTATCAGCAGGCAAATCCTCAGGGCGGTCCTGACATGGGTGCTCAGGATCCCAATATGGGAGGTCAGGGTGGCACCTATGACGGTGACTACACAGTAGTTGACGACGATAACAAATGATAAAGAGTTATTAATAAAAAGAACGGGAGTGTAAAACTGAAATTTTACATTCCCATCTTTTGTCTCTTTTCTTGAAAGGTGAGATTATGGCAGATAAAAGAGATTATTACGAAGTCCTCGGCGTAGATAAAAATGCTTCGGACGATGAAATAAAACGTTCCTACAGAAAACTTGCAAAAAAATATCACCCCGATGTTAACCCAGGTGACAAAGAGGCTGAAGCAAAATTCAAGGAAATCGGAGAGGCCTATGAGGTTTTAAGTGATTCCGAGAAAAAATCACGCTATGATCAGTTTGGTTTTGCAGGTGTCGATCCGAGTTACGGCGGAGGCGGTGGCGGAGGCTTCGGCGGATTTGGCGGAATGGACTTCGGAGACATTGGAGATATTTTCGGTTCTATGTTTGGCGGTGGTTTTGGTTCTTCTCAAAGAAGAAGAAACGGTCCGAGACGCGGCTCTGATATAGAAGAAAGCGTTCTTCTTTCTTTTGAAGAGGCGGCATTTGGTGTAAAAAAACAACTCAAGATATATGTCATTGAAGATTGTGAGGAATGTAAGGGAACCGGCGCAAAGAATCCGTCTGACAAGCAAACCTGTCCTCACTGCAACGGTACAGGTCAGATAAGAAACGTTCAGAACACAATGTTTGGTCAGATGATAAACACTCAGGTTTGCGGACACTGCCGCGGTGAGGGAAGCATAATCAAATCTCCCTGCGGAAAATGTCACGGAAAAGGAAAGGTTAAAAGAGCCAAAAACATTGAGGTGGATATTCCTGCAGGAATCAATGCAGGCGAAACTGTAAGTTACAGAGGGCTTGGAAACGCAGGAACAAAAGGGGGACCGTCAGGAGATCTTCTTGTGACAGTTTCCATAAAGAAACATCCTGTTTTCACACGGTCGGGATACGATGTTGTTTTGGATGTTCCCATCACATTTGTTCAGGCAACCCTTGGTGCGGAAATTGAAATTCCCGTTCTTGATCCCGACAAAAAATATGAACCGGGAAAAATGACCTATACAGTTCCCGAAGGAACACAACCTGAAACCGTTGTTAGACTTCGTTCAAAAGGTATTCCCCACGTAAGAAGTGGTGCAAGAGGGGATATGATTTTAAAATTTACTGTTGAAGTTCCGAAAAATCTTTCCTCAGAGCAAAAGGAAATTATTGAAAAATTTGCATCATCAGCAGGAGAAACAAACTTTAAGCAGAGAAAGTCATTTCTGGACAAAATGAAGGATTTTTTTGATAAGAAGTAGATGACTTTTTAACAATGAAAAAGCAGGCTGAGCCTGCGCCCTTGTCGCGGGCATAGTTTCGTTAAGCACACGGGAGTTGAACCCCGTATGCCTTAAACTTGATAAATTTGCACACTTTCAACTTGTCGCTCTCGCAAGGCGCCAGCCTTGCTTCGACCTCCGCATTGAAATTTTACTAAATTTCTCTGCGTTTAAGGTCGAAGAGTTTTAAAATAGACAATTTAGTTTTATACAAGTGAAATCTCGAAGAGAATACTGACGTATTTTTTAGAGATTTCACGCGGAATATAACGAAATTGTCATTTTAAAACCATGCGGTGTTCGACTCCCGTGTGCTTAACATCAGATCTCGCGAACAAATTTTTATGAAATTTCCCATACAGCAAAAAAGACTCACTCCAAATGGAATGAGTCTTTTGTAATATTATAATTAAAAGCTTTTTGAATAGTTTGGAGCTTCTTTTGTTATTGAAATATCATGGGGGTGGCTTTCAATAAGACCAGCATTTGTAATTCTTACAAATTTGCCTTTTTCTTTCAGGTCAGGAACAGTGGCTGTACCACAATATCCCATTGATGAACGAAGACCGCCCATGAGCTGATAAATGGTGTCTGCCAGGGGTCCTTTATAGGGAACTCTTCCCTCAACGCCTTCGGGAACAAGTTTTTTTGTGCCGGTCTGGAAGTATCTGTCTTTGCTTCCCTTTTCCATTGCGGCAATAGAACCCATACCTCTGTATACCTTAAAGCTTCTGCCTTCATAGATTTCAGATTCGCCGGGACTTTCCTCGCATCCCGCAAGGAGGCTTCCTACCATTATAACATCTCCGCCGGCTGCAATTGCCTTTGAAATGTCACCACTGTATTTAATACCGCCGTCAGCTATTACTGGAACACCATATTTTTTGGCAAGTTGTGCAACATTATAGATAGCTGTAATCTGTGGTACACCAACACCTGCAACAACACGGGTTGTACAGATAGATCCGGGACCGATACCAACTTTAACAGCATCAGCACCTGCTTTAATAAGTTCTTCTGCAGCCTCGGCAGTTGCGATATTTCCTGCAATAACTTCAACATGCGGGAATGCATCTTTAACTTTTTTGAGG
>SVJK01000044.1 GCA_015069015.1 Oscillospiraceae bacterium
AGGGGAGACCTGCGCCTGAACCTATAAACACCGCTTCAAATCCCATTTTGAAGATTTCATCTATTGTAAGAGTTTTTCCGATAATGACATTTGTTTCAATTTTCACACCGAGTTTTATTAATGTGTCCACTTCCTTTGCCACGATGGACTTTGGAAGACGAAATTCAGGAATTCCGTAAACAAGAACACCGCCCGGAGTGTGAAGCGCTTCAAAGACGGAAACTTCATATCCTTTTTTTGCAAGGTCTCCTGCACAGGTAAGTCCCGACGGGCCTGAACCGATAATGGCAACCTTATGTCCGTTTTTTTGAGGAACAGTCACATCATCTTTTGAAGAGGTGTTGTGTCTGTCAGCCACAAACCGCTCCAATCTGCCTATCCCAACAGATTCGCCCTTGATTCCTCTCACACATTTTGCCTCGCATTGGTTTTCCTGAGGGCAAACTCTTCCGCAAACTGCCGGAAGTGAAGAAGATGAAGATATAACTTCATATGCGCCTTCAAAGTCATGTTCCTTTATTTTTGAGATAAAATCAGGGATTCTGATTTTGACAGGACACCCCTCAACACATGGCATATTTTTGCAGTTAAGACATCTCTTTGCCTCATCAATTGCCATTTCTTCTGTGTATCCAAGTGCCACTTCATCAAAGTTTTTGCATCTTTTTTCAGGACTTTGGGTAGGCATTTCGCATCTTTTTGGATTCATATTAACATTTGCCATATCACTGCACCTCCTTTTTGAAAAGATTGCAGTTTGATTCATAGGCATGTCTTTCAAAATCTGAATACATTCTTCCTCTTGACATTGCCTCGTCAAAGTCAACTTCATATCCGTTGAAATCAGGGCCGTCAACGCATGCAAATTTTGTCACTTTTTTGCCGTTTTTGTTAAGAGTAAGTCTGCATCCGCCACACATTCCTGTACCGTCAATCATTATCGGATTCATAGACACAGTAACAGGCACGCCAAATGGCTTTGCACATTCAACCACAAATTTCATCATAACAAGAGGCCCGATTGCGATAATCATGTCAAATTTTTCGCCCTCTGAGAGCATTTTTTTAAGTGGCATTGTAACATTTCCCGTTTCACCATAGGAACCGTCATCGGTCATAACATGGAGCTTTTCACAGCACTCTTTAAATTCATCTTCAAGTATGACAAGGTCTTTGTTACGAAAACCTATGATGGCTGTAACAGATGCACCTTGTTTTTTCAGTTCCTGTGCAATTGGCATAGCAATTGCACAACCAACACCGCCGCCGACAATACAAACTTTTTTGAGACCGTCAAGTTCAGTTGCACATCCGAGAGGGCCTGCAAAATCTGAGATTGTGTCACCCTTTTCTTTTTTTGAAAGTTTCAGGGTTGTTGCACCGACAATCTGATATATAATTTTAACAGTTCCTTTTTCCCTGTCACATCCTGCCACCGTAAATGGCACACGTTCACCGGACTCATCAACTCTCAAAATGATAAACTGCCCCGGTTTTGCTTTTTTTGCCACAAGGGGTGCTTCAATATGAAGTTCTATGACAGAAGGATTCAGAACTTTTTTTTCTGTTATTCTATACATAACCTTACCTCGTTACGAACTTTTCTTAATTGTATTATATCATAAAATAATCCCGAATGTAACCTTTTATATATCAAAATTTTAATGAGATTATACTAAAAATCTGTACAATATTTCAAAAATACACTTATTATACTGACTTGGAATTTTCTTTTTTGCTATTCATGAGAATGTAGAATAGGATTGTACCAAGGATAGGCGCAATGGATGAAAAAAGCATTCCGCCTCTCATGCTAAGTTGTTCAATGCCGATGCCGGTATTTTTTGCAAATTCCATAACAGCGTCGCTTCCCATAAGTCTGTCAATCAGATATCCCACGCCCTGAGGAAAAAGAGTTGCACCAAGGTCTCCGCCCGTTGCCATAAGAGCATAAAGCCCCACACCGGGATTGGGAATTCTTTTTTCAACAGCAATAAGGCTACCGGGCCAGAGCATTGATGTGGTAAACCCGGTGAGGGCACACGCCATAAGCGCAGGGATTGGGTGAGATGAAAAAGTTGCCACAATATAGCAAACAAACGTTCCAAAGCATCCCCAAAAAAGCACTCTGTCTATGTTTTTGCCGATTTTTGAATATAGCGTCCTTCCGATTCCGAGAGTAAATCCGAAAAGTGCAAGTCCCAAAAGATCGCCAACTGTTTTATTGATGTTGAAACTCACTTCAAGATACCCCGAACACCATTGACTCATGGTAATTTCTGATGCACCGGCAAAGAAAATTCCGAGAATATAAAGTATTGCGGTCTTGTTTTTCAAAAGACCGTCGGAACCTGTGGCTTTTTCCTTTGATTCAATGTCCGGAATTTCTGATTTTATCATAATCAGAAAGGCAATAAACGGAAAAACAGATAGAATAAGCGTGAGAATCTGCCAGTTTTCATAGCCAAAAAGATAAAAAAACAAACTGGAAAATGCGACCACCAAAACAACACCCCAGGCATAGCAGGAATGAAGTTTGGACATAAGACTTTGGGGATTGTCCGATGGAATTGCGGCAATAACAGGACTTATAAGAACTTCTGCAAGTCCGCAACCGGCAGAAAAAATAATTGTTCCGATGCAAAGACCTGCGTAAATATTACCCGGGAAAATCATGGGAGAGAGGGCATAGATTACAAGACCTGAAAACATAATAAAAGGGGTGGATTTCACAGATGTCTTCAAA
Organism: Oscillospiraceae bacterium; assembly: GCA_015069015.1. Lineage (GTDB taxonomy): Bacteria > Bacillota > Clostridia > UMGS1810 > UMGS1810 > RGIG1828. Next base: position 2,747 of record SVJK01000044.1, read on the forward strand.
TCGATTCTCTTCGATAAAAAAGAATATATCAGGTCAAGAAGAAGTTGAACACCAAAGTTTAAAACAATAAGAAAACCAAGCATTGTATATGAAATGTCATACTGTCTGTTAAATGTGGTAAATAAAAGCGGAGACAAAATACTGGCAACAGCCATGGAGCCTCCGGTCAGAAATGATGCACATATTGTGCGTTTGTAAATGTTTTTGTTCATAATCCTAATCCTTTGTTGAAACTTAATATAAATACTTCTATATGGATTATATCACCAAAAAAAATTATGTCAATAACACTTTTAAGATATAATCACAATATCCGCAATAATCACATATAATAATACATCAATACCATGAGGTGATGATGTTGTGATTTTTAAAAAAAGAAGTAAAGAAGAAATAAGTGATAATTATATCTATAATAAGCCAAAAGAAGATAAACTCATTCTTCTTGCAGGTAATCCCAATGTGGGAAAAAGTACGGTTTTCAATGCTCTCACAGGTCTCAGACAGCATACGGGGAACTGGACAGGGAAGACAGTAATGTCCGCAATCGGTACATATGAATCCAAAGGACGAAAGTATACAATAGCAGACATCCCGGGATGCTATTCTCTGAAAGCCCATTCAACTGAAGAAAGATGTGCCGCAGATGCCATATCCTTTGGAAATTCAGACGGAGTGGTTGTCATATGCAACGCCTTTAACCTTGAGAGAAACCTGAATCTTGTTTTGCAGATTTGCGAAGCACACAAAAACGTTGCGGTGTGCATAAATATGTCAGATGAAGCAGAAAAATCAGGGATTTTTGTAAACTGCAAAATACTTGAAGAAAGCCTTGGCATACCGGTAAGGAAAATAAATGCCAGAAAGAAAAAAGGTCTTGAAAATGTGGTGTCGGCATTTAATGAAAACAAAAATAATAAACCATTAAAAGTGTCTTATTCAAAGAATATAGAATATGCAATACATATGATCGAAAAAGTTTTTAAAAAAACATTCCCAAAATCTGACAACCGCTATATGGCACTCAGGTTTCTGGAGGGGGATTCGGACACAGAAAAAAAGATTATGTCATTTTATGAATCGAAAAGTGACACGGCTGAAATTTTCAGCGTTCGCAAAAAGACACTTGAGTTTTTAGAAAATAACGGGATCACCCAAAGCAAACTTAGGGAATCTGTTGCCATCACTCTCGACAAAACCGCAGAAAGAATCTGCAAAATGGCTGTTTTGGAAAAAGATGACAAAAAAAACAGAGCACAGACTCTGACAGACCGCATACTGACAGGGAAAATAAGCGGATTTTTGATTATGATTCTTCTTCTCGGATGCATTTTTTACATCACGCTCATTGGTGCAAACAACATATCGGACTATCTGGCAAAAATTCTGTTTTCTTTTGAAAAACCGCTGATTTACACTTTTGAGTTTCTGCATTTTCCAAAAATGTTAACAGATGTAATTGTAAATGGAGGATATAAAGTTCTTTCGTGGGTGATTTCCGTAATGCTTCCGCCCATGGCAATATTTTTCCCTCTTTTCACAATCCTTGAAGATGTGGGCTATCTTCCCCGTGTGGCATTCAACCTTGACAGAGCCTTCAAAAAATGTAAATCCTGCGGAAAACAGGCACTTACAACCTGCATGGCATTCGGATGTAATGCAGCGGCAGTTTCCGGAGCAAGAATCATTGATTCTCCAAGGGAAAGACTCATTGCAATTCTTACAAATGCTTTCATTCCCTGCAACGGAAGATTCCCTGCACTGATATGTCTCATATCTGCATTTTTGCCTCTCGGATTTCTTTCTTTCGGTGCATCGGCATTGTATCTTACCGCCTTTGTTGTTTTTTCTGTTCTGATGTCTCTTTTTGCATCGTGGGTGCTTTCAAAAACTCTTCTTAAGGGTATTCCATCATCCTTTGCTCTCGAACTTCCTTCTTTCAGAAAACCTCAGATAGGGCAGATTATAGTAAGGTCACTTTTAAGCAGAACCATTTTTGTTCTCGCAAGAGCGGCAGTTGTGGCATTTCCTGCAGGGATAGTTCTTTGGCTTGTTGTCAACATAAAAGTGAGTGGCACATCGCTTATTAACTATATGATATCTTTCCTTGACCCTCTCGGGAAACTTATGGGAATGGACGGCACTATGCTTGCCTCGTTTATACTTGGAATTCCTGCAAATGAAATTGTGCTTCCCATTGCACTTATGATATATTCATCAGGAAGTGTTCTGACCTCTTTTGAGAGTAGCAGAGGAATACTGGAGATACTTTCAAATAACGGATGGACAGTTACAACAGCCGTTTGCGTCATATTTTTCTTTATAATGCATTGGCCCTGTTCAACAACGTTGATGACCGTAAAAAAAGAAACTGACAGTTTCTTATGGGCATTTGTGTCATTTCTTCTTCCAACGCTTTTCGGAATACTTTTTTGTATGGCATTAAACTTTGTTATATCCGTATTTTAGAATCGTTTATAAAAAAGAGGAAAGGTAAACAAACTATAAATTCACGGACAAAAGTAATTTTCCGGTGTCCAGATGGCAGTCTCTTTAATTGCATAAATCAATAAGTAAATTCATATTATGCAATTACAGGGACTGTCTTTTTTGCTGTATAGGAAGTTACGCAGAATTTAGTTCGCGAGATAAGATGTATATCAAATTACGCTCGCGACTTGGGTGCAGGCTCAGCCTGCTTTTTTGCCATTTTGTACAATGTATGACACATAAAATGTTGTATTTAGAAGTAATTTATGACAAATGTAAAATTTTTGCATAATTTGTATTGACAAAAATAGGGAGTTATGATAGACTAACTACAAGTTAGTCAAAACTAATCGCAATTGGAAATCGGTGATTTTATGAAACTTTCACAGGCAATCGAAGAAAAAGAATACATAATAAAAAAAATAGAAACAGATGACGAAGAACTTGACGCATTCCTTTTTTCACTGGGCTGTTATTCAGGTGAGCCAATCACCGTAATATCCCACCTTAAAGGCGGATGCATAGTTTCCATAAAAGACGGAAGATACAACCTTGACAGACAACTTGCCGATGCAATAATAGTAGGTTAAGAAGCGATCGCCTGCGTGGTGGTTGCATAAATTTTGCATTATAGTTAGTTGGAACTAACTTGCATTTGTTTTTAAAAATAAATGCTCACATACAAGGAGGAATAATAATGAGAATTGCTTTGGCGGGCAACCCCAACAGCGGTAAAACCACCATGTACAACGCCCTGACAGGAAGAAACGAAAGGGTGGGGAACTGGGCAGGTGTAACTGTTGACAAAAAAGAGAGTGCAATCAAAAAGAGTTTTCATGACAAAGGTCAGGAACTGATTGCAGTTGACCTTCCCGGTGCATATTCAATGTCACCTTTCACATCGGAGGAAAGCATTACAAGCACCTATGTCAAAAACGAAAACCCGGATGCCATTATCAATATAGTGGATGCGACAAATCTCAGTAGGAGCCTCTTTTTCACAACCCAACTTCTTGAACTTGGTATTCCTGTTGTTGTTGCTCTTAATAAAAGTGACATAAACAAGAAAAAATCAACAAAAATAGATGCACAGGCTCTTGCTGAAAGCCTTGGATGCCCTGTGGTGGAAACCGTTTCCACATCATCAGGAGAAAAAGGACTACATGAGGTTGTAAAAAAAGCCATAGAAGTTATTGGCACAAAACAAACAGCACCCTACGTTCAGTCAGACATAGACCTTGGAAACAAGAAAGCCGTTGAGGCAGAGGACAGAAAACGTTTTGAATTTGTAAATAAGATAGTATCTTGTGTTGAAACAAGAAAGATTAAGACAAACAAGAGAAACTTTCAGGATAAAATCGATTCTGTCATCACAAATAAATGGGTTGGTCTTCCGATTTTTGCCGTGGTAATGTGGTTCGTGTTCTGGATCTCTCAGGCGGGTTTCGGCCCCTGGCTTGCAGAATCGGTTCTTTGCCCCGTAATTGACGGATTTGGTGAGATTGTTGCAAACTGGATGACAGGCACAAGTGATATTTTGCAGACAATTGTTGTGGATGGTATTGTTGGCGGTGTCAGCGCAGTTTTGGGATTCTTGCCGCTCGTAATGGTAATGTATTTCCTCATTGCACTTTTGGAGGATTGCGGCTATATGGCAAGAGCATCGGTTGTTTTGGATCCAATCTTTAAAAAAGTCGGACTTTCAGGAAAATCTGTGATTCCCTTTGTAATCGGAACAGGATGTGCAATTCCCGGTATAATGGCGTGTCGCACAATCCGTAACGAGAGAGAAAGAAGAGCAACAGCAATGCTCACACCCTTTATGCCCTGCGGAGCAAAACTTCCCGTAATTGCTCTTTTTGCTGGAGCGTTTTTCGGAGATAATCCATGGGTTGGTACTGCAATGTATTTTGTCGGAATTGCTATAATTTTTGTTGGTGCTCTTTTGGTAAACAAAATTGCAGGATATAAAATCAGAAAATCCTTCTTTATCATTGAACTTCCCGAATATAAAGTTCCCAGTCTTTCAAGGGCTTTTAAATCCATGTGCCAGAGAGGTTGGGCATACATAGTAAAAGCAGGAACAATCATTCTTGTATGTAATGCATTGGTTACAATTATGCAAGGCTATAGTTGGAATTTTCAGGTTGTTGCAGATGCTGACAGGTCAATTCTTGCATCAATTGCAAAGCCTGTTGCCATACTTCTTATTCCTCTTGGCTTTGGCGTGTGGCAGATGGCAGCGGCATCTGTAACAGGATTTATCGCCAAAGAAAACGTAGTCGGAACAATCGCGTCAGTATATGCAATATCGAACTTTATAGACACAGAAGAACTTGCAATCATCGGTAACAATGCGGCAAACATAGCAGACAAACTTGCTCTTACACCATCTGCCGCTCTTGCTTGTCTGATGTTCAATCTTTTCACACCGCCTTGTTTTGCGGCAATAGGTGCAATGAATTCGGAAATCAAGAGCAAAAAATGGATGTTTGGCGGCATTGGTCTCCAACTTTGCACAGGATATATAGTTGCATATCTTGTATATCAGATTGGAACAATCGTTACAACCGGAACAACAGGTGACGGCTTTGTCGGAGGACTTGTTGCAGTTCTGGCAATGATTTTTGTTCTCTTACTGCTCATTAATAAAGCAAATAAAAATCTCAATCTTGAATATTCGTTGAAATCTTCAGGAAAAGAAAAAACAAAGGTTTGATTAACATGAAAGATATAATAGCAATAGTGGCAATTGTTGCCATTGTAGGGCTTGCCATTTTTTACATAATACGCTCAAAGAAAAAAGGAGTAAAATGCATAGGCTGTCCTTCGGCGGGTGAATGCAGCAAAAAATGTAGCGGCAAGTGCTTGTAATATAAATAATATACAGGAGTGAATAAAATGAATAACAATCTTGCCCTTCAGGCAAAAGCAGTTATGGAGGAACTTAAACAAAAAGCAAAACTAAAATCCGGAGATCTTGTTGTGATAGGCTGTTCCACAAGTGAAATCATTGGTTCAAAGATAGGAACAGATTCAAGTCCGGATACTGCAAAGATTGTTTTTGAGGCCATATATGAATATGCTCTTCAAAACGATTTGAATCTTGCCTTTCAATGCTGTGAACATCTTAACAGAGCAATTGTTGTGGAAAAGGAAGCGCTTCCCTTTGCTGAACCCGTGAATGTGATACCTCAGCCCAAAGCCGGAGGCTCAATGGCAACTCAGGCATACAGTCATTTCAAAAATCCTGTTGTTGTTGAAGAGGTAAAAGCTGATGCAGGAATTGACATCGGTTTCACTCTCATAGGAATGCATCTGAAAAAAGTGGCAGTTCCTTTGAGACTTGATAACAATAAAATCGGTGAAGCAACAGTGCTTGCGGCAAGAACAAGACCTAAATTTATCGGCGGTATAAGAGCGGTATATGATGAAGAACAACTTTGATAAGAAAAATCAATACTAAGTCATGAATTTGACACCAATAAAACGGAACTGTAAAAAACTCATTTTTGCAGTTCCGTTTTTGTTACTGTTTGTCAAACCGGATTCATTTTCAGAAATTGTGTTGGGGAAACGCCTGACAATTTTTTGAATACTTTAGAAAAATGATATACATCGCAATAACCAAGTTCAGATGCAATTTCAGTCACGGAAAAACATCTGCTTATGAGCATTTCTTTTGCGTTTTTCACCCTCAAAAGATCTCTGTATTCGTTTATGGTATAGCCGGTATCTTTTAAAAATCTTGACCTCAGATAGGAAAGGGACAAATTGCAATATTTTGCAATTTCTTCTCCTGAAAAATTCCTTTTGAAGTTTTCGTGGATATACTCTGTTGCCACATCTGTGACGCTGCCGTAAGAGTGGTTTTTCATTTCTTTTTTGATAACTCCAAGATAAAATTCCAAAAGCATAATTCTGCATTTTGTATATGAGTCCCAGGAATGTGTCTGCCAAACGTTGCAGATTTCCTTCAGTGATTCAATCTGATTTTTACTGCATTTAATCATATAAGGCAATGAAACCGGAAAATCATCCCCGTCAAATGAAAGGTCATATCCTGACGTAATATATGAGCAGGGAGATGAAAAATGAAACTCATAACTATCTTCTTTTCTTACAAGAATCATATCTCCTTCGCCTATGGGATACTGATTTCTGTGTCTGTCTATGGTGATTCCGTGTCCTTTTGTTATCAGCACAAAACCGTCAAATGGCCTTTTTATGCTTTTGAAATGAAAACTTCCCGTTTCTTCTTTGTGAACTATTGTGTAAATCTTTCTTACATCCAATCCCGAAAAATCGTTCACAACCATCACTCCAACCAAAAACTATTATACAAGAAAATAATATCACACCCTTTGCTTTTTCGCAATATTATTTATTTAAAAAAGTTGTTTTATACAAATATGCCATACATTCATACATTGAATATATACCATATGTTTTTTATAATTAAACTATAAAAATATATGGAGTGAAATATATGATAAAATTTGAAAAACTGAAAATGAGCGCCGCATCAATGGGAGAATTGAATCCTCTGCCCGACATAAGTGATGCAGGATATATTCACGCAAAATATAACACCACAGAAAAAGTGACGCCTGATGAGGCAAAATATATCGGAGCAGGAAGAATTCACACCCTTCTTCCATATCTTTCTCAGGACGGATATGACAGAAATAAAAAAGAAAAAACATTTGAAACCGCTGTTCTTGAAAATGACCACCTAAAGGCGGTTTTCATTCCTGAACTTGGCGGAAGACTCTGGTCGGTTTTTGACAAGAAAAAAGGGAAAGACCTTCTCTATGTCAACCCCGTTTTTCAACCATGTAACCTTGCTCTGAGAAACGCATGGTTTAGCGGAGGAGTAGAATTCAATGTGGGAATAAGAGGGCACAATCCCCTCACTTGCTCGCCTCTTTGGTGCGCAGTTGATAAATATGAAAATGGCGAAGTTTTGCGCCTTTGGGAATTTGAAAGAAAAAGAGGCGTCACCTATAGCATAAGTGCATATCTTCCCGATGACTCCGAAGTCCTGTACATAAAATGTAAGATAGAAAACAAAGACAAAGAGACTAAAGATATGTACTGGTGGTCAAACATTGCAGTACCCGAAGAGAAGGGAACACGCATAATCACACCATCGAATGAATGTTTTTTGACACACTATCACGGCGATGACGGCTATCTCATAGACAAAGTTCCCGTTCCTGAATATGACGGAAAAGACATAAGTTATCCCCAAAACATTGCAGTTTCGAGAGATTTTTTCTACAAAATCCCTGAAGAGGAATACAAATGGATAGCATCACCTGATAAAGACGGTTTTGGTCTTTTGCAGTGTTCCACAAAAAATCTTTTTGGCAGAAAACTTTTTGTCTGGGGCATGGGAAGAGGTGGAAGACATTGGAACGAATGGCTGTCCGAAGAAGATTCTGCCTATGTTGAAATTCAGGCAGGTCTTGCAAAAACACAGTTTGAACTCATTCCCATGGAGGGAGAAACTTCATGGGAATGGATTGAGGCATACACCTCTTTGGATGTTGAAAAAGATAAGGTTCACACCGGATATGAAAAAGCGGTTGAAAGCGTAACAGAGTATATGCTTTCAAAAGTCGGAAACCCAAATGAAATGACATTTCCCGATGAAAGAAAAAGAATTTCCACAAAAACCATTTTCAAAGGCTCGGACTGGGGCGCACTTGAAGAGATGGCAAGAGGGGAGAAGATAAGCGATATCTGTGACTTTGAAAAATCTGATGATGAAGAAACAAAGGTGTGGACAAATCTTCTTATCACAAACACATTTCCCGCTCCACCTGTCACAGATGATATAAAAAGTTATGTAAAGGGGAATTTCTGGCTTGAAAAACTTCAGAATCTATCTGATAAAAACTGGTTCTCCCATTTCCACGAAGGAATTATAAAATATGAAATGGGTGATAAAAAAGGTGCAAAAGAATCCTTTGAAAAATCCATTGAGTTAAAGAAAAATCCCTGGGCATATTCAGGACTTTCACTTTTATATAAATCCTTTGAAAAAGATTTCCCGAAGGCAACTGAATGCATACTTTCAGCCCTTAATCTTAAATGGGACAGCATTTCAATTTTAAAAGAAACCGCATCACAACTCACCTCATACGGAAGAGATCAGAAATGGCTTGAAATTTATGACAGTTTGGGCTCTCAATACAAGGAAAACGGCAGACTTAAAATGTATGCTGCCATTGCATATCTTCATCTTGATATGTTGGAGAAATCTTCAGCCATAATAAACGAAAACTTTGTTATGAGTGATATCCGAGAAGGAGAACTTTCGGTTTCACACTATTGGTTTGAACTTTACAGAAAAGTATATGCAAAAGAAACCGGAGAAGTGTATTATCCAAATGATGCGGAATTTTGCAAAAAAGCAGATGAAAAATATCCGTTGCCGGAATCTCTTGATTTCAGAATGAATTAAAGGAGAAATAAATATGAGAATACCAAAACCTTTTTTACCTGTAAAAATAACAACGGAAGATCTTTACCATAAGGTCGATGTTGTAGGAAGAACCTATACTTTCGGTCCTGACGGAATGATACATTCCATAAAAAGCCTTGGTTGTGAGCTTCTGGCATCACCCATGAGAATCGTAATGAAAGAAGACGGGAAAGATGCTGTCTTCAATGATGACTACAAAAGCAATGAAAGCGAAAGCTTCATTCAGTCAAGAAATGAAGAAAATGCTGTTGTTTGCGGATGCAAACAGTCTGAAAGATTTATAGTTGATTTTACAAACACCATTAACTATGACGGAAACATAGATATCGATGTTAAATTCATGACAAAAGGCCTTACCGTAGCCCAGGTTCTCGGCGTGAGTGATATGGAACCTCTGAAATATAAACTTGACAATCTGTGGCTCGAAATACCTTTGAAAAAAGAAGTTTGTTCTCTCTATCATTTTTTCAGACGCAATGACGGAGAAATATATTTTTCAGACGGAACCGTAAAAGAACAAACTCTCACATCTGCAAGCGGAGCTTTGCCCGAAAAGGACTTTCACGTTCCGTTCCGTCCTCTTTTCTGGCTTGGAAATGAAGATATGGGATTTGGCTGGTCTGCTGAAAACTGTCGTAACTGGCAAACAGATGATGAAAAAAATGCCATAGAAATCGTTCACGGGGATGATTGTGTCATAATGAGAATTCATCTTCTTGACTCTCATCCCGTAAATTGGCAGGGGGATTTAACAAAGGGACCTCACGAATTTTATCCCATATCCTTCAGCTTTTCAGTTCTTGCAACACCTGTAAAACCATTCCCCGAAAATCCATATCTTCATAATGCTTTCCATCTTGACTGCGGAAAGAAAATCAAAGGAAATTACGGAGAGTTTTTGAGTGATAATAACCATTTTGAAAAACTTAAGGAAATGGGTGTTACCACTCTCATACTTCACGAAAAATGGAACAAATCCCAGAACTGGTTTGAACTTTCTGAATTCACGGCAAATCAACTGAGATTTATAGTTGAAAAATGCCACTCAATGGGTATAAAAGTTATGCCGTATTTTGGTTATGAAATTTCCACAATGAGCAGAGTCTGGAATGAACTTTCAGACAAAGTGATATGCAAAAAACAAGACGGAAAAAATGACGGCGGATGGTGGAGAGTTCCATTTCAAAGAGCGTATATCGCATGTCAGGCAAGTGAATACTCAGACCTCTATGCAGACGGCGTAATAAAACTTATTGACGAATTTAACCTTGACGGCATCTATCTTGACGGTCCTGCCTACCCATGGCCTTGCTTCAGCCTTGATCACGGATGCGGATGGTACAATGAAAAAGGTGAACTTTGCCCGACATACCCCTTAAAATCCATTAGAAAACTTTTCCAAAAACTCTATGTTGCCGTAAAAGAAAGAGGCGGAATGATAAGCGTTCATTCTTCGGGAGTAGTAAACTTTACTGCCCTTGGATTCATAGATCAGAACTGGTTTGGTGAAAATCTTCAGTCAGACTTTATGAAAGGCATCAGAAAAGATGTTGAACTTGACTATTTCCGAGCAGAATATTCAGGCAGGAACATGGGTGTTCCAACTGAATTTATAGCCTATGAAAACCGTCCTGTGTGGACATTTGAAAATGCACTTTCATGTTCCATTCTTCACGGAATACTTCCAAGACCCAATGACATTGACCATCCTCTCGAGCTTATGAGCGGTGTGTGGAAAATTTTTGACTCTTTCCCCATTGAAAAGTCAGAGTGGAAGCCCTATTGGAAAAATAGCGTTCAGACGGGAAATGAAAAGGTGAAGGTAAGTTATTATAAATATAAAACTCTTTCAGATGAAGACACACTTCTTGCATTTGTAGTCAACATTTCACCCGACCTTCAAAAAGATGTTCACATATCCTTTGAAGAAAATGTTAATATGGCAAAAGATATGACAACAGGACAAGATTCAGGCTTTTCTTTTGACCTTGAACCCTATGGTTATAAAATTATGTATATCAGATAATGAGGTAATCGCATGAAAATTATAAATCTCACGCATTCTGATTATGACGAAGTATTAAACCTCTTAAATGATGTTTTTACAATTCAGAACAAAAGAGAAATGGACTTTGAAAAAGAGATGCCAAAGATTTTTAGAAAAAGCAGCGAAAATATCAAAAATCACTATGGCATAAAAGAGAATGAAAAACTTGTGGCAGTTCTTGGCATATATCCCTTTGATGTGGAAATTATGAGTCAAAAATTCAAGTTTGCAACTGTGGGAAACATAGCAACGCATCCTGATTTTTGCAGGCAAGGATATATGAATTCTCTTATGAACTTTGCAATGGATGAACTTGAAAAAAGAGGATATGATGCTTCAAGACTTGGAGGATTAAGACACAGATACAAAAGATTCGGATATGAAGTGTGCGGACAAAAATATTTTTTTGAAATCGGCAATTCTGCAAGGAGAAATTTGTCATATGATAATATCCGATTTAGGGAAATATCTCCGTATATGAGTGAGGAAATTTTTTGTTGTATGAATCTCAACAAAGAATCAGAGTTTTTTGTAAAGAGAGAAAACCCCAATGGGGAAAAAAGCGTATACGATACTCTTACAACATGGCAAAACACCCCCTATATGGCATATTCAAAAGACGGTGAAATGATTGGGTACATATGCACTATGCCTGATAAAACCACAATTTCAGAGATAAAGGCAAGAGATGTTGAATCCTATAAAAATATCATTTTCTCATATCAGAAAATGATGGGAACAAATATAAGTTTTTCACTTCCCGCCTATGAAAGAGAAACAGTTTCATATTTTTCGTCTGTTGCAGACAAAGTTTTGTGCACCAATCCCTGCAACTTTAAAATAATTAATTTTGAAAAGATTACGGATGCATTGATGAAACTGAAACTAAAGCATTTTACAAATCTTTGCGAGGGAAGTGCGGTAGTGGGCATAAAAGATTACGGAAATATCGAACTTTTCTATGACGGATGTGATGCGGGTGCCAGAAAAACCGATAAAACTCCTTTTGTAACTTTAGAAAACCTTGATGCTCACAGATACCTTTTCGGTCCCGTGATTAGCGAAATGACTGCCCAAATAAATCCTTTTTTGTCATCCTGGCTTCCTCTTCCTCTTTCCTGGAGCGTACTTGACAGTATGTGAACATATCAGAATTTTTAAATTAAACACCATCGTGAAATTTTCCCATTTCGCGATGGTGTTTAATTTGATGAAATAAAAACAGTTTGGACAATTATAATGCAATTTTCGGATAGTGACACAATTATGGTTTTGTGATATGATAAAAACAAAAAATGACTTATTTGAACAATTCTTTGACGTTTTTTTACTTGAAAACATACGAAAATATGCTATAATCATTTTGTATAAATTGCTTTCAAAGATAAAAAAGGTCATGAAAAAATCCGGAAGGAAGATATTGCAATGATGAAAATAGTTGAAAAAATTGTAGAAAAGCAAAATTCAAACTCAACATGTCCCGGAGTAACTGTTGCCTTTTTGGGTGACAGCGTAACCCAAGGGTGTTTTGAAATCTATAAAAAAACTGAAACACAAATAGAAACTGTTTTTGACAAGGAAAGTGCATATCATAAATATTTTGCAAGAATCTTTTCTGTTCTTTGTCCAAATGTGCCTGTGAATATTATCAACGCAGGAATATCAGGCGGAACTGCACCCCATGCTTTGGAACGTCTCGAAAGAGATGTTCTCAGATACTGCCCCGACCTTGTGGTTGTGTGTTTCGGACTCAATGATTCAAGTTTTGGTATGGAAAAAATAAATGACTATACCGAAAGCCTTGAAAAAATCTTTGATAAAATAAAAGAATCGGGCTCAGAACTTATTTTCATGACTCCCAATATGAAATGTACAAAAGTAAGTTGCCATATAACAGACGAACTTTCAAGAGAAATTGCCGAAAATCAGGCAAAAGGTCAGAATGAGGGTGTTATGGATAAATATATTGAATCCGCTCTTGAAATCTGCAAAGAAAAAGGAATAACAGTATGTGATTGCTACAAAAAGTGGAAACGCCTTGATGAATGCGGAATAGATGTGACAGAACTTATGGCAAACAAAATAAATCACCCCTCAAGAGATATGAACTGGCTATTTGCATATTCTCTTGTTGAAACAATTTTTGAAGCCTGAAATCAATCTGCAAAAGGAGACTAACTATGATTTTTGAAAATTTAAACTTCATAAAACCAAATGTACCTTTCGTAAGTGAATATTCCTTGGAAAATTATGCTCCAATGTTCAGAAAAACTTTTACTCTTGATTCTACAGAGGATGCCAAACTTTTTGTTTGCGGACTTGGTTATGCCTATTACTACATAAATGGAAAGAACATTACAAAAGATCTGTTCACAGCACCTGTAAGTGACTATAACAAAACCCTTTGGTATAACATCTATGATGTGTCATCGCTTCTTAAAAAAGGGGAAAATACAATTGCCGTAATTTGCGGGAACGGATTCTACAATGAAACCATTGAAACAGGATGGATATATCATAAAGCATCTTGGAGAGATGTGCCGAAATTCATCCTTAATCTTGAGGTTGGAGGGGAGTCAAAACTTGTTTCCGATTCAACATGGAAGTGTCTTCCAAAGAGTGCAACAGTATTCAACCAGTTGAGACTCGGTGAATATTTTGATGCAAATCTCTATGATGAAACATGGAAGGATGAAAACTTTGATGATTCAACCTGGGAAATGGCAAAAGAAGATGACAATCCGCCAAAGGGCATTTTCAGACTGTGTCCCTGCGAACCTATCAGAGAATGTGAAATCTACACTCCAAAATCTGTGTGGCAAACCAAAAGCGGAACCTATATTTTTGATCTTGGGCAAAATATTTCGGGTTACATCAACATTTCTGTCAAAGGTGAAAAAGGCGATGTGATAACAATCCGCTATGCAGAAGTGATAAATGAAGAAAAAGAACTTGAATATTACGGAATGGATACCTACTATTGCAAAAAGGGTGAAAAATTCCAAACTGATAAAATCATCTGCTCAGGGAAAGACTTTAACTGGTCACCAAAATTTGCATATCATGGTTTCAGATACATTGAAGTCAGCGGTATAAGAGATATTGAATCTGTTGACGTGAAAGGCATATTTGTTCATCAGGATATTGAAAGAAGAACAACCTTTGAATGTTCCGATAAGTATCTGACACATCTTTTCAATTGCGGTGTGATGTCGTCATGGTCAAATATGTTCTACATGCTCACCGATTGTCCCACAAGAGAAAAACTCGGATGGGCAAATGATGCACAAAGTTCCATGGAACAGATGATGTGTAACTTCAAAATTGAAAAACTTGTTGAAAAATGGCTTCAGGACATTAAAGATGCAATGCGTCCTGACGGAATGCTTCCGGGAACAATTCCCACAGCCGGTTGGGGATATCACTGGGGCAACGGACCGGTGTCAGACGGAATTCTTTTTGAAATCCCCTACAGAGTATACCTTCACACAAAAGATTCATCACTTCTCACAGGCAGCCTTGAATATTTCAGAAGATATCTTAAGATGTTAAAAGATAACAAAAATGAAGACGGACTTGTGGAATTTGGTCTTGACGACTGGGCAGCACCGGGGAATATTCACGTTGTTGAAACAGGATTCATAAATGCAGTTTTGGAATATAACTTCCTCAAAATAACTCATCTTGCATCAAGTCTTGCAGGTGAGGAAAATTCCGGAGTGTATCTTGAGGAGGCAGAAAACTTAAAAAAATTCATAATGGAAAAATATATAGATTCTGACGGCAGATGTACAATAGACGAACAATGTTCAGTTTCCATGCTTATCTACTATGATTTATATGAGACGCTTGACCCTCTCAAGGACCAATTGAAGAAACTCATAGAAAATAATGATTATCATCATAAATGCGGAATGGTTGGTATAAGAAGACTTCTTCATGCTCTCAATAAATGCGGACTACATGAATATGCCTATAAGGTTATGACTGTTGATGGTTATCCGGGGTATAAAGTGTGGTATGATGGAGATATGACAACTCTCTGGGAAAAATGGGATGTAAATGTAATGTCTGATTCCAAAAACCATCATATGTATTCAGACTTTATGTCCTGGACAATAAAAACTCTTGCCGGCATCAGTCTCAATGAAGAAAAATGTGGCGAACTTGAATTTGTTCTCAATCCCACATTTCTGAAAGAAATAGATTATGTTAAATTCACATACGACACGGTTTGCGGAAAAATAAAAGTTAATTGGGAAAGAAAAGAAGGAAAAATATATCTTGATGTCGAAAAAGACAAGAATGTAAAACTTATTTTTGATGGCAAAGAACTCAAAGAAAAAAACAATTTTGAAATATAGTTAAGGAGGATGAAAAACATGAAAATGGTAAAAGACAAACAGTTGGTAGTAGGAGCAGACTTTGCAGGATTTCCCCTCAAAGAAGCGGTGTGCGAACACTTAAGAAAAAAAGGCTGGACAATAAAGGACATGGGTGTTAAAGCAGATTCTGACCCTAACGACACAGATCTTATGTTCCACAGAGTAGGATTGAGAGTCGGATCAATGATTTCCGAAGGTGAATACGAACGTGCACTTCTTTTCTGCGGAACAGGTATGGGAATCCACATTGCCGCATCAAAATGCCCTCACGTTCACGCAGGTGTAGTTGAAAGCGTTCCTGCCGCACTTCGTGCAATCACAGGAAACGGCGTAAACGTTCTTGCAATGGGTGCATTCTATGTTGCACCTGCAATGGGATGCGACATCGCAGATGCATATCTTAATGCGGAGCTCGGTTCAGGCTATGAATGGTGGAAAAACTTTTATGAGTTCCACAAACTTGCAATAGATGAACTTGAAGCATTCGATTATGAACAGTACAAAGAAAATGGTTTCAAAGTTAATAAACTCGGTGATTTCCCATTGAAACTTGAAACAAAACCTGAATAAATTCAATAATCATTAAAATTCAAAAAAATCCTGCAGCAATATTTTTTGCTGCGGGATTTTTTTGTTGGAAATTTTTGTGCATATAAAGAAACGTTTGGACATTTATAATGCGAAATTTGGATAACGACATCGGGATTTTTTTGTGATATTATTAAGATGAGTAAAATACAAATTGCGTGATTTTACAAGTATTTCCTGTATCCGAATCCGCAAAATAGTGTTACAATCGATATATATGTCCAAATTTGGAAACAGTCAACCAAAAAAGACACATATATGGCTATTGTGTTTAAGCAGTTGCGTTAGTATCCGAACCCGCCTAAACCAAGTAAAATAGCCGTTTTTCTTTGTTGTCGGTCTCAAAATACGCCGGTATTACTTCGACCTTCCGCCTTGAAAAAGCGACAATTTTATC
>SVJK01000045.1 GCA_015069015.1 Oscillospiraceae bacterium
TTTCAAAAATATATCTTGTCTGGTCGTGGGTCAATTTACTGCCCTCAATATGATTTGAATTATAGGTAAGTTCTATTTGAATTTTATGATAAATACCACCTTTAAGAGAAGACTTTTTCTCTGCTCTTAGTCTTTCAAGAAGATTTTGTAATTTCTCGCTCTTTTTATTTACTCTTTCAGGCTTTTGCGCATTTTCAGGAATGTTCCAGGTCTTGCCTGTTAAAAATGCGCCGGGTATTTTATTTTGGGAACAGTAATTGCGTACAGTACGCTGTGCTACATTCCATTTTTTTGAAATTTCATATACAGATAAGTAGTTCATATAAATCCTCCTATCATACAATTTTAGTATACCACACTATCGGCAAAAAATCAATATTATTGATACTGTTTTAGTCAACAATTTGCCGATATCGGCAAATTATTATGTATTATGTAAAAATTATAAGATTGCTCTTAAGCAGATAGGAACAACTCAGAGAAGAAAGAGAGATTTCTTCCGTTCCCGGCGCTCGAGTTCAAATCATTTTTGGGAACAAAAAAAGACGAGCATAACCCGTCTTTTTTGTTTCCGGAGAAGGAGAGATTTGCCGCAAGCGGCCAGTTGAAACCATCAATTCTTGCTGCGTGTACCATGGCACACTTGCAATCATTGGGTTTCTGCCAATTCTGCGCACTCCCTTCTTCTCCCACCGGGAGCGGTCGTGCTCGAATCCCTCTTGCCGGTTCCCGGCGCTCGAGTTCAAATCTTTTTTGGGAACAAAAAAAGACGAGCTTTGCTCGTCTCTTTTGTTCCGGAGAAGGAGAGATTTGAACTCTCGCGCCGGTTACCCGACCTACACCCTTAGCAGGGGCGCCTCTTCAGCCTCTTGAGTACTTCTCCGCACCTATACATTGCCCGCTGTTTCATAAAGCAATGCCAAGATAAATATTAAAGAAAAAAACGGAGAGGCAGAGATTCGAACTCTGGGTGCTTTCGCATCACTAGTTTTCAAGACTAGCTCCTTAAACCACTCGGACACCTCTCCGTATTGTTAAGAACAAGAGATATTTTAACATAAGAAACTTTAAAAGTCAATATCTTTTTTTATGTTTTAAGAAAATATATGAAAAATTCTCTTAAAACAGGTATATTTTATTGATTTTTTTCAAAAAAGTTGTTGACACAAGACATAATTTGATATATAATATCAATGTTGCAAACTTAATACATAGGGGTATAGCTCAGTTGGTAGAGCAGTGGTCTCCAAAACCACGTGCCGTGGGTTCAAGTCCTACTGCCCCTGTAAAAAGGAAACCGTGCCATAAAGGTGCGGTTTTTCTTTTTGCAAGTAGGACTTGAACCCTAAGAGGGAACGAAGCGTTAATAAAAACAGTCCGGGTGACTGTTTTTTAGCGGAGTTTTGCGAAGACGGGTACTGTTTGCTTAGCAAACGGTCGTCGAGCAGGTCAGATTGCGGAGCAATATGAGGTCCTACTGCCCCTGTAAAAAGAAAACCGTGCCGTGAAGGTGCGGTTTTTCTTTTTGCAAGTAGGACTTGAACCCTAAGAGGGAACGAAGCGTTAAGAAAAGAATGGTTATCCTCGTATTCTTATCATTTCGGGTTATATTCCGGAAATGGTATTTACAATATATCAATCTCGGAATATAATATAATTATTTACAATATATACAAAAGGGGAATATATAAATGAAAGTATGTATCATTCAGCCGCCCTATTCACTTGATTATGAAAAATCCGAAGAGTATTTCGGATATGAGATGGAACTTCTTGAAAAATGCGATGATTCCATGGATATTATAGTTATGCCGGAATCCTGTGATATTCCCTGCCTTGCCAAAACAAAAGACCAAGCCGAGGAAAGCGTGGAAAAGTTTAATAAAAAACTTCTGAAAAAGGCTTCGGAAACAGCAAAACGTTGCCACGCAATGGTGTTTTTAAATGCACGTTATGAAACCCATGCAGGATACAGAAACACCACATATGCCTTTGACAGAAATGGAGAGATTGCAGGAAAATATTTTAAAGAGCATCTTGTGCCGGGTGAAGTTTCGGTTATGAAACTTGACAGCGACTATAGTTTTGAGTTCTCCGAGCCTACAGTTATTGAAATGGAAGGAATCAGGTTTGGATTTCTGGTGTGCTATGACTTTTATTTCTATGAAAATTTTGCCAATATGGCAAGACAGAACCTTGATGTTATAATAGGATGCTCCCATCAGAGAAGCGACACCCACACAGCACTTCAGATTATGTCTCAGTTTCTTGCCTATAATACAAATGCATATGTTATCCGCTCGTCGGTTTCTATGGGCGAAAATTCCGACATCGGCGGTGCAAGCATGGTTGTGTCTCCTGAGGGAAATGTTCTTGTCAACATGAAAAGCCGTGTGGGTATGGAAGTTGTCGATATAGATGTCGGAAAGAAGTATTATAAACCTGCAGGATTCGGAAATCCCCCCGCGTCACACTATGAATATATCGAAAAGGGACGCAGACCGTGGAAATACCGCCCCGCAGGAAGTGCCATTGTAAGACCCGACAACATTATGCCATATCCGAGAGTGTGCGCACACAGAGGATTTAACACCGTTTGTCCCGAAAACAGTATGCCTGCCTTTGGTGCGGCAGTTGCCATGGGAGCAGAAGAAATTGAATTTGATTTGTGGTATACAAAAGACGGCGAAATTGTGTCAATTCACGACGGCTCTCTGGAGCGTGTTTCAGACGGTGAGGGCATGGTTTTTGATCATACATATGAAGAACTTTTAAAATATGATTTCGGCTTTAAACATTCTGAAAAGTTTAAGGGGATGAAAATCCTTAAATTTGAAGAAATCTTAAAGAAATTCTCCTGTCATACCATTATGAACATTCACGTTAAAACAGTTGATAACGACTGTGAATATGACAGAAATCTTCTTGAAAAAATTGTCAGTCTCATAGATAAATATGACTGCAGAAAGTATGTGTATTTTATGTCCGGAAACGACAAATTCCTGAGGCTTGCAAAAGAAGTTGCCCCCGACATCTGCCGCTGCTGCGGAGCAGGAAAAGCACCCTGGGATATTGTTGAAAGAGCGATTGAATACGATTGCAAAAAAGTGCAACTTTTTAAACCCTATTTCAATCAGGAAATGATAGACAAAGCCCACAAAAACGGAATTGTCTGCAATGTTTTCTGGTCGGATGATGAAGAAGAAACGAAAAGATTTCTTGATATGGGCATTGATACCATACTTACCAATGACTATAATATTATTTCTCAGATTGTAAAATAAGGTGAGAACCGCAAAAACCGTTATAACCAAAAATATGGTGTGAAAAACTCAAACGGGTTTTTCACACCATATTTTTATGTGTGTTTATAATAGTCTGCACACTTTGAAAATCTTTTTTTAGCCGTCATATGAAACAAGCGGAAAGGGGAATCCCCTTTCACAAAAAATTCTTGCTTTGCAAAAATACTTTCTGATTTTGAAATTATTGTATTATATAAAAACTTATGGTTCGTTATTGTTTTGTTTTTCGTACAAGGTTGTGGTGCGACATCTCCGAATATTTTCTTTGGCGAAATCGGGATGAGAAAATCAGAGAGGAAGCGAATAGGAGCGATAGCGACATTATGAGTGACTCTGATTTTCAAAATCCTGACGGCAAAGAAAATTAAGCGGAAAGGGGAATCCCCTTTCATAAAAAATCTCACCCTTTGCTTCTGTCAAAAATTTCAGCATCAGCAAGTGGGCCTGTGGAGATTTTTCTTGGTTCTTCACTCCACACTTTGTCTGTCATCATCAAATCTTCTGCATCTTTAATAAGATTTAATGAACCATCGTGGAACATTCCGTCATACTCAGTGTTTAAAAATGTCTCTAAAATGTCAATTGCTTCCCATTCGCCGATAGTTCTTCCGCCAAGGCAGAGAATATTTGCATCGTTGTGTCTTCTTGTCATTCTTGCAAGATATGTACTGTTCACAAGGGCTGCTCTTATGCCTTTGAATTTGTTTGCCGCAATGCTTATGCCGATTCCTGTTCCGCAAATTAAAAGCCCGCATCTTGCCTCACCTGACTGAACCGCCTTTGCAACTTTTGCCGCAAAGAAAGGATAGCGTGTTGCCTCGATGTCAGGATTGTCGTCTGAACCGCAGTCAACATAGGGAATGCCCTTGCCTTCAAGATATTCAATACATTTTGTTTTCAAATAGTGTCCTGCTGTGTCATTTCCGATATAAACTTTCTTTTCCATTATCGTATTTCCTTTCCATTTAATATTTTCGCCCACAAGTCCAACATACGCACCTTTTTTTGCATCATCCGAGTCAGGATGTGAAAGAAGCCATTTGTTGCTTCCAAAGCACATATTTGCCTCAAAACTTTCATCATTTTCAAATTCAGGTTTTGCTCCGTTTGTGCCTTTGGGAAGAACACACACCATCTGATAGGTGGCGTTTGGTTCAAATCCGCAGGGTGCATAGTGAAGTGTGGTTGCAAAAAGTTCAACACCTGTTCCCTTTGGAACAAGGAAGATTTCGGCATTTTTTGTGTCATACTTTCCGTCTTCAATGTCAGATTCAAGACCAAGTATTAAAACTATATCGTCTTTTGCAATGTTAAATTCACTGCTTTTATGATATTCAAGGCAGTTCAGGGTGTCATTTTTGCCATTGCAATATCCCACCTGAATTGGCATACCGCCAAAGCCTCTGTTTTGAAACTCACAAAAGATTTCACACTCTTCAAGGGATGGAACACTTGCAACATATTCAATGCCCTCACTTGGTGTGTTGCATCCTTCAAGAGCGGAGAAAAGTTTAGAAAAATCATAGCCTTCCAGAACATTTCCGTATTTTTTAAATTCTTTATCAAAAACCGATTTTACTTTCATGTAGTCCTCCGGATACGTTATTTTATCATAAGATACACAGGCTCCTGGAATTCAAGAGGCATTTTTAATATAATGTCTTCTCCCATCTTTTCATAGTCCGCTTTTTTCCATTCGCCGTCTATGTCAAGGTAGAAAAGACTTTCAACCTTGGCAAAATCTGAAGGAATATATACTCTTGCACCCGAAACCGTGTCTGCTCCCATGTTTATGAGAGTGAGAATTGCAGAAAATTCTGCTTTATCCTTGGGTTTGTTTGCAATAAGCATTACCTTTGCTTCATTTTTAACATATGCAACATCATCAGAAATTTTTGAGATAAGATTTTGTATGAGATTCTGCCTTGTTCCATGGAAAAGAGAAAATGAGTTATTTCCTTTGAGAGTCATTCCCATAACCACAATTTTCCCGCCAAGAGAGTTTTCAAACCATGTCATTGCAGGAGAGATAACTTCACCTTCAAAGTTTTTGAGTTCTGTCACCGTTTTGCAGTTTTCGTCGGTTATTGTGAGGTGTCTCAGTATTCCCTGACCTGCAGGACACCATCCGTTTGCCGCAGGCATTGTACCGGAGCCGAAAGGTTCGCAGACAAATTCCTGACTTCCAAGGTCATACATTCGTTTGCCCGTTGAGAATACATCTTCGCCAGCTTCCACACCGATATATTTTCCAAAACCTCTTTCACAAAGAGCCTTTGCGCCGTCACCGTCAAGGAAAAGTCCTTTTGAAAGATATTCAAGGATGCTTTCTTCATCTGCACATCTTAAAAATCTGTCGTCAACAAATGCAACAGGTGATTTTTTTGTGTTATAGGAAATTCCGAACTGGCTGACAGATTTTATCCAGCGGGAAAAATATGCTTCCTCATCTGAAAGCACGGTGTTACAAAAGGGATCATAGAGAACCTCAACTCCTGAAACCTCACATTCTCTTGTGAGATGTGCAATTTCTGTGAGTCTCTTTCTTTCACGTCTGAAAACTTCTGCATAGGGTGCAGACAAATCAAATGATTTTTCCGCAGTTGCGGTACAATGGAAAATTGAGCCGTCAAACCCCCATGAGAATACCATACCAAACATCGCTGCAACATCTTTTTCGGATGTATAGAATTTTGAGTGAGGATATGTATCTGTTTCGTGAAGAAAATCAATATCATCCCCAAGATGCTGACGACTGTAAAGAGGATGGAAAAGCTGTCTCGGCATTTCAGCCGGATCGCCTCCGCAGTAGAAACAGCCGAAAAGTCTTGTCATGGGAGTGTTGCCTTCACCTGCAAGAGTTCTTACAAGTTCATCTGTGCTGTCACCTTCAAAATCCACGGCACCTGTCTGCATATATCCTATGGGGATGTGAGGATATTCTTTGGAAAGTGCATCTCTTATTGTCTTTGCAAGACCGACAATGGTACTCTTTGAATAGTTTCTCCACATATCTATGAGTTCAAAGTTATTTTTTTCTTTTTGCGCATTTGCAATTTCTTCTCTTGAATAAAATCTTCCTGCATATTCCTCAAATCCCTTAAGATGGTCATCGCAAAAACATCCTGTATCTATCTGAAAATCATCTTCTGTAAAGATAAAATCAGGCTCACCGATTTTCACAAAGGCAAGCATTGACTCACAAAATGCATTTCTGTAATTTTCCCCAAGGGGGCAAATCATAAAGGGATGCTCTGTGCCGTCAGATCTTGTGAACATCTGAAAATCTTCTCTGTATCCTGCTTTAACCGTTGTGGCAATCCACCATCCGCAGGAGATGCCCATAGGTTTCAGGGCTGTCTTGATTTCAAGAAAAACCCTTGCACAATTTTCAAATTCTTCTTTTGGAGGATAGCATTTTCCTCTCCATCCCTTAGACGGGCAAAAATATATGAATTTTTTCATGCCGTATTTTTCAAAGAGTATTTTCGATCTTGAAATTACTATTTCTGCTCCTTCTTCCGGATCAAGTCTCAAAGGCACAATCATATTGAGTTCTTTTTTGCTCATGGTAAAATTCCTTTCTAAATTCCGGGTTGAATATTTTATTATGTATTTATCTGTTACTCCAGAATTGCTTTTGTATCCAAAAGTCTTTGGCGAAGTTTTGAGATGCTGAGAGTGTGGGTGTCCGAACCGTCTTTTTTTGCAATGGATGCCGCAATTCCTGCCGCCTGACCGAGACATGCACAAGTGGGCATGATTCTTATTGCGGCTTGTGCCTCATGGGTTGTGCTGATGCATCTTCCTGCCACAAGAAGGTTTTTGAATTCCTTTGCAACAAGGCTTCTGTAGGGGATGCGATAGTGTTCATCATCAGCGAAGAAATAGTGACTTGTACCTCCGCCGTTTGGATCATGAATGTCGATTTCGTAGTTTCCGATTGCAACGGTATCTTCAAATTCGATCTGCTCTTTCAAATCTTCTCCCGAAAGAACATAGAGTCCCACAAGTTTTCTGCTTTCTCTCACGCCGATTGTGCTTGCAACGCTTATGAGTGTTGCATTTTTGAATGCACCTGATGCTTCTTTAAAGAATTTCACAAGTTCGCCCACCTGACGGCGTGCATCAATTTCAGCCTTGCTCACATCTTCGGGATTTGTGGGATCAAGTTTTATGATTCTTGTGGTGTTAAGGTGAAGTATGCCCTCACCGATACCATAAAACGCCATAATATCTTCTCTCGGGCAGGTGATTTTGCCCATTTTTTGATATTCTTTATATTTTTCCTGAATCTGAGGCTCTTCCCTTTTATATCTTTCAATGTCAACTCCGCTCATTCTGAAACAGGTTGTCATGGGTTGGCAAAGATTGTCTGAAGGTCTTCCCAGAAGATATTCGCATCCTGCGAGATAAAAAAGGTCACCGTCACCTGTGGCATCTATGAAAAAGTCTGCCTCAAAATCCATTGTTCCCATTTTTGTTGCTACCGTGACTTTTTTAACCTTTTCGCCCTCGGTTTCCACTTTGTGAAGCATGGCATGGAAAAGCACCTCTGCACCCGACTCCAGAAAAAGTTCATCCAGAACAAGTTTGAAAATTTCAGGTTCAAGTTCTGTGAACTCTTTCCCTGTCATTTCCTCTTGTTTTTTCATCATTTCTTCAAAAATTCCTCCGCAGATAAGACGCCAGTTGCCCTTGGCTTTATTGCCTGACCAGTAGGGCATAAAAGGGAAAACAAGGCTGTTTGACATTGCACCGCCAAAGCATCCCTCTTTTTCTATTAAAAGAACAGAAAGCCCCTCTCTTGCAGCACATATTGCACTGCTGACGCCTGCCATTCCTCCTCCTGCTACTATGAGATCGTAGTGTTTCATAAATTATGCTCCTCCTTATTATCTCACATTGTCCTGAAAAATCTTATGATTTAAATACTAAAACTTGAACAAACTATACTTTTAATTCATACCATTGAGGCAGTAAAAACCGTCAGGTTCCTAGCCTGACAGGAGTTATCCGAACCTGCCCGAAAAACAGTATTTTCGGCATCTTTTGGATTGTCATCCTCGAAAGGCGACAGCCTTCCTTCGTCTTCCGCACCAAAATCTATCCAAAAATACAAGATTTTCAGGTCGTAGAATTTTTAGCGAGAAGATTTTTGATTGAACGAGGCAAAAACGCAATGAATCCTTACGGATTTATGAGTATTTTAACGAAGTTCAAGTGAAAATCCTCCGCTATAAAATCAGGTTCGGATGACTTCTGTCAGGCTACTGCCCAATATGTCAGTCTATAATATAAATTACCGATGGATTTGCAGATATTGTCCACACAATAACCTTTGATGCATTTGCACCCTCATTCACAAATCCCCTGATGTCTTTTCCTGTTGCCACAGAAACTTCTTCCCTTTTTGTGTCATATCTGTAGACCTGACTGTTTGAAACATTGTAAATTTCAAGTCCCGTCTGATTTTCATAGGCCTCAAGAAGTCCCGGAGTGAGCATCATAAATCCGCCGTTTGCAGAAACTGTGTAGGTTGTATTTTCGTCATATTTTGCGTAAGGATAAATTCTGAAAGTCTTTGCATCAAAGTCTATGATGAGAGCCATATCATAGAATCTTCCCTCAGATATATAAAAAACAGATGTTCCGTCACTCAAAGTCACTTCACCGTTTTTATTAATGTAAAAAAATCTTGCTGATGATCCGAAAGAATCAATAATTTCCAGAACTCTCATTCTTGTGGTCTGGAGTTTTTCAAGGAGAACCGAAGTTTCCAGAACCACCTGACCTTGTGCGGGAGTTGAAAGTGAAAGGTCGATGTGAGCATCTGAGCCTGTTGTCAGAGTCTGAATCTTCACACTCTTTTCTTCCTCTGACGGAACATTTGCCACCTCTATCTTATTTCCTTTTGAGTTGCAGGCAATGTTATTGGGAACAGTTCCCGATGCAAAATCATTAAAGGTTATGTTTTCAAAAACTCCTGCAGCAAGTGAATCCACATTCCCGACGCAGGGCAAAACAAATGCAAGTGTCAGTATTCCTGCAATTATTTTCTTTCCAAAGCCTGTCTTCATACTCATTCCTCCATAGAATATTTTAATCATCCGTAATTTGGCAAAATACGCATTATATTAAAACTTCATATTCTATTTTTATTATATCAAAATCAATTCCTATGAGAATTGACAAAAGCAAAAGATTGTAATATAATGATGTAAAAAAACGCAAATTGAGGTGACTAATATGGGTTGCATCTTCTCGGTTGAAGAGCAAAGAAAGGTTATATATGCAGGCAGAAACATGATGGACTCCTCTCAGTATTATTCAAAAAGAACCCTTGATTCCCACGTTCTGACCTATGTTTTGGAGGGAGAATGTAATCTTAAAATCGGAGATAAAATTGTGCAAGCAAAAAAGGACTGTGTTTTTCTCCAGAGTGCAAAAATACCTTTTGAAACAATAAAGAAAAGTCCCGACAAGACTGCCACAATGTATATTCACTTTGCACCAAACCTTAATGACTCCTTTTTTTCATCACCGCCTGAGGATATGAAACCGCCTTTTGTTTATGTCAACACTTTAGTGGATGCATCAAACAACATAGAAATCAAAAGAAACTTCATAAGACTTCTTGAAGGCTATGATTCAGGGGACACCGTAAGGCAATCCGCTCACCTGAACATCATCTTAAATGACCTTTCAAAAAATCATCTCTACGAAGATTCTGCATATGCCCTGGCAATGAAAATAAAAAAACTGGTAAATGATGCAATTCCGCACACCCTTACAAATAAAGAAATTGCCAAAAATCTTAACGTGAGCGTAAGAACTGCGGAAACCACATTTAAAAAATGTTTTGATATGTCAATACATCAGTATCTGATTTACAGAAGAGTTGAACTTGCAAAATTCTGGCTTAAGTTTTTCCCCGAACAAAAAATATCTGTCACATCATCAGGTCTTGGTTTTTTTGATGAATATCACTTCAGCCGTCAGTTTAAAGCGGTGACCGGAATGTCTCCCACGGAATATAAGAATATGTTTATTTCAAAAGATTCGGCAAAATAGGGATTAGGGATTAGGGAATAGGGATTAGGAGATTTCCCTTATGGTTTTATGAAATGTCCAATATCCGTTCCTATTCTCTATTCCCTAATCTCTAGCCGTTAACGTCTTTAATTCGTGTTCGCACCTGCGGCGGATGATGGTATGGTTTGGCGGGCGGATAATATCCGCCCCTACGTATTGGACGTTTTGCCATAAGTTCCACCTTCCAATCGTGCTTATGCACTCTTGGGGTGTCACTTAATTCCCTATGTTGGCTTAGGTACATTTCTTATGGTTTTATGAAATGTCTAATATCCGTTCCTAATCACTATTCCCTAATCCCTAATCCCTATGTTGACTTTTCCTTAATCTATTGCTATAATACTGAAACTATAATAAGAAAAACCCCACCCAAGGAGGACTAAATTATGATAAATCTTATTCCAACCCCGAAAAAAGCAGAAAAAAGAAGTGAGAAAAAATTCTCCGTATCCCCCAAAATTTATTCACACCATGGGGATTTTGAAAAATATCTCTCACTTTTTAAAGAAATGTTTTATCTTGCAAACGAAATTGAATTTGAAACCGGAAAGGGCGGAATCGAACTTTTTTGTGACAGTAATCTCCCTTCAGGAAAATATGTTATAGATTCAGGCGAAATCATAAAGGTTTATGCATCGGATGAGGAGGGGATTCTCTATGCTCTCTCATCTCTCATACAGATAATTGAAGTCTCAGAAAGTCTTGTATCAGAAGATTATCTGATTGAAGACTACGGCGAAAAATCATACAGAAGTATGATGATTGACCTTGGAAGACAGTGGCATCCTTTTTCAAAACTTTTGAAATATATTGACCTTTGTTTCCTTTATAAGATAAAATACTTAAACATCCACTTTGCAGATACCAATCTCTACACTCTTCCCTCAAAACTTTTCCCCAAACTTTCAAGCAAAGGGAAACACTACAGTTTTGAGGAAATCGAAACCCTCAATTCCTATGCAAAGGAAAGAGGCATCATCCTTGTTCCCGAATTTGAATGTCCCGGTCACGCACCCATTCTGAACAGGGAATATCCCGAAATCTTCTCTGATGTTTTTGAAACAGAATCGGGAACGGCACTTTTCACCGAAGTGGGTGTAAAAATTGAAACAGACGAACTTGTGTGTGCAGGAAGCGAAAAGTCAAGAAATGCCACAAAGGCGCTCCTAAAAGAAATTCTTGAAATGTTCCCCGATTCCCCCTACATAAACATCGGGGGAGACGAGGCAAACATAAATCAGTGGAACGACTGTAAGGTGTGCAGGGAATATATGAAAGCCCACAGCATTAAAGATGAAAAAGAACTTTACTGCGACTATGTTGCAGACATAACAAAATTTGTTTTGTCCCTCGGAAGAACTCCCATTGTGTGGGAAGGCTTTCCCAAAGAAGGTTGCCACGTTGTGCCTAAAGAAACCATTGTTATTGCATGGGAATCCCACTACCATATGGCATATGACCTTCTTGATGCAGGCTTTAATATCATAAATGCCTCATGGCAACCGCTCTACATTGTACCGAGCACAAGAGAAAGATGGAATTCTGACGATATTTTAGATTGGAACGTCTACAACTGGCAACACTTCTGGTCAGAGTCCGAAGCATTTCTGAATCCCATAAATGTTGCACCCACAGACAAGGTTCTGGGAGGAATGATCTGCGTGTGGGAAATGACATTTGAACAAGAAATTGCCTTTGTTATGGAAAATCTCTCTGCCCTTTCAGAGAGACTGTGGACAGTAAAAAGAGTTTGTTCATCTGATGAATTCAGAGAAAAACAGCGTCCGCTTCTTATGAAGGCTGCAAGAATTATTCAGGACAGATAATTTATGCTTGTAAATATTACAATTTGATGATATAATATAGGATGATTAACTTTGCGCCCATTTGCGTGAAGAACGAGAGGAAGAATATATTATGGAAAAAGAAAAATTCTATATTACCACCGCAATAGCCTACACTTCAAGAAAGCCTCATATAGGCAACACCTATGAAGTTGTACTTACCGATGCTATTGCAAGATATAACCGTCAGATCGGAAAGGATGTTTTTTTCCTTACGGGAACTGACGAACACGGTCAGAAAATCGAACAGGCGGCAAATGAGTGCGGAATCACACCGAAAGCATATGTTGACTCTGTTGCAGGTGAAATCAGAACAATCTGGGATCTTATGAACACAAGTTATGACAAATTCATAAGAACAACCGATGATTATCACGAAAAAACCGTTCAGAAAATTTTCAAAAAACTCTATGATAAAGGCGACATATATAAGGGCGAATATTCAGGTCTCTATTGTGTTCCCTGCGAAAGTTTCTTCACAGAAACTCAGGTAACAGACGGTCTTTGTCCCGACTGCGGAAGACCTGTTAACGAAACAAAAGAAGAAGCATATTTCTTTAAAATGAGTAAATATCAGGATGCCCTCATGAAACACATTGAGGAAAATCCCGATTTCATTCAGCCTGAATCCAGAAAAAAAGAAATGGTCAACAACTTTTTAAAACCCGGACTTCAGGACCTTTGCGTTTCAAGAACATCATTCAAGTGGGGCGTGCCTGTAACCTTTGACGACAATCACGTTATCTATGTGTGGATTGACGCTCTTTCAAACTACATCACAGCCCTTGGCTATGACACAGAGGAAAATTCTGACCTCTACAGAAAATACTGGCCTGCAGATGTTCACGTTATCGGAAAAGACATTCTCCGTTTCCACACAATCTACTGGCCCATTATGCTTATGGCTCTTGGTGAGCCCCTGCCAAAACAGATTTTCGGTCATCCCTGGCTTCTTTCGGGAAATGACAAAATGAGTAAATCAAAAGGCAATGTTATGTATGCAGACG
The DNA here is from genome assembly GCA_015069015.1 of Oscillospiraceae bacterium. Lineage (GTDB taxonomy): Bacteria > Bacillota > Clostridia > UMGS1810 > UMGS1810 > RGIG1828. Next base: position 13,252 of record SVJK01000045.1, read on the forward strand.
ATCTGGTAAAACACTTCGGTGTTGATGCAATCAGATATTATGTTCTTCGTGAAATGCCCTTTGCACAAGATGGCACAATAACCCTTGAAACCATCATTTCCCGCTACAATGCAGACCTTGCAAACACTTTGGGCAACCTTGTGAACAGAACCGTTGCAATGGTTAACAAGTATTTCGGAAAAGACCTTGTAAATCCCGATGCAAAAGAAGAAATCGACCTTGAACTTTCAAATCTTGCAAAAGAGACCGTTTCGGGAGTCAGCGAAAAAATGAAAGAACTCAAAGTTGCAGATTCTCTGGAACTTATCATTAACCTTGCCCGCCGCTGCAATAAATATATTGACGAAACAATGCCCTGGGCGCTTGCAAAAGATGAGTCAAAACAAGACAGACTCAAAACCGTTCTTTGTAACCTTGTGGAAGGCATCCGCTTTATTGGTGTTCTCATTTCTTCATTTATGCCCGAAACCGCAGAAAAGATTTTTGCTCAGATTAATGCAGGTGACACTTCCTTTGAAAGCCTCAAAGAATTTGATACATCAAAACCTGTTCACGTCGGCGAAGCAACTCCTCTTTTTGCACGTCTTGACGAGGCTAAAAAGTTAGAAGAAGTTTCAAAGGATATGTTTGGCGAAGAAGAGAAAAAGGAAGAAAAGAAAGAAGATAAGAAAAAGGATAAAAAAGAGCCTGAACCCCCCTCTGAAATCAGCATTGATGACTTTTTCAAAGTGGAAATGAAAGTGGGCGTTGTCTTAGAAAGCAAGCCTGTTGAAGGTGCTGATAAACTCCTTGTTTCCAAAATCAAAATCGGAGACGAAGTAAGACAGATTGTTTCGGGGATTGCAAAATATTACTCACCCGATGAACTTGTGGGCAAAAAAGTTACGGTTGTAACAAACTTGAAACCTGTAAAACTTCGCGGTGTCCTTTCAGAAGGTATGATTTTAGCCGCACAAGACGGTGACAAACTGTCTATTCTTTCCCCTGAAAAAGATGAAATATCTGACGGATCACAGGTGAGCTGACCTTCCTTATAAGAAAGGAGAACAATATGAAAAAGATTATATCCTCAGCAATATGTCTTTTAATACTTTTATCCTCTACCATCGTTTTTGGTGCAAATATAAACTACACCGTAGGCCCTGCAAATATCACCATTGCAATACCCGAAACCATGGAAGTGTTTACAAGAAATACTCCGCCGGACGATGAGAGATTTGCCCTTATGGGTTTTGGATATGACACCATGATGGAAAGCTTCAATTCTCAAAACATCTATCTTCAGGCAATGAGTACGGACTACGGAAACCAAAAAGAGCTTGTTCTCATCTGCACACGAACCGACGAGAAAGAGTATTCCGATGTCACCACCCTCTACAATGCGGCAATGTCGGAGGGGAAATCTTTGGAAAAACAAGGGAAAACAGTTATTTCCGAAGATATTTTTGAACACGACGGAACAGACTTTGTTATGGTTGAATATTCTGATATTTTTACCAGCAGAGAGTATATAACCGTACAAGCCGGCACAAAAATCCGTCTGCGTCTCACAGACTATGAAAACGGGATTTCTGCTGACGAAGAAGAATTTCTGGAATCCGTAGTAAAATCCGTGAAAATACCCCATGAAAAAGAGGAACCGCCAAAATCAGAGATTGCTCAAACTCTCAACAGTGAGCCTGAAATGAAAGAGACGCCCTCATCTGCACAGCCTAAGGATACATCAAAGGATACCGACAACAAAGTCATTCAACTTCTTATCCGCATCCTGGGAGCTGTACTCCTAATAACTTTCATCCCTCTTATTATCAGAATGTTTCTTTTCAGCAGGGGACTTTCAAGAGGAGGAGCAAAGGCATTTGCAATTATATATTCCATTCTTGTGTCTGCCCTTGTGTGGTATCTCATTGACAAAAAACTTTTAGGGAATATTCCCATATATATTGCGTTTATTCCCCTTTTGTGGAGCTTTGTTATATACAAAATAGTCAAACATTAATCAAAAAGAGAGCACATTTTGTTCCAACTTGGATAAATATGCTCTCTTTTGTTTTTTTTGCAAAAAAAGACTTGACATAGTGGCAAAAAAGTATTATAATGATTAAGTCGCTAAACGGGGCGACACTAAAAACATGGGAGCTTAGCTCAGCTGGGAGAGCATCTGCCTTACAAGCAGAGGGTCATAGGTTCGAGCCCTATAGTTCCCATCATATATGGCCGAGTAGTTCAGTTGGTTAGAATGCCAGCCTGTCACGCTGGAGGTCGAGGGTTCGAGCCCCTTCTCGGTCGTATGCCTCTGTAGCTCAGTAGGTAGAGCAGAGGACTGAAAATCCTCGTGTCGGTGGTTCGATTCCGCCCGGAGGCACCACAAAATGACCGTAAGGTTGATACAAAGAAAAGTCCTTGAAACAAGGGCTTTTCTTTGTTTTTACGGTAATTTTTTAATGTTTTTTATCATATGTTTTTAGTGTTTTTAATATCTGTTTTTAAAGGGGGGTTAGCATTTTAACCCCCTTTGAGTATTTTTAACCCCCTTTCATATAAAAATTAATATGATTTATATAATAAGTCATTCATGTTTTACCAGTTAACTGGGGATTTTCTACATCTTTGTCGAAATATCCAAAATAACTATTGACAAATATGTTTTTTTGCTATATAATACCATTAAAAGGGTGTGTAAAATATGAATAACACTATGTTGAAGCAATTGACTGTAGAAAATTTTGCCTCATTTGCTGAGCGAATTGTTTTCACTACACAGACAAATCCAGGCAAGAAGGAATATTTGGAAAATACATTTACGCTTAATGACCGGGCATATAATAAAGTATCTATTCTTTATGGTGCAAATGGTTCTGGTAAGACTTTTTTCTGTAAAATAATTCGAGAAATCCAAAGACTGTTAGATTGGTCACCATTAATGACTATGGATAATACACAGTTTTTGTCATTACCGCATTTTAAGGGGATAGATGCACCTATTAAAACCTTTGCATTTGACACTGATTATCAAAAGAAGCCGACAACATTTGAAATTGATATTATAATCGATGCTACACTTTATCACTATGCTTTTTCTGTACATGAACGTAAGATTGTGTATGAGGTCTTAACTAAAAAAACTTACCGTACCGAAAAGCTGTTAGAGCGATTATCATCCTCTTATAAATCAATTGTACTTAGGTCAGAGTTAAGAGATTTTGATGGAACAAAACAAGTTGTAAAAGAAGAGTCATTATGTTTACCTATTGCTGCGCTTCTCAATAATGCTCTTGCTTCTAAAATTGTGAAGGCGATAAAAGATATACAAGTTGTAAATATGGCTGCTACCAAACTTACTCCGACAAATAGTCAAGAATCATTTTCAGATGAAAGAGTTTCTAAGTATGTAAATATTTTAAAAAAGGCAGATCCTACGATTCGTAAAATGAGTTTGTCATATAAGGAAGAAGAGGTAGGACGACAGAAAATAGAGCTTGATGATTTTGAAAATCGTGAAATTATAGCAATGCAAACCACGGTGGGTGTCGAAACTAACCATGCTGTTTATGAAGATGGAAGAGAAACATGTAGTACACCTATTACATTTTTTGCCGAAGAATCTATGGGTACAGTCAAATTATTCACGGCATTGCCATATTTGTATGATGTGTTGGAAAATGGTGGGGTGTTAGTAATAGATGAAATAGAGAATGGTTTGCATTTATCTTTAGCTAAAGAAATTATAAATTTATTTAACAATGAAGGAAGCAATCCGCATCATGCACAATTAATTTGTACTTCTCATCAGCCTCTTTTGGTAAGTAAGGATTTTAGAAGGGATCAAGTATGGATTACAACTAAAGATAATTATGGTAAAAGTACATTACATAGAATGAGTGATCTTAAAACTTCAAGAGCAAAAATAAACTTGGCAACAAAGATACTCGAAGGAGCATTCGGATGCAATCCGGAACTATTCTTCAACGATAACATATAAAATATGAAAAAGAAAAAACACCGAGTTGCAGCTCGGTGTCTTGCGGGACGACAAAAGCATGAGATTGGTATTGTCGCGTTCACATGCCTCATTATACCATACTTTTTTCTCGATTGCAATAAGAAATTTGTGTCCAGAAAGGAAAAAAAACGCAAGCTTTTTCTAAAAATATGATGACATATGACTATATTTTTAGAAAGGAGTCGATTTTTATGAGACTCAAATACAAATATTATATTTGCCGTTGTGGCAAAAGGCTTGTGCCTGTATCCAATCCTTCAAAATGTCCTTATTGTGGACGAGTTACAATTTTAAAATGAGGTGATATTAATATGAGTAAAAGTAGTAATCAACACGTTGTCCCCCATCCAGATGGTGGATGGCAGGTTAAAGGTGCAGGAAACAGTAGAGCTACTGTTCGAACTGAAACGCAAAAAGAAGCAATAGACATAGCAAGAAATATCGCAATTAACAATCAGAGTGAATTGATAATTCATCGTGCTGATGGAAGAATACGTCAAAAAGATTCTTTCGGAAACGATCCATACCCACCTAAAGGATAATGTTAATGCAATAATTTTGTGAAAGATTGAATTTGTGGAAGAAGTCTGATAATAGGCTTCTTCCATATTCTTTCACAGATCGAGCATGGTATAACTCAATTTTATTGATTATTAGAAAGGTGGTATAATAGTGGCAAATAAAAAGCTAAAAGATATTTTAAATGTAAGTAAAGAAGTAGCAACTACCTCATTTCTGAGCAGTGAAACATTTACTGACATAATACAATCTACTGGTGAATATTTGGTTTCTGAAGGAACGGCTTCACTTATTAGTGATGTTGCAGGATGTTTAGTGCCGGGGGTTAACAGTATAGTCTTAGCATATAAGCAGAAAAAATTTCAGAATCGAGTAAACAATGTGCTTGAGATTATATGTGAGCGAATTGAAGTATTGGAAAGAAATTTTTCGTCATTATCATCAAATAAACAAGAAGCCTTTAGAACAACGTACCTTGAGTGGTTAATGGAAAATTTGTACAATGAAAAGCAAGACGAAAAAACATCTTGTTATATTAGCGGATATGTAAATCTAATGTCAGAGTCAGCTAATGATAATTTAATGCTAATGTTTTTCAATACGATTAACGAACTTACAACATTGGATATAGAAGTTCTAAGAATGTATTCTTATGATAGTGCGGATAATATTTATGCTTTGTGCGATAGACAGAATCTTAAACCTGATCAAGTAATGGTTATTAAAGAAAAGCTTGCAAGACTAGGGTTATTGCAGAGTAAAAACGATGAGTATCGCGACGAAAATCTTGATTATATAGTGAGTCATTTAGAAGAAGTTGCTAAAGAAAATAAAAAGAAAAATCCAAAAACAATTTCTATAAGCAGGACCAAGATTAAGAAGATAAATAAATCTGATTCATTTCATATTACACGATTAGGTATAGATTTTCTGAAGGTAATATCTATTTGAAAATTTGTTGAAATAATAAAAAAGCATGTTTTAGGGAAGAAAATGTCCTATAACATGCTTTCTTTGTACATTTAAATATTAATCTCTTGCACCGAGCCATCCTTGAAATTAAAAATCAGCTTTTTGTCTGTTGTGACTGTGACGTTTTCAATTAAACCTAAGAACAAGCTTTCATCAAAATCTGTTATGGGAGTCTTATTTTCCCTAAGAATGTTCAGAGCGGTTTGAGCTTCCTTTCGTTTGCTTATAATGAGCGTTCTTTCATTTTCGGCGGCAGTGAGCTTTC
>SVJK01000046.1 GCA_015069015.1 Oscillospiraceae bacterium
TTTCTAAAACAAGGAAAAGCTCGCAGGGAATACTTCCGTATTATCAAGGGGTTTGACACAGTTTTAGGGAAAATTGCCCTGCTAAAACCAATAGGTGTTCAAGTCTTACTGCACTAACCAATGGCTATTCCATGCATTGTAGGGTTCGGCGGTTTCCGGCGAACAGTAAATGCAGTATTTTCGGTGCATCCTAAAGGCTGCACCCTACAATCTCTTATTTAATCAGTTTACCTGAGGAAAGCCAAAAACGGGAATTTGTGGATGTGAGAAATGCTGAAATAGTGATAGAATCCTATTCCTATTCCCTATTTCCTAATCCCTAATTCCTACGTTATTAAATAGCGAAAAGCAAAATAATATAGATTTTAACGAAAAACAGATTACGATTAATCGGAACCCAAGTCCTCCAAAGTATAACAAAAATTAAGCATTCCACGGGGGCAAAAAACCGATATATGGACGTTTTTGATAAGGGATGCACATATATCAGAAAACAAATAACATTTACATAGATTATAAGAAAGTATTTTAAAATCTTTGTGTGCTGAGCAGAGAGCCATAAAGGTTTAAAATAAAAACCCACTTTATGTGGACAGGAGGAATTAATAATGAAAAGAAGATTTTTATCAATTCTCCTTGCAGGTGCAATGCTCTCTACAATGTTTGCAGGAATCACTGCATTTGCAGACACAGCGTCAGTTGTCGGAAACTTCATTGATCTTGATTTTAACGATTGGGAATCGATAGAGTCAACTGACAAAAATGACAACAGTTTTGTATGGTCATTCCATAATGACACAACACCCGTTGTTGTAACAGATGCCGACAAAGGTGACAAAGTTCTGAAATTTGACAGCAGTTCTGAAAACGGTTGGGTTCAGCTTCGTCACAATCTCACAGACCGTGACTATTTCACAAGAAATGAGTCACAATGGATGGAATGGTCGGTTAAATTTGAAGGCGGCTTTTCCGGAGTTGGCTATGACCACGAAAATGGTTTTTCACCAATTTTTATTAACGAAAACGGTGTAATCAAAAAATTGGCAAACAGAGGCCGTGCAAGTAACGGCGGAGGCTCTGACATAGTTTCCGGCGGATATCAGCTTGAACTTAACAAATGGTATCACATTGTTGTTTTAATGGATACAGTAAATGCTCCCAATGGTGACGGCGGAAGAATTTATGTATGGGTAAACGGAGAAAAGGTGTTCAACGGAACAGATTATAACTCTCAGTTTAAAGTTCAGGCAGAAGGCGGCAATCCCTACTGGAAATACTACAGATTCTTTGTTGAAACTCCCCAGGCAGGAACAAATGTATATATTGACAACGTTAAGGCATATTCAACAGGTTCTGCTGTAAATGACACACATGCTGCAGATGCTTGGAAGTTTGAACCCACAGACCTTGATGAAGATGACGGAATTTATGTTTTTGAAAATCAGATTGTTGCAAAAGGTAAGACTGTTGGTGACATAAAAGATGCGTTTTCAGGCGTAACATTCATGGCTGACAAAGCAGATGAAGAATCCGCTGCTGATGCAACTCTCACTGCATGGGCACCCAATGGCTATGCATATAAAGAGTATACAGTTCTGGATCAGGATGTTCCTGTTGAAATTCTCAAAAAGCATGCACTTAAACCTACAACATCAATTGCTACCGCAAATGCAACATACCATCCCATTGAAAGAATGTTCGATAATTCTTTCTCAGGTGATGACTACTTCAAAGCAAACTATACAGGAACAGAAACTCCCCTTGTTGTAACAATACCTCTCGATGCATACTACGATATTTCATCTGTTACTGTTTATGAAAGATATCTGACAGGACAGAGAAATGTAACAATTGAACTTGGCAAAAAGAACGTGTTCACAACTGTTGTTGACAATGCTCTGCTCAATGCTTCCGGTCTTGTGTGCAAAACTGAATTTCCAATTCAGACCAGAGAAGCAGACACAATTCGTCTCACATTCACAGGAACCTCTCAGGGAGAAAATCAGGGGACCTATCAGATCTGGGAACTTGAAGCATACGGCATAAAGACTCAGGACAAAGCAAAAGACATTCTTGGTCCCATTGGCGAAAGTGCAGTAACATCAATTTTAACATCCATCGAGTCATCAAATGCGACACATCATCCTATAGCCGGTATGGTTAACAACGGAATGTCTTCATCTGTGGACGAGGATCTTTATAAATCAAAAAATAATGTAACAGATGATCTTGTTGTTACAATCAATCTTGATGCATACTATACACTTGAAAATGTAATAGTATATGAAAAGTATCTGACAGGCTCTGCACTCAATGTAACAGTTGACCTTGGTAAAAACAGTGTATACACAAATGTTGCAACCGAAGTCCCCTTGACAGTTGGTACAACACACACAACAGGTACTCCCACTGTAATCTCTTTTGCAGATACCGAAGCTGACACAATTCGTCTCACATTCAAGGGTACAGGTCCCGATGGACAGGAACAGAAATATCAGATTTATGAAATTGAAGCGGCAGGAACAAAAGCGGGCGACTTCCCTGTTTTTGATAAAATTTCAGGACCCGTTGGCGAAAGTTCCATAACCTCCATCACAACAAACATTCCCACAAGAGCAGGTGCTCACCCCGTTTCAGGAATGATTAACGGAAACAGAGAATACAGTTCATCATTTGGAGGAACAGACGACAGCCTCTACAAATCAAATCATGATTATGATATGAATCCTTTAAAAGTTCTTCTCACATTTGATGGTGTGTACAACATTGCAAACCTCAAACTCTTTGAAAGAAGACTTGGTCAGAATCCTGTATCGGTTTCAGTCTTTGCAGGATTGAACGGCGAATTTGAAGAACTTGTTTCAGATGTTACACTCACACCCGGAGCATATACCGGAAAAGCCCTTGAAACATCCATAAATGTTCCATGGACAGATGCCGATGCTGTAATGCTTGTGTTTGAAAACGCAGGTGACTATGACGGCGCAGAATCAAGTTATCAGATTTCCGAAATTGAAGTGTATGGTTCAAGAAGCGGCGATATTGAAGATACAGGTATTGTTCCCGAATACTCATACTGGGAAGAAACAACAAATTCTGTTGTAGTAGCATATTCAAATGCAACAGAAGAAGATATCAAAGCAAGCACACTCATCGCTGCATATGAAGGCAACAAAATGGTTGCAGTTTGCAAAGCAAGAGAAATGACAATTCCTGCAGGTTCAGTTATTGCTCAATATTCAATGTCTGTTGAAGGCATCAAGCAAGAGGGCAGAACCTACAAAGCATTTGTAATGGATTCTCTCGGCGGACTCAAACCTTTGATGATTGCTGAAACAATCGGTTAAGCCGATATAAACTTTTATAATACATCCTGTAAAAAAGCATCATTGTAATTTCTTGCATAATAAAAGCCTTCACCCTTTGAAAAGTTTGAATTCAGAGGGTGAAGGAGAAAATGTTTTAAAGACCAAAGGTCTTAAAAATAAAAAAACCCTGTGGGGTAAGGAGGAATTAGTAATGAAAAGAAGATTTTTAGCGGTACTCCTAACAGTTATGATGGTTTCAACAATGTTTGCAGGACTTACCGCAGGAGCAGATGCGGAAGTTGTTAAGTCATTTATCGATACTGATATGGATAACGACACTTCCTGGAATCCCGGTGGATGTACATACATCGACGACACTATGCTGAACACTAAGGTAGCAAAGTATGAAGTACCAGTGGGAACTGACTTTTTTTATACAAGATGCAGAAACGAGCATACACAAAGTTATGCAAGTCTTTCTTCTACCGGTGTTCTCTGGGGAGAAATAAGCATCAAATATGAAGGTGCATTCACAAGATTTGCCTGGGAGCATGACCAGGCGTCACCTCCGGTCTGGATTGATGATGACGGTAGTGTAAGAACAGGCGGATATAATGTTCATAAGAGACCGGCAGATGCGGCAGGTACAGACACAGGATATGACCTTGAGCTTGGCAAATGGTATCACATAGTTTCGGCTCTTGACTATACTGCAAATACAAACGGTGCTATCACCATCTGGATTAATGGCGAAAAAATTATAAATGCTGCTACTCCCAATAGCCGTCTTCAGGGATCCAAAGGATTTGTTTATGTAGACCTGAAATTAGTCCATGGTGCTGAAACGGCATCTACAGTATATTTAGACAATTACCGTTCATATATAACAGCAGCCATAGATTCTCACCCCGAAAATTCTGCTGTATCAGATGAAAACTCATCCGATGGAATCGGTCTTGTGGCAGGCTACATTACCGGTGCTGAAAATGCAACCGTTACAACTGTTAAAGGTGCACTTACAAACGGCGACAAACTTGCATTTGTAAAAGACGGAACAGTTCTTGGTGCAGAGGAAAATGTTCTTGGTGCTGAAGTTTATGCTCCCTATGCAAACGGCAAGGGCTTCAGAACATATGAAATCGCAACAGAAACTACACAGATTATCACAAAAAAATATGTTGATATGAACTTTGACAACTGGACAAACTCAACCCATGGTATAGACGTTAATAATGTCAAGATTATTGCTGATAATCAGTGGGCAGGCGAAAAAACCCAACATAGTGTTGCAACGGTTCCTGAAAAGAACGGAAGTGTTCTTAAATTCCCCATTGGGACATCAGGCGGAAACTACTATGTCCGTGCAAGAGTAATGTCAGGTTCACTTCCCTCAACCTATGCCGATTGTGATGTCCTCTGGACAGAATATTCCATCAAATATGAAGGTGGATTTGTAGGCTTTGGTTTTGGTGAAGGAAATAATGCATACAATCTTGCCTTTATCAACAAAAGCGGTAATATTGAAGTGGGCACACGTTGGGGCTACGGCGAAGTTGGCGGAACCAGTTTTAACCGCGGAACATCAGTCCCCGGCAGCCAACTTGAAGTCGGCAAATGGTATCATATCGTAGTGGCAGCTGACTTTACAGACGAAGCGGCATCATCCGGCGTTCCCACATATATATGGATAAACGGTGAACTGGTTGGAAACGGTATAAAAAATACTAATATTACACCAAGTCAACAATGGGTATATCACAAATTATACTTTGATGTAGCAGAGGCTGAAGGAAGAACCGCATACATTGACAATCTCAAAGTGTATGAATCTGCAACTCTTGATAACCATGCAGCAACAGATTTTGACGTAGACGTAACATTTGATGATTCACTTGTAACCTTAGGTGAACAGATACAGGTTTCTGCAACTGCAACTGTAACAGACGTAAAGGAACTCATTGCAGCTGATAACTACACCTTTGTTAAAGATGGTGCAGCTTTGGAGGATAACGATCTTGCAGTTGGCTCATCACTTTATGTGAAAGCAGATAATGCTATCGGATTTAAATACTATAGTTTGGTGGATGAAATTGTATATCCTCCGATAAATGTAATGCGTGAAGGTCTTAATACCATAACAGCAAGCATCCGCACCAGAAATGAACACTATCATCCCGTAAGCGCAATGGCAGATGGCTCAAAAACCGGTGACAGTATGTATAAGTCTCACAAAATTGATGCTGAAAAGGATGGTCTCAAGGTAGTTGCTTCTCTTGATGCTGTATACGAGATTTCGTCTGTAATTTTCACAGAAAGATATATGGATGACCAGGATCTTACAGTTACTGTTGAAATCGGAAAGAACGGTAGCCTCACAAAGGTTGTAGATAGCCAGCCTGTTACCCAGGGAAGCGGCGGCAGTGCTGTTGAAACCACATATGATTTTGATGCAACAGAAGGCGACACAATTGTTTACACATTCATAGCAGGAACTCACAGAGAAGATAGGTTTAATGATAATGGCAGTAACGTAGCAGAGTCTGACTATCAGATTTACGAAATTGAAGCTTTTGGAACATATGTTGAAGAAGTGGAAGGTACCGGATTTGTTCCTGAGATAGATTTCTGGTATTACGATTGGGATAACACAATCATCAGTTATTATATCAACTGCTGTAACGCAGGAGATGAAGAAATTACCGGTAAGTTCTTTATTGCAGCTTATGAAGATGACGAATTGGTTAAACTTACAACTGTTAAAGACGTAACCATCTCCAAGGGTGTAAACACTATCTCTTGTACAGAAACCGCAAGTCTCTACAATGCAAACTGGACATACAAAGCATTTTTATGGGATAGTATGGATAATGCAAAACCACTCTTTGTTTCTCAGGAAATCACAAAATAAAAACTAAGTATTAGTCGGATAACATAACCCGACAACATCTTTTACCAAAGCCCGGTTTTATCCGGGCTTTGGCAAAGGATTGCAAAATCAGAAACATATGGTAAACTGCTGTATGATTTATATATTTCTTTTTTGAAATAAAAACTTGTTTCAAAAAAGAAGCATATAAAAATAAAGTGCAAAAATGAAGTGTTCAGGAGGTGTCTCGGATGCAAAGGAGAATAGAGTCCCTTATATTAATAGTGACAATACTGACCACAGTCCTTTGCACTGTTTTCCCCGTCATCTCTTTGGCAGAGGATTTGTATTTGGAAGAAAATATACTGATTCAAAGCGGTATGGTTTCTTCCATAACAACATCAATACCATCAAGAAATACAAGCGTGCATCCTGCAAAAGCCATGATTGACGGCTCAATTACAGGTGATGACTACTTTAAAACCGATAATGTGAAAGACCGCACAAATGACCTTGTTGTGACACTCTCTCTTTCTTCTTTGCAGAATCTGGCAGAAATACGGATTTTTGAAAGAGTTGCCTATGGAAGTGTTTGCACAGATCTTGTAACAATAGAAGTGGGTACGCAGGAGGAAATGAAACTTGCCGCATCAGGCTCTTTGACACAAACATCAGGTACTGTAGCCACATATTTTGTATTTGACTCTTCCGTAAAGGGTGACACCATAAGGATAACCTTCAAAGGGGGAAAAGGCGGAAGGGATGAAAAATATTCCCAGTATGAGATATATGAAATCGAGGCATATTGTGTCTCTGAACGGGAAGTTATTATGTATGAAGGCAGCCCCAGAGCAAGAATAGGGGGAACAGTCTGCCTTATGGACGAAAGCAACCCGAAAGTGACACCGAAGTTTAAAAATGGTGTGATTATGGTGCCTTCAGAGTTTTTCCTTGATGCTCTTGGCATTGATTATAAAATCAATGGTTTTGAAATTGATCTTTCATATGACGGAAAGACTCACACTCTTGATGAATCAGACGGAACATACCTTTCAAACGATCATCTCTACATCCCTGCATCATTGACCTGTGAAATTTTCGGCATAAAATGCGATGAAGAAAAAAACGGTATTTTTTTTGCCGGAGAGTATGCAGACATTGACTGGAATGACAAGGAAGAATTTTTGTCAATTTCCCGGTATCTTAGAGATGTTATATATGAAACTGAGCCGACTCCCGAGCAGGTCATAGAACAGATTAAAATTATGAATCCGAAAAATGCCCATCCAAGGCTTTTGGTGTCAGGTGACGACGGCATAAGAGAACTCAGACGAAAAATAAAGTATGAGCCTTACAAATCCTGGGCTGATGGAATTATTGCTAAAGCCGAGGAAAATATCACCCAAATGACAACAAAACCCATTGTGTATGAAATTCCCGATGGTGTAAGACTTTTGAACGTGAGTCGCAGAGTTTTGCAGGATGTGGAAAATATCGGTTTTGCATATCTTATGACAGGTGATGCAAAGTATGCCCAAAAGGTTGTAGAAGCAGTAATGACAGTTTGTGCATTTCCTGACTGGAACTCAAGGCACTTCCTTGATGTTGGCGAAATGTCGGCAGCAGTGGCTCTTGGCTATGACTGGTGCTATGACAGTTTTACTGAAAATCAGAGAGAAACCGTTAAAAATGTCCTTATAAATTATGCACTAAGGCCCGTTATGGATGACTATAATGAAGTTCCATCAAGAGTGAGAACCTACAGATGGAGTTCAAAGTCCACCGGAGCATACCCCAACAACTGGATATCCATCTGCACAGGAGGCACAAATATGGCAGTCCTTGCCATAGGAGATGAAGACCTTGGAGATTTTACTGATGCGGGAAAGGTTGTAACAGAAGGTATGAAGCGGTTTAAAGACCTTGCAGATTCCTATCTTCCCGACGGAGGCTTTCTTGACGGCCCCAACTATTGGGACTATGCAATGGATTATATGGGATATGGCCTGGGTTCAATGCTCACAGCTCTCGGTACAGACTATGGACTTTCCAACTCGCCGGGCTTCAATGTTACCTTTGAATGGCTCTCGCAGATTGAGGGACCCAAGGGACTTTTTAACATTGATTCAAGTTCGCCTATATATGTGGATTCGCCGGAATTTCTTCTTTTTGGAGAACTGACCGGTAAAAAGGAACTTATAAATCACAGAATAAATCACCAAATAGAAAAACATTCTGCTATACCTACCTTTAAAGATATACTCTGGTATGACGGAGAAGATTACGAAAAGTTTGAACTTCCCCTTGACTATCATTCTAAAGGAGCAACAAACATTTCTGTTTTAAAAACAGGCTCTGACGATTCAGACACATGGATGGCAATGTATGGAGGATATCGGAAAAAGGCTGTCAGAGCAATGCAGGATTTTGACGGAACTTTTGTGTTTGATATGAATGGAAAGCGCTGGGCTCTTGACTATGGCACCGAGGGACAGACCTATCATAGTACAGGCTACAAATATACCGATTATTATATATGCCGTCCCGAGGGACATAACACAATTATCATAAGTGAAACCGAAGATACCGGTCACGATTCTGATGCCTGCGCCACACTTATAAATTCAATGAGCAATGACCGTATGGGCTTTGCAGTCTACGATTTTACCGACCAACTTGATGACTATGGTGCAAAAAGTTGGGTAAGGGGTATGAAATTAGACAGGGCAATGAATAAGATTACCATACAAGATGAACTTACATTAAATGAATCCCACCCCTTCTACTGGTTTATGCACACAAAAGCCGGCATTGAAATAACAGATGACGGCAAGAGTGCAATACTCACCCTTGGCTCGGACAAGATTAAGGCAAGTCTTATTACAGATGATGAATCCCTTGTCTTTACAGTTATGAGTCCCGATCCGCTTCCCACATCGCCAAACCCTGAAATTCAGGCATCAAGAGTGGGAACAAGAAAACTGACTGTACATTCAGATTCTGTTACAAAGGTTAATATGGCAGTAGAATTCGTGCCATATTTTGATGGTGACAAGGTTTTAACCGAAAGTTTCACTTCCATGTCTGACTGGACGCTCAAGGGCAGTGCAGTTTCCGTAATTGGAAGTTACAGTAGCACAAACGGTGCAGGGGAGTATCCGAAAGGTGCAACTGTCACAGTTGATGCGGGGCAAAGACCTGACGGCGTGTTTGCCGGTTGGACTGTGGATGGGATAGATATAGCCGATTCAAGCAGTCCCGTGCAGACCTTTATTATGCCGGAGGGCAGCGTTAAGTTTGTGGCAAAATGGAAAGGCAAAAACTTTTTTGATATAAATTTTGACAACTGGACTTCTCATGATGATTTTATAAATTCGGACGGCTCCGACTTAAATGTCAACTGGGAAAATGATATTTCTTATGCAAATGCCCAAATTTCTACTGACAACGCAAGAGTAAGCAAGAGTCTCACCCTCACAATGGACAGCACTTGTGATGAATATGCACAGGCATATATAAGTTCGGGAGATAATTATCAGGCGTTCCCCACCGACAAGGTGGTGTGGGGAGAGTTTTCTGTAAAATTTGAAGGCGGCTTTACCGCTGTTGGCTATGACCATGCTCTTGGGCTTTCTCCCGTGTGCATCAGCAGTGACGGTGCAGTGAGACGATTTGACAGAAATGCCTGCCTGAGACCGTCGAGAGGTGACAAGGCTGATATGTATCAACTTGAACTCGGAAAATGGTATCACATTGTCTGGGCAATGGATTGCATAAATGCTCCCAAAGGAGACGGTGGCCTTCTCTATGCATGGGTCAACGGAGAAAAAATCATAAATGGCACAGACTATAGCACAGCGTTTAAAACAGCCCAGGATAATGTCAATCATTTTTGCCATTACAGACTTTACGTAGATAAACCACAAAGCGGTAGTTCCACAGTTTATCTTGACAACCTCAAAGGCTACTACACCTTTGAACTTGACAATCATGCATCCAATGACTTTTCAAAGCCGGAAATAACTGACGGCGAATATATTGAAGAACACGAAAAAATATATATGCATAGCGGCACTGTTGTTTCAGACTTTTCAAAAAAGTTTCCTGAAAATTCAGTGGTGGTGACCAGAGTCGGAGTGCCTCTTCCTGATAATGCAGTAATTAAAGACTCGGATGTCATCAGCATCAGTGGTGCAAGCGGCATAGGTTTCTGGCAATATGAAGCATCTTGCGTGAGTGTGTGTGAACTTTTGGATGACAGTATATACTACGTCGATGACAGTTTTTATATAGAATGCATTAATCTTTCCGGGAAGGAACAAGAATCCATATTTTTTGTGGCAGTCTATGAAGATGATGAACTCAAAGAAATTTCGGAGTTTAAAAAGGTTACAGTTTCGCCCGGAAAAAGCGAGATTGAATCAGGAGACATTTCCTTTATTGACAATGAAGAGATATACAAAGTTTTTTTGTGGAACAGTGACACTTGCCTGAAGCCTGTGAGTCCATGCAGTCAGTTCCAAAGATGACAATTTGCAATTATGGCAATATAATAAGTTTTTACTGTATAGAAACGAAGTTTCCTATGCAGTTAAAAAAGATTTATGAAAAAATATCGGGAGGTAAAATGAAAAGAAGACTATTATCTTTAACACTTACATTTTTGATGATTTCATCTTTGTTGTTTTCTCTACCTATGACCTCTTATGCGGCAACAAAGGAGATTGAAGGAATAAATATTTTGGCGTATGACGGAGTTGTTTCATCAATCGAAACATCAATTCCCACAAGGAGTTCAACATATCATCCTGCCGAAAAACTTATAGATTCATCTCTCACAGGGGATAACTATTTTAAGACTGACAATACAAAAGACAGAAATAAAGACCTTGTCGTAACTTTCAATCTTTCATCAATCCACAAGATTAATGCTGTGACTATATATGAAAGATTTATGAACCAGACCTGTACCGATTCTGTCAAAATTGAAATCGGAACATCTTCTTCAATGAAGGTTGCAGGAGAAAATCTTGCCCTTTCAAGCGGAGGAACAGGCGTTGCAAAAGCGTCTCACTTCACTTTTGACAGGGATTATGAGGGTGACATAATCAAAATCACTTTCAAAGGTGGAAAGATAGGGAAACCATCTTCAGATTCCCAATATGAAATATATGAAATTGAAGCCTATGAAGAAGTTAAGATAGACGGAAACATTTTAGCCTCTCACACATCATCTGTGACGGCATCAATTTCCCCAAGCAATGCAACTGTTCATGCTCCTGAAAAAATGGTTGACGGCTCTTTTTCGGGCGATGATTATTATAAATCAGCAAATTCAAAAGATGACAACACAGACCTTGTGGTAACCATAAAACTTGATATCATATGTCCCATAGGACAAATCAAGATTTTCGAAAGATATCTTTCAAGTTATGGCGTATGTTCCGATGAGGTCAGCGTAAGGATTGGGACAGGAACAGACTTAACCGAAGTCATAAGCGGACAAAGCCTTGAAGCCCTTGATGTAACAGGAGTTTCTGATACTGTGCTGAACGTTGTCCCCCAAGCTTTTGGCGATACAATTGAAATTACATTCAAAGGAACAGAGGACAGGGGAACTCAGGGCGAATGTACCTATCAGATATATGAAATTGAAGCATATACGGCTGCTGAGTCTGAAGTTTATATGTATGCAGGCTCACCAAGAGCGAGAGTTGACGGATATGTAAGAATCATTGACGATGACAATATAAACGTTGTTCCTGAATTTTCAGACTCTGTGTTTATGGTACCTGTAGATTTCTTTGCAAATGCTCTGAAACTTGAATATTCAGGAAATGAAAACACAGCAACGGTTAAATCGGGAGATAAAACGGTAACATTCACATCAGGTGACGGAAGTTATACAAAATATGGACATCTCTATGTTTCGGCAACTGATTTTTGCGATGCCTTGAACATTGGATATGAAAATGATTCCTGCGGTCTCTTTTTTGCAGGAAACTTTGCAGAGGTTGACTGGAACAGCCGTGCACAGTTCAGTGATATAACAAGGAAACTCAGAGAAGTTGTATATGGTGCGATTCCGCTTCCGTCTGACGTTTTGGTAAAACTGAAATCCCAAAACCCCGAAAATGACCACCCCAGACTCTTTTTAAACGAAAACTTTGATGTGGAAGATCTGAGGGAAAGAGTCAAACACAATCCCTACAAATTATGGGCATCAACTGTTATTTCCTATGCTGATTCAAACATTTCAGAATTGGCACAGGATCCGATAGAATATGAAATCCCCGACGGAATAAGACTTCTTTCTGTATCAGAGAGAGTAATGAAATATGTTCAGAATATTGCTTTTGCATATCTTCTGACAGGCGAAACAAAATATTCGGACAAAGTTACAGACATCCTTATGACTGTCTGCACATTCCCTGACTGGAACGAAAAACATTTCCTTGATGTGGGAAAAATGTCAGCAGCCGTTGCCCTTGGCTATGACTGGTGCTATGATAAACTTTCCGATAGTCAGAAAAGCATAATAAAGACCGCACTTGTGGAATTTGCCTTAAAACCCGTTATGAAAGACTATAACGAGGAAGAAAGAAACAGAACATACCACTGGAGTTCAAAGTCCACAGGGGCATACCCCAACAACTGGATTGCAGTCTGCGTTGGCGGAACAACCATGGCAGCCCTTGCCATAGGCGATGAAGACCTTGGAGATTTTACCGATGCGGGAAAAGTTATAACAGAGGGTATGGACAGGCTCAAAGACCTTCTCGATTCCTATCTTCCCGACGGCGGATTTCTGGATGGTTACAGTTACTGGCGTTTTGCCATGGAATACATAGGAAACTATGTGGCATGTATGAATTCTGCCCTTGGCACAGACTATAACATTTCAAAAGCGCCGGGACTCTCTGTTACTTTCGAATGGGTACAGCAACTGACCGGACCTGCCGGTCCCTTCAACTTTGATACCTGCGGAAGTGCGTTCATGGATTCTCCCGAATTCACGCTTTTTGGATATCTCACGGGCAAAAGTGCCTATGTTGATTTCAGAATAAATGACCAGCTTGGTGCAAATTTCATTGCTCCTCATTTTAAAGATATAATATGGTATGATTCGTCAATTTCCCACACAGATGCCAAACTTCCCTATGAATATATTTCAAGGGGAGCAACGAACGTATATGTAACAAAAGGCGGAAACGGGAAAAATGATTCCTGGGCGGCAATGTATGTTGGCTATCGTAAAAAAGCCGTCGGTGCAATGCAGGATTTTGACGGAACATTCGTTCTTGATATGCTTGGCAATCGCTGGGCGATAGATTATGGCGGTGAAAGTCAGACCTACTATAACACCGGAAACAGTTTCTGTGACTACTACATTTGCCGTGCCGAAGGTCACAACACAATCATCCTGACAGAAGGTGACGACCACGACCATGACCCCTATGCCTGCGGAAAACTTTTGAGAAACGATTCAAATGATATCAGTGCCTATGCGGTATATGATTTCACCGACCAGCTTGATGACAAAGGTGCATCTCTTTGGCACAGAGGCATGAAAATAGACCGTATTTCTCAAAAAGTTACGGTTCAGGACAGAATTGAAATTGCAGATGGCGATTCCATGTTCTATTGGTTCATGCACACAGGTGCTGAAATAGAAATATCAGAAGACGGAAAAACTGCCACACTAAGTCAGTGGGGCAAACAGATTCAGGCAAGATTAATATCTGATGATTCTTCTCTTGTATTCACAGAAATGGCGGCAGATCCATTGCCCGGATCACCCAATCCTGAAATTCAGCAAACAAGAGAAGGCACAAGAAAACTTGCAATTCATTCTGACAGCATTTCAAAGGTTAACATTGCAGTTGAATTTGTTCCCCTTACAGACGGAACAACAAACGTTAAAACAGATGTTCTTACCGATATGAATTCATGGACTCTCAAAAACAGTTCGGGAGTTATTTTGAATAACGTTGGAACAGGAGCATACGGTGCAGGCGAATATGCCCCCGGAGAAACTGTAACAGTATATGCCGGACAAAGAACTGACACCACTTTCAGTCACTGGGAAGCAGAGGGCATAACCCTTTCCGATCCCACAAATCCTGTTCAGACATTTACTGCATCTTCAGGCATTGTGAAACTTACTGCAAGGTGGAAGGGAAGAAACTTTATTGATGTCAACTTTGACAACTGGACATACGGAGCGCACAATTTAGACAGCTTGGGAAGCCCCATCGCCATTAGTTGGGCGGGAAAAAGACAGACAAATTCCGTAGTTCAGGTTCCCGAAAAAGATGGAAAAGTTCTGAAAATCCCTGTTGGAACTACATCCGATCAAAATTATTATGTGAGAGCCAGATTCCTTTCGGGTTCACTTCCCAGGACATATGAAACATGCGAAGTTTTGTGGACCGAGTTTTCAATTAAATACGAAGGCGGATTCGCAGGCTTTGGATTTGGTGAAAATACCAGTGCAACAGGTCTTATTAACATTAACAAAAATGGTGAAATTGAGAAATTCACGAAATGGGGTTATGGAGAAGTCGGCGGCGGTAATTATACTCCCGGTCAGTCTATCGGAGATGAAACTCTGGAACTTGGCAAATGGTATCACTTTGTCATTGCTCTCGATTTTGCAGATAAAAAAGCTCAATCAAATGGTGCACCTCTTTATGTGTGGCTTAACGGAGAACTTATAGAAAACGGCGGAACATATGCCGGTATGAATCCGTCAGCAGCATGGGAATATCATAAAATGTGGATAGATACTGCAGAAAGTGAAGGAAGAACAGTTTATATTGACAATCTGAGATTATATGAAACCACAACGGTTGACAATCACGCCGTGGAGGAGTTTGCGCAAACAGCAATCCCCGAAGACTCATATTATGAAGAGACCGGAAGGGTATATGTTAAAAGGGGCACAAAAGTATCCGAAATATCTGAAATAGTTTCGCCCTTAAAAGTTAAACTTATAAAAGACGGAAGACTTCTTTCAGACACAGATATTGTATTGTCGGGCTCAACTCTTTTCCTCAATTCAGATAATGGCAGAGCGTATTCATCATATGAAGTTATTACAGATTTTGAGTGCTCTCTTGTGAGAGAAAGCCTTACTCAAACCGGAGATACATTCAGTATTGATTGTATAAATAATTCCGGAAATGCGATTGATGCGGAGATTCTGGTTGCTGTATATGATGATACAGAACTCAAAGAAGTGACAATTCCGAAAAAAGTTACGATTCCGAAAGGCAGGTCCAAAATTACCGGAATTGATAATTCAATTGCCTCATCCGGTGAAGAATATAAGGTATTTATCTGGCAGGATTCCAAAAATTTGAAACCCCTGTCCGGTGTAAATATATTTGCAAAATCTTGATAAAAGAAAGTAATAATAAACAATTTGGGAGGTATTAAAATGAAAAAAAGATTTCTGGCACTTTTTGTAACCTTTACAATGCTTGTATCAGTTATGGCTACAATTGGTGCAATGGCAGATACTGCTGAGGTTACAGTAAACTATGCGGACGTGAATTTTGACAACTGGGAAACAGGAACCGCAGATTTAGGTAGCGATGGCACAGCGGTCTCCTTTAACTGGATGGGAGCAACAAGCGGAAACGAAGTGACCACAGTTTCTGAAAGAAGCGGAAAGGTACTCAAAATCCCTGTCGACACAGCAGGTGATAAGTATTATGTGAGAGCAAGACTCCTTGCAGGCACCCTTCCTAACACATATGCATCCTGCAATGTTTTGTGGTCAGAGTTTGTCATCAAATATGAAGGCGGTTTTGTAGGCTTTGGTATGGGTGAAAACGACAGTGCATTCAACATTGTTTCGATTAATAAAAGCGGAAGCCTTGAAGTGGGCACACGTTGGGGCTATGGTGAAGTTGGCGGAGGTAACTACTCCAGAGGCACTGCAGTTCCCGACAGTCAGCTTGAAGTCGGCAAATGGTATCATATTGCAACTGCTGTAGACTTTACCGATGCAAGTGCATCATCATCCGGTGCTCCTGTGTATATCTGGGTTAACGGTGAACTTGTTGCAAATGGAATGAGAACATCCAACATTAAACCTGCATCTGCATGGAAATATCATAAACTCTGGCTTGACGTTGCAGAATCCGCTGGAAGAACAGTATATCTTGACAATCTCAAAATGTATGAAACTTCTGTACTTGACACTCATATTGCAGATGAATATAACGTTAGTTTAGAAGACGAAAATCCCGATGACTACATCACAATTGAAGGTGAAAGCATAAAAACTCCTTCAAAGGCAACTATCGCTGATGTAAAAGAGGCTTTCCCCGGAGTTGATTTCAAATTTGAAAAAGACGGTGAACCAGTAACTGACGATGCTATGAGCGTTTCAGGCGTTACTGCATATGTATATTCTGCAAACGGTATGGCATACAAGGAATTTGAACTTATGCCCGACACTGTTACATATGCTGTTACTGTTACAGAAAGTTTCGCAGATGTTTCAGGTGATGATGAATATTCCGTGGGAGATGTTGTAACAGTTGATGCAGGCAGAAGAGAAGGATATAAATTTACAGGCTGGACAGTTGAAGGAATGGAAGTTGAAGATAATATGGCAAAAACCATCACCTTCACAATGGATGCAGGAGCAAAATCATTTACTGCAAACTGGGAATATATCCCCACATATGAAGTTGAAGTTATAGATAGTTTTGCACAAAATCCCGGCACAGGACTTTATTATGACGGTGAAGAAGTAACAGTTGATGCCGGTGAAATGGTGGGATATGAATTCCTCGGATGGACAGTTGAAGGAATTGAACTTACAGAAGAAGAACTCAGCTCTCAGACCATTACCTTCACAATGGACACAACTCCCAAAACATTTACTGCAAACTGGTATGTTATTCCGAAATATACAGTTGAAATAAACGGAAGTTATGCTGAAAATTCAGGCGCAGGTGAGTATTATGCAGGTGAGACTGTAACCATCAGCGCAGGCGAGAGACCAAGAGCTGAGTTTAACCGTTGGAAAGCCTATGGTGTAAATCTTGACAATTCCTATAGCGAAACAACAACTTTTGTAATGCCTGCTTCCGATGTTAAAATCAATGTTAACTGGTATACCTTTGCATCCACATCAGGCGGAGGCGGCGGTGGCGGATCCGGCACAGTTTCCTATACCATCAAATTTGAAACAAACGGCGGAACTGAACTTGCTCCCGTAAAGTTAGAAAAAGGAGCGATTCTTGCAGTTGAACTTCCTGCAAAAGAAGGATATATCTTTGATGCATGGTATTTTGACGAAGAACTCACAGACAAAGCCCCCCTTACCTACAAAGCAGAAAAGAATGTTACACTCTATGCAGGCTGGATAGACGAAACGGCAATAGAGAAAGAAGAAAAGGATGAACCTGTTCAAAAAGAAGAATGGCAGAATCCTTTCAATGATGTGAAAGCCGGAACATGGTATTTTGAACCCATAAAATATATGTATCAGAAAGAATACTGTGAAGGATTCGGATGGGGACAGTTCGGGCCGGACGTTAACCTTTCAAGAGCAATGCTTGTGACAATTCTCTATAGAATCGAAGGAGAACCTCAGGTTGCAAATGCAGGAGGATTCTCAGATGTAGCAAAAGGCTCATGGTATGATAATGCGGTTTCTTGGGCATCGGCAAACGGAATTGTAACAGGTTATAATTCCTACACATTTGCTCCCGACGACCTCATAACAAGAGAACAGATTGCAGCAATTCTCTATAGATATGCATCACTCAAAGGTCAGTCTGTGACAGATAAAAAAGATATTTCAGCATATGGTGACTATGCAAATGTTTCATCCTTTGCAAAGGATGCTCTTTCCTGGACAGTTGCAAAAGGATATATCAGCGGAAGGACAGAATCTGAACTTGCACCGCAAAACAGCGCAACAAGAGCAGAAGCAATGACAATTCTCTATAGATTTATAAAAAAATAATTGCATGATTAGTGATTTAATCTGAGACAATTAAAGATTTGAAAGTATTAAAATTGAAAAAAGCATCAATCCTGATATAAGATTGGTGCTTTTTTCTGTTTTTTTCGGGGAATAGGGTATATTTTAACAGAAATTTACCGCAAGGGGCACATTTTAAGTCCGTCTATCCTCTCCATTATTTCATGTCCTTTCATAAAAGTTATATCACATTTTGCATAATCATTCCCTATTATTTGCAGGAATTGTTTTTGGCTGTTTTGATGGAAGCAATTAATAAGATTCTAATAGAAGAACAAGTTTTATTTATGGATTTTTACTTCACCAATATAGTTAGTTTTGTAAAGCAGTTCAAGCCATTTGCCGGTTTCGCTGGTCTCTTTTAAAGCTATTTCCGATTTTGCAATGAAATCAGCCCTGCTGTGACCATACTTACTTTCGGAAATGTTAGCACAAACACAAAAAAGAACGACCGTTCTATCAGAATAGTCGTTCTTTTTTGTCTAAGTAAGACTAAATTGTAAATATATGTAGCTAAGTCCGAAGAAAAGTACACCGGTTTGATACTTAACAAATTGGAATTCACAGAACTGAATTATACAGGTGTTCCAACTTCGATTAGATTTCCGTCTAAATCATAGAATCTGACTACCTTTTGCCCCCAACTGTGCGTCATCAGGTGATTGACATATTCGATTTCAGGGTAAAGCGTTTCAAGACGCTCTACAAATTGCTCTATATTGGGCTCTTCAAAATACAGCTCAGACTGATTGCTGTTTGGAATTACACTTCTTTTTGTGAATTGTTCCCAGTATCTCAATT
>SVJK01000101.1 GCA_015069015.1 Oscillospiraceae bacterium
TTGATGCAAATAATGATGTATAAAACTTCATCAAATAATTCATCATAATAATATTGACAAATTCGCATCTTTAGTATATACTAATAGTGAGGTGATGAAAATGATGAACTCTATGGAAACAACAAGAATTACAGCAACACTGCCTGTATCTTTTATTGACGAGCTGAAAGCTCTTGCAAAGTCCAATCAGATTCCTTCTGTGAATTTTGCTATTCGTCAGGCTGTTGATGATTATCTCACACAAGCAAAAAAGAAACAATATGATGCAATGATGAAAGAAGCCGCAAATGATAAAGCATTCATGAGCAGAACTTCAAAATGTGATGAAGATTTTGCTTTTGCAGATGGCGAGGTGCCAGGCGAATGGTAAACAAATGGGAAATATATTTTTGCAATCTTGATCCTACCACCGGAAGTGAACAAAGAGGAACACGACCTGTGCTTATTATATCCACGGACAGTGTGAATCATAATCTTACTGTTTCAACAGTTCTTCCTCTGTCAAGTGTAAAACCAACAGATAAGATTTATCCGACTGAGGTTCTTTTATCAACTCAGGTGAGTGGTTTACCAAAATTATCCGTTGCAATGGTTCAGCAAATCAGAACTGTGTCGCATAACAGATTGCAAAATTTAGCAGGAAAAATAACTGATATTTCAACACAGGAAAAAATCCTATCTGCATGCAGAGAATATTTTGATTTGTAAAATTAAACCGTATTAAATAAAGCGGTATAGTGAATGATTATTTGCTCATTCGCTATACCACCTTATTTTTTCACTTTCCATAATTCTGTGTATTGCCACAGTTTTTAGGAAAGTAAAAAAGCCTTGCAATTTGTCGGAAAAAACGGTAAAATACACATCATAAAATATCTACATATATGTTCTCTGGCTGATAACATCTTTCCTTCAAACATTTCAGATGACAAAACACTTGCTGATCTTCTTGCTCTTCCTCTTTTTCCCAATTTGTAGTAATTAATAAAGAGGTTACTTTTTCCTCATCTTTTTTAATTGATTTACCACAAAAAATACACTGAAATTCATTCATTAAATTTACCTCCAATTATAGTTTTTATGTAAGCCAAAAATCCAGTGCATCTTCATATGTTTCTTTGTCATACTTATTATTTTCTATCCATGCCACTTTAAAAACAATTTCCGGATACGAATAATCTAACAATTTAAATTCAAATCCGCCTGTCGATTCAGAAGCAGAGGAAACAATATATCTTACGAACTTTGTTTCATCAAAAGTCGGTGGGTATTGAATACAGCCCTTTTCTTTTCCGGTATAAAAAATTGCCTGTTCTAATTCCTCATCGTCATTTGGATTGTATGAACCAATTCCAATACTCCACTTATCTACTGTTGCAACAATAGATTCGGTGTGCTCATCTGAACCCCCGAAATAAAACATTCCGTTTGAAAATGCCACATGGTAATAACAATCTGTTTTTAATATATTTACATCTAATACCAAATCATAATTTGTTTCTGTATTCAATTCTCCGATTATATGGTTATCATCGTTGTAAATATGGTATGGAACATCAAAAGTGTTTTTTCTGATAGAAAAAGGAATGTTTTCTTTTCCATCTGAAACATAAAAATATCCAACCGGTGTTTTTAATTCCGTAATATTCTTATAAATATATGTTTCCATTTTTATAACTCCAATCACACATATTCCAATAAATCTTCTACCTTACAGGACAATGCCTTGGACAGCATCACAAGATATTCGGTTTGTGCCTTGTTGATATTCTTTTGTCTTTGCTCGTATTGTTGAATAGTGCGAACAGGAATTCCTGAAATATCGGAAAGTTCTTTTTGTGTAAGGTTTAAACGGGTTCTTATAATTTTTAAATTTGTATCAGGCTTTGCAGATTTGTAAAGTTCGGTCATCTTATCTGTAAATTGTCTTATATCCATTTCGTGATATGGATTATAAAGAGACATAACATCTTTTATAGGAACGTATTTCACTATTTCAGCAAAAGAAAGTCCTGTTTCCCATTGAAAATAGGCAAGTGCCCATCCTGTCCAGTATTCTTCGCTTCTGTTTGCAGTATACTCAGGTTTTATATCTCTTTTATCTTTATCCGCAAATTCCGCAACATCATACGCAAGCTCAACGCCGGATTTTCCGGCAACAATCTGAAAATCGCCTTTTTCAAATCTTGCGGCAATGCCTGAACCTATGAACATATTAAAAAAATATTCTATATCATATTTTAAATCATAAACTGCAAAGTCAAGCATTCGGGCAAGTGTAGTTCTTGCCTTTTCAAGATAAACCTTATCGTAAGCGTGAATCATCTGCCGTCATCTCCTCATCAATTATTTGAGCAATATAAATATCTCCACGCTGTCTTTTGTTTCTTTCAACATCAAAATATTCTCTGCGTGCGGTTTTGTCTCTTAAATTCTTTTTATTAAACCATTCTTTACTCAGTGCAACTTCATAACCTACAAATTTAACACTGTCAAATGCTTTTTTACTTATAAT
>SVJK01000047.1 GCA_015069015.1 Oscillospiraceae bacterium
TCATTAAAGTTAAAACTCGCCAAAGCGAGTTTTTTCCATAATGTCTGCATAGCAGACATTTCATGCTGCGAAGCAGTATTTCATGAAACCGAAGGTTTCATTTCATGCACTTTCAAGTGCATTTCATTCTCACTGATTGAAAATCAATCAGTGAGACAAACTCCAATTTATCTGTTTGAAAATATATCATAGCAGTAAATCTCAAACCACATAAAAGCATTGACTTTTATGCGGTTTTTTTGTATAATGGTACATGTATAATTATGCTTTAATAATATAATTTGGGGTTGTATATTTAATTGCAGAATATGACATTGCACACTTGAAAATCCAATGCATTATCAAAAATGTAATAAAGCCCCATAGCACAATATAAAAGGATGTGAAAATATGCTTACAAAAGCACCAAAGGGCACGATGGACATTTTGCCTCAAAATTCATATAAATGGCAGTATATTGAGGAGGAAATTCGCAAAATATGCAAAGAATTCGGTGTTAAGGAAATAAGAACACCGGTGTTTGAACACACCGAACTTTTTCAGCGTGGTGTGGGTGATACAACAGATGTTGTTGAAAAAGAAATGTACACCTTCAATGACAAAGGTGACAGAAGCATAACTCTTCGCCCGGAAGGTACGGCAGGTGCAGTGAGAAGTTTTATTGAACACGGAATGTTCAACGATCCCCAGCCCACAAAAATGTACTATCTCATAAGTTGCTACCGATACGAAAAACCTCAGGCGGGAAGATACAGAGAGTTTCATCAGTTTGGAGTTGAATATTTTGGAACACAATCACCTGCAACCGATGCAGAAATGATTTCCCTTCCATGGATGCTCTACAAAAGGCTTGGGCTAAAAAACCTCACCTTAAACATCAACTCCATAGGCTGTCCAAAATGCAGAAAAGAGTATAATGAAAAGCTCAGGGATTATTTAAAATCCCGCTATGATGACCTTTGTGAAACCTGTAAGAATCGCTATGACAGAAATCCCATGAGAATTCTTGACTGTAAATCTTCTGTGTGCAAGGGAATTGTGAAAGATGCTCCCCTTTTAATTGATTGCATATGTGATGAGTGCAAAGACCACTTTGAAGCAGTGAAGAAATATCTCACCTGTATGGATATTCCTTTCTCAATTGATCCCCTCATTGTAAGAGGTCTTGATTATTACACAAAAACAGTTTTTGAAATAACTGCCAAAAATGAAAATTCCAATGGAACAATTTGCGGTGGCGGAAGATATGACGGACTTGTGGAAGAACTTGGCGGAGGCTATGTTCCTGCCTGCGGTTTCGCCCTTGGAATGGAAAGACTTCTTCTCACCATGGAAGAGCAGGGTATAGAAATTGAAAACAAACAAAAACTTCAACTCTACGTTGGTCACATTGGTGATGAAAACTCATTCTACGCACAAAAATTAGTGTCCGAACTTCGTGAACTTGGTATATGTGTTGACCGTGACCACCTTGGAAGAAGCGTTAAGGCACAGATGAAATATGCCAATAAACTCGGTGTTAAATATTCTCTCATTTTAGGTGATGATGAGATTGCCCAAAAACGAGCGAAACTCAAGAATATGGATGAAGGAATAGAGACAGAAATTGAACTTTCAGCAAAAACCATTGCTGAAAATATCATATAATCGGAGGATAAAACAATGGATTTTGAAAAATTAAACGGACTTAAAAGAACGCACAAATGTACAGAAGTTTCCATAAATGATCTTGGAAAAGAAGTTGTCCTCATGGGATTCACCGATTCTGTAAGAAACCTTGGCGGACTCATTTTCATAAACATCAGAGACATTTCAGGCGTTATTCAGACAGTTTTCTCAACTGATGACAAAGAAATGTATGAAAAGGCTGCAAAGGTGAGAGGTGAATATGTCATTGCAGTTGTGGGTACAGTTGCAAAAAGAGACGATGCAGTTGTAAATCCCAATATGAAAACAGGTGAAATTGAAATAATTGCCAAAGAACTTCGCATTCTTTCTTCTGCAAAAACACCTCCGTTCTATATTGTTGAAAACTCTGACGTTAAAGAAGAACTTCGTCTTCAGTATCGCTACCTTGACCTCAGACGTCCTGATATGCAAAGAAGAATGATGCTCAGAAGTCAGGTTGCAAAAATTGTGAGAGACTATTATTCCGAGAACGGATTTAACGAAATTGAAACTCCCATTCTCATAAAAAGCACTCCTGAAGGTGCAAGAGACTATCTTGTTCCAAGCCGTGTTCACAACGGAAATTTCTATGCTCTTCCCCAGTCTCCTCAGCTTTACAAACAGCTTCTTATGCTTTCGGGAATGGACAGATATTTCCAGATAGCAAAATGCTTCAGAGACGAGGACTTAAGAGCCGACAGACAGCCTGAATTCACTCAGATTGACCTTGAAATGTCTTTCGTTGAAGAAGATGACGTAATGACAATAAACGAAGGACTCTTAAAGAGAGTTTTCAAAGAAGTCAAAGGAATTGACCTTGAAACACCTTTCCTTCGTATGCCATATTCCGAGGCAATGGACCGTTTTGGCTCAGACAAGCCCGACACTCGTTTCGGTCTTGAAATTAAAGACATTTCTGATGTTGTCAAAGGCTGTGATTTCAGCGTGTTCACAGGAGCATTAGACAATGGCGGAAGCGTGAGAGCGATTAACGCCAAAGGTCTCGGCGATAAAATCTCCCGTAAAAATATTGATTCTCTCGGTGAATTTGTTAAGACCTACAAAGCAAAAGGTCTTGCCTGGATAAAAGTTAACCCTGACGGCATCCAGTCACCCATTGCAAAATTCTTTGATGAAGAAAAAATGAACGCAATCTTAAAAGCGGTGGATGCTGAAGAAAACGACGTAATCTTCATTGTTGCAGACAAAAACAGCGTAGTTTTTGCATCTCTGGGTGCACTTCGTATTGAAATTGCAAAAAGATACGACCTCATAGATCCCGAAAAATATAACTTCCTCTGGGTTACAGACTTCCCGCTTTTAGAGTATGATGAAGAAGAAAACCGCTTTGTTGCAATGCATCATCCCTTCACAGCACCAAAAGATGAAGACCTTCATCTTTTGGAATCCGATCCCGGAAAGGTGAGAGCAAAAGCATATGACATCATCTTAAACGGTGTTGAACTTGGCGGAGGAAGTATGAGAATATACAACTCCGAACTTCAGGAAAAAATGTTTGAAGTCATTGGTCTTACAAAAGAAGAAGCAAACAACCGTTTCGGCTTCCTCATTGAAGCCTTCAAATATGGCACACCCCCTCACGGCGGTATGGCATATGGCTTTGACAGAATGCTTAT
Organism: Oscillospiraceae bacterium; assembly: GCA_015069015.1. Taxonomy (GTDB): domain Bacteria; phylum Bacillota; class Clostridia; order UMGS1810; family UMGS1810; genus RGIG1828. Next base: position 3,306 of record SVJK01000047.1, read on the forward strand.
GCTCCTCGACGGATGTGATTCAATCCGTGACGTTATTGCATTCCCCAAAGTTCAGAATGCATCTGAACTTATGACAAATGCCCCCGACATTGTCGACCTCAAACAACTTGATGAACTTGGAATTGCAATTGTAAAAAAAGAAGAATGAGATTGTTAGCACATCAGCAGTGTGATTATTGTATGGGTGGAAATTATCCATCCATACTGCCCACTATACGGAAAGGATTTTAATATGATCGAAATTAAAAATCTTACCAAAAAATACGGAAATAAAACCGTTTTAGATAACATTTCTTTCACCGTAAATTCAGGCGAAATCCTTGGGTTTTTAGGTCCTAACGGTGCAGGAAAGAGCACAACAATGAACATCATCACAGGCTATATTGCATCCACTTCAGGCTCTGTTTCCATTGACGGAATAGACATTATGGATGATGCAAAAGCATATAAGAAAAAAATTGGCTATCTTCCCGAAATTCCACCTCTCTATCTTGATATGACCGTAAGGGAATATCTTGAGTTTGTGTGCGGAATTAAAGATGCAGACACATCCTGCATAGAAAAAATCTTAGAAGAAGTCAGAATTCTTGACGTGAAAGACAGACTCATAAAAAACCTTTCAAAAGGCTACCGTCAGAGAGTCGGCATTGCTCAGGCTCTTGTTGGCGATCCTGAACTTCTGATTTTGGACGAGCCAACTGTCGGTCTTGATCCAATGCAGATAATCGACATCAGAAATGTTATTTCGGAACTCGGAAAGAAAAAGACACTTTTCATAAGTTCCCACATTCTTTCTGAAATTAATGCCGTATGTGATAGGGTACTCATTATAAATAAAGGAAAAATCATTGCAGAAGACACTCCCGAAAATCTTGCGTCTCTTGTTTCGGGCAAGAATAAATATCTTGCATCCATAGAGGGAGATAAAGAAAAAATAAATTCCTGTCTGTCCTCTCTTTCAGGCATTGAAAAATTTGAATGTAAAGGCGAGGGCGAAAAGGGCAGTTATGACTATATTATCTATGCAAAAAACGGTATGGATATAAGACGTGAACTTTTTAAAGCTGTTGCATCATTAGATATGGTTATGCTTTCTTTTAAATCATATGATGTGTCTTTGGAGGATATTTTCATAACTCTTACAAATGAAAAAGGAGGAGAAGAACAATGAAGCCAATAATAAAAAAAGAACTCCTCATATATTTTCACACTCCAATTGCATGGGTGTTTATTGCCGTGACTATGTGTGTCAGCGCAATAATGTTTACTATGTTTAATCTTGCGGGACACAATTCCTCGGTGAGTATGATTTTTTCGTTGCTCCCCTGGATTTTTGTTGTTATGATACCTCTTCTTACAATGAGGTTGATTTCCGAGGAAAGAGGGACAAAAACAGATCAGCTTCTGTTAACATCACCCATAAGTGTTTCCTCCATTGTGTGGGGAAAATTCTTTGCAGCTCTCACTGTTTTTGCAGTCAGCATTGTTCTTATGCTTATATACCCTGTGATACTAAGCTTTCACACTGATGTGTATGAAGGCGTGGTTTTCACCAATTATCTTGGCTTTTTCCTTCTCGGTTCTGCACTGATTTCAGTAGGGATTTTTGTTTCGTCTCTCACAGAAAATCAGTTCACCGCAGGAATCATAACCATTGCGCTACTTCTTGCCGCATCTCTTTTGGGGTTTGTTAAGGGCAGTACAGGATATGCTATAATAGATAATCTTATGTCCGTATTTATGGTTGTAAAGAGGTTTGAATCATTCCTCATAGGAATTATAGATGTTTCCAATGTTGTATATTATATCAGCATTGTCGTAATTTTTATTCTTCTCACCATATTCAGAATTGAGAGAAGAAAGATAAAATAAAGGAGGAAATTGCCATGAACAAGAAAAGAAAATACGCATATGCGGCAATGACCTCCACGGTACTTGCCGTAGTGGTTGTAATTATTGTTAATTTCATAATTTCTGCCCTGTCGGATAAGGTTAATCTTGCACTTGACTTCACACAAGGTAAGATTTTGGAACTTTCTGATGAAACCAAAGAGGTTTTGGATTCTCTCGATATGGAAGTGGACATAATTTCTCTGATTCCCGAAAGCGACGCCAGTAGCGATGCTATTCATCTTGATGAGGTGATGAAAAGATATGCAACTTATTCAGACAAGATAAATTATAAGCGTGTTGATGCAACAAAAAATCCGGGAATGCTTTCCAAATACGAAGTAAACGGCAAACCGCTTGAACACGCATATAATATAGTGTTTGAAACTGACCGTATGTATTCTGTCGTAAAAGTTGATGATGTCTTTGAAAGAGGCAAATATAATAATATGGACTATAACCAGTCTGCAACAATGTCTGCAGAACAGCACTTTACCTCGTCCATTATTAAGGTCACAAAGGGAAGTAACGTAAACGCTTATGTTCTTTCAGGACATGGTGAACTCTATGGCGCAGCGGAATTCTCTCAGAGTATTCTTCCCGGTTCAGGCTACACTTTTAAGGACCTGTCTCTTGTAACAGATGAAATTCCCGAAGATGCAAATATGATAATTTTAGCATCACCCAAAAATGACTATTCTGTTGACGAAATTGCAAAACTTGCATCATATATGGCAAAGGGCGGTAATCTTCAGGTGTTCCTGGGTGCACAGACACCTGTGCTCACGAATGTTTTTTCATATCTTCGTGAGTGGGGAATAGAAGTTGGCGAGGGTGTTGTTGCAGACAATAATGCGTCAAATTATCAGGGCAACCGCACAATCGTTGTTCCCGAAATTGAGGAAAATGATGTAACCGATAAGCTTATATATGACAATATGAGCATTGTTTTCCCCGCTTCAAGACCTTTGTCTGTATTAAAAACTGTTGGTGTGTATTCCTATGTTATCGCATCTTCAAGTGATGAAGGATATGTAAAAGTAAATCCTGCTTCTGTTTTTGATACCTTTGAAGCCGGTGACACAAAAGGATCAAGCAAGCTTTGTATAATGTCTGAGGCATCAGCATCCGGCACAGGCAATGTTTCGAGGGTGTTTGTATCAGGCTCACTTGATTTTCTCAATATGGAAAATAACAAGATTTTCTACGCCAATACAGTTGCGTATATGAACGAAGAACCAACACTCTATATTATGCCAAAACTTGTGATACAGCAGAATCTTGATGTGAATATGAGTACGGTATATCTGTATTCTCTGTTTGTAATAGTTGTTATTCCGGTTCTTATTATGGCTGCAGGATTTATTATCTGGATAAGAAGGAGACATATGTAATGAACAAGAAAAAGATTCTCATTCTCTCCTGTGTGCTTTTGGTTTTACTTGCTCTTTTGGCTGTCGTATTAAATCTTCCCGACAAAACGAAACCCAAAACGGACAGTCCTGTGAAGACAGAGAATGTGGTGCATGAAGAAAAATCTGCATATAGCGTAAATTATGACAGCATTTCCGCCATAACCTTATATTCGCAGGAAGGGCAGTATGAGTTTGTAAAAAATGATTTGGAATGGATGTGTCAAAGTCATCCCGATGAAGAATTCAATATGACCAAAGTAGGTTCTCTTGCCGTAAGACTTTCGGCGGTCAGCTGTGTGGATATAATTCCTGATGCGTCTTTCGAATCTGCGGACTTCGGAATTGATATAAATTCACCCGGTGTTTCTTTTGTGTGTGATTTAGGAACGGTTAATCTTTATTGCGGACAGCAAAGCGTGTCCGGAGAAGGATATTATTTCTTCACAAGTTTGTCGGATGATATGTATATAATTTCCGTCAACGAGTATAAGGCACTCTTTGCACCTATATCCCAGTACAAAAAAGACAATGTTCAAAGTGTGGATTATGAAAAGATTTCGGCAATAGAATTCAGAAATGAAAATTGTACTTTCTCGCTGAGACACGGTGAAGCTGATGTAAATGAGGGAATTCCCTATGAATGGAGAATGACAGCTCCGATTCAGGCAATGGCAAGAGATGCAGAGATTGATGAAAGACTCATCAAACCTCTTGAGGAAAGATTTGAAAATCCCTATGTGAGTGAACTTGGTGACTATGAGAATTACGGCATAAACCGTGAAAATAATTATATGGTGGTAACAGATTCCGACGGAAACAGCCAGACAGTATATTTCAGTTCGGAAATAGGTGGTAAGTGTTATATGAGCATTGACGACAGTCACTTCATATATGAGGCAGGTTCTGACGGAGATTCCTATGCTAAGATTCAGCTCATAGATATTGTGTCAAGAAATCTCTATCTCACTCACCAGTCAAAACTTTCAAAAGTTGTAGTAGAAGGTGACGGTAACGATTTTGTCGTTGATTTTTCAGATTCCTCCAAAATGAATGTGAACGGAAAGGAAATAACCGACACGGTTTCACGAAATGATGTGTTCAATTCCGTATGTGCACTTCTTGCAGATGACGTTTCAACAGAACCCATAGGCGATGTGAAAATGAAAATAACATATCATCTCAAGGATTCTCAGGTCGTGACATTAGATTTTGCTGAAAAGGATGCAAGATACTGGAGAGTTTCCGTCAACGGAACTCCCACCTATATCATATTGAAATCAAAGGTTGATGCCAATATGGAAAAACTTAAAAATTACTCAAAATGATTCGGAGTGAATGATGTGGATAATCACAAGAAAACACAAATATTGAAAATGTTGAATGAATGTGCGAAATCACTTTCAAAAAACAATATGGAAGCTTTTGTCGCAAAAGATAAGGAAGAAGCAAAAGAGATTTTTGAAAATCTTCTTTCTGACTGTAAAACGGTCACCATGGGAGGAAGTATGACTATAGGCGAATGTGGTCTTACAGATATCCTGAAAAACGGTGACTATACATTCTATGACAGAAATGCTCCCGGTCTTACATCTGATGATGTTGCAGACATATACAGAAAAGCATTTTCCTGCGATGCCTATATTTCAAGTTCAAATGCCATAACTCAAAATGGTGAACTCTATAACGTTGACGGTAACTCCAACCGAGTCGCTGCAATGCTTTTCGGATCAAAAAAACTGATTGTAGTAGCCGGCTACAACAAAATTGTAAAAGACCTCGACCAGGCAATAATCCGTGTTAAAACTCACGCCGCACCCGCAAACTGCGTGAGACTCGGCATAGACAGTTACTGCTCTGAAAAAGGTTCCTGTCTCTCTCTTTCCGCTCCCAACCCCGATATGTGCTCAGGCTGCACATCTGATTCAAGAATCTGTGCCTCCTACACTGTAATGGCACGGCAGAGAAACAAAGACAGGGTAAAGGTAATACTCATAGCCGAAGAATTAGGATATTGAGAGATGTAAAAAATGCCCATAATTGCCCAACCATCCCCTCGACGTACCTTTGTACGCCTTCGGGCTACCGTCCGACCTGACCGGTCGGATATGGTTTGACAATTCTGGGCTATTTTTTCCTATCTCTCAAGGTTCTCATATATCACGAAATGGAAGAAGATAAAAAAGCAGGCTGAGCCTGCACCCAAGTTGCGAGCGTAATTTCCTATACAGTAAAAAATGGACCGTCTCTTTAATTATACAACTAAAGAGACAGTCCCTCTTTTTTGTGAACGTCAAAATGCAGATTTGTTATTTGTTCTCCGAAGGCCCGTAATCATAAATGTCCATATAATTCTCAAGCTCTTCTTCGTCAACGGGAGGAACAGTAATAAGACCGGTGCATTCTGTCGATGAACATATGGGCGAAAAATCAAACTTATCTTCTTCTTTCAAAGGTCGGTTTTTCATAAATATGTTCCTTTCACAATTAATAGAGAAAATTAATTCCCACAGATATTATACACTCTGTGGGAATTGTTTATTCATGTAATTTGGATTAATAAGAAATTAATTGAATTCAGATAATTCTTTGCAGAAAAAGTTATAACAATCTCAGATGTGAATTTTTTTTGCTTCAATTTCTTTTCTCTTCTCTTCTTTTCTGAGATATATCATAGCGTTTATTTTCGCCCCTAAAAGCACCACAAATCCCGTGAGATATATCCACATAATAAGACCTGCAAAACCTGCAAGAGAACCGTAGATAATTTCATACTGAGGGAAGTTGTTGACATAGAGTGCAAAAATCATCGACGTAACATACCATCCGACTGTTGTTAAAACTGCACCCGGAAGCACATCTATGATGCGGAGTTTCACCCCCGGAAGAGCTTTGAACAAAAGTGAAATCATTAATACCAAAAACAGAATTACAAATATATATCTTGATGAATTCCAAACAGAAAGGAACTTGTCCGATGAAAAACTGCTCAAAAGGTGTGTTCCGATGACCTCACCAAATATGATGAGCCCAAAGCTTGCAATGATTGAAATGTACATCAAAAGGGCAAAAGTGAAAGCCATTATTTCAGATTTCAAGAAGCTGTATTCATTTGAGGTGTTATAGAATCTGTTCAGTGATTTTTTTACCGAAAGAATAAACCCTGAAAGGGTAAAAAGTGAAAATGCACCTGTTGCAGCGATGACTGTTGTTGAACGTGTTGTGCTTATCAGCATACTGACAAGAAGTTTTGCAGCCTTTTGGGGCAAAACACTTATTGCTTCAAGAACAGCATCTGTATAGTGTTGACTTATGGAAGAAGCAACGGTAAAAACAAGAATAACCATAGGCAGAAAACTTGACAGAAGATAAAAGCTCAGTTCTGCGGCAAGTCCGAAAAAGTCACCGCTGAGGAATTCATTGCAAAGTTTACCTGCTTTTTTTCCCATGCCATCAATTTTATTTTTCATAGCATTGTTCCTTTCTTACAGATATATACATTATATAACATAACAGGAAAAAAAGCTATATGCATTATATTGTATAAATTAAACAAAAATACATCCTGATATATGTTCAAAAATTATATATGTCGAAAATAAAAAATATGGTATAATTACTGTGTATGTTGTAATAATGGGCTTTTACGCCTGAATATAAAGGAATGGTATTTTCATATGGCAACAAAAAAGAATAATCACACAAAAACACCCAAGAAAAAACCGACAGATAACAGCAAAAGATTTGAGTTGATTTCAATAGGTATAATTGCATTTTGCATATACCTTATCATAAGCATATATTCAAATGCGGGAGGACCAATCGGGAACGCTCTCAAGAAATTCTTTGCGGGTTTGTTGGGAACTTGTGCCTACATTATCCCCTTTGTAACCGTAGCTCTTATTGTATATTCATTGAAACACAGGAAAGAAAAATCGTCTGTTTCAAAATATATAATGTCCTATGTTGCAGTTTTTGTCCTTTGCGGAATATTCCAGATAGTTTTTCAGGGGTCGAAGGACACGGCTTTGTGGTATGCAAACGGTGCAAAAGGGCAAGCAGGTGGAGGATTCATCGGCGGACTTACAGTTGCCATTCTCAGCATTTTCGGTAAGGCGGGCTCATATATAATTCTCTTTACTGCAGCAATTGTTCTTGTGATTCTCATTTTTGATATTTCTGTTGCGAATGTGTATGCATCGTGCAGAAGAATTATTGAAGAAATAAGTTTGAAATACAATGGCGAAAAGAAAGATAAAGCCAAGAAAACAAGGGGCGTTGTAACAGAGCCTGATTTTGATGTTGACGATATTGACGAAAAGAAGATTATCTTCAACATCCCCGAAGAGACCACTGGAAAGCAGATTGAATTTGCCGATCCCGAAATAAGACTCTATGATGATGTAACATCAGGCCCTGAAGATGAAGAGCCCTCTGATGAAGAAAAAGAGGCGAAGAAGATTTCTGAGGATGAAAAAGAGCAGATTGACAAAGAAATCAAAGAAGAAATGGAAGAGACGGAAAGTGCAAAAGACAGATTTATTGAATATACCTATCCGTCAATTGACCTTCTCGCAAGACCAAATGGCACTCAAGGCGGCACAAATGCTGCAGAAGAACTCAGAAATAATGCACGTCAACTCATAGAAACTCTTCACTCATTCAAAGTTGATGCAAAAGTTGTGGAAATAAGTCAGGGTCCGACCATCACACGATATGAAATTGAGCCTGCAGAGGGCGTGAGAGTAAATCAGATAACCAACCTTTCAAAGGATATCGGATTAAAGTTCAGAGCGGACAAGGGTGTTATGGTAGCACCTGTTCCCGGAAAATCAACAATAGGTATTGAAATTGAAAATAAAAACCCCAGTACAGTCACCCTGAGGGAAGTTATTGAATCGGAAGAATTTAAAAATCACAAGTCAAAACTTGCAGTTGCACTTGGAAAAGACGTCAGCGGAAAGCCCATCATCATGGACCTTGCAAAAATGCCCCATCTTTTAATTGCAGGTGCAACAGGTGCAGGTAAATCGGTGTGCATCAACACTCTCATAATAAGTCTTCTTTATAAGGCTGATCCCAATGAAGTAAAACTTGTAATGATAGATCCCAAGCAGGTTGAACTTGGTGTCTACAACGGAATCCCCCATCTTCTGATTCCGGTTGTAAAAGATGCAAAAAAAGCAACAGGAGCGCTTTCCTGGGCAGTTCAGGAAATGACCGAGCGCTACAGCATATTTGAAAGAAACAATGTGAGAAACATAAAAGGCTACAATGACCTTATGGACAAAAATGGTACACCTGAGTCTAAAATGGCATCAATTGTAATCATCATAGACGAGTTTGCAGACCTTATGATGGTGGCACCTGCAGATGTTGAAAATTATGTCTGCCGAATTGCCCAACTTGCCCGTGCGGCAGGCATGCATCTTGTTATTGCAACTCAAAGGCCTGTTGTAAAATTCATCACAGGTAACATTAAGGCAAATGTACCAAGCCGAATTTCCTTCATGGTTGCCTCTGCAAAAGACTCAATGACAATTCTTGACATGGGCGGTGCCGAAAAACTTATCGGTAAAGGTGATATGCTCTATATGCCTGTGGGTGAGACGACACCATCCCGTATGCAGTGTGCATTTGTATCAGATGATGACGTGAAAGGCGTTGTTGAAGCAGTTTCAAGCACATCAGAGGCAGTGTATGATCCAAATGTTATAGAACAGATTGAAAAAGATGAGGGAGAATATCAGCCCGACGGTGAAAATCCCGGCGATGCGGATGAACTTCTTCCTGATGCCATCGACATGGCAATCACAAGCGGTCAGATTTCCACATCTCTTCTTCAGAGGCGTTTCCGCATAGGCTATAACCGTGCAGGAAGCATCATTGACCAGATGGAGGCAAGGGGAATCATCAGCGGACTTGACGGAAACAAGCCCCGTCAGGTGCTTATCACAAGAGAGCAGTATAATGAAATGCTTATGAAATAAAAAACGGAGATATTATGTCTGAAAAAAGTTTTTTGCCCATATCAAAAGAGGATATGGAAAAAAGAGGAATAGAAACCCTTGACTTTGTCTATGTCTGCGGTGATGCCTATGTTGATCACCCGTCTTTTGGCCATGCCATAATATCGAGAGTTCTTGAATCGGAAGGCTTTAGTGTGGGAATAATTGCCCAGCCTGACTGGTCAGACACAAAAGATTTTATGCGTCTTGGCAAACCCCGTCTTGGTTTTCTTGTTTCTGCAGGAAACATAGACTCTATGGTAAATCACTATAGCGTCAACAAAAAAAGGCGAAAAGAAGACCTGTATTCCCCCGGCGGAAAATCGGGCAAAAGACCTGACAGGGCAACGATAGTATATTGTAATCGCATTAGAGAGGCATACCCCGGTGCTCAGATTATTATCGGCGGAATTGAAGCGAGCCTCCGTCGTTTTGCACACTATGACTACTGGGACAACAAAGTGAGAAGGTCACTTCTTTTTGACTCAAAAGCAGATGTCCTTGCCTATGGAATGGGAGAAAAAGTCATCACAGAACTTGCACGTGCCATGAACATGGGAATCCCTGCAAAAGACACCGACATAGACGGATGCTGTTATGTGAGGAAAGATACATCGTTTTTGAAAGATTTCATAGAAATCCCATCCTTTGAATCGGTGAGAGATAATAAAAAAGAATATGCCGTTGCCACAAAACTTGAATATGAAAATCAGGACAGCATCAGTGCAAAAGTCCTTGTTCAGAAACATTCTGACAGATATCTTGTTGTAAACCCGCCCATGGCGCCTCTTTGCGAGGCAGAACTTGACAGGGTTTATGAACTTGACTATATGTATGACTATCACCCCATATATAAACCCCTTGGCGGAATTCCTGCCATAGAGGAAGTGAAGTTTTCCATAACTCACAACCGTGGATGCTTTGGGGAGTGCAATTTTTGCGCCCTCACATTTCATCAGGGGCGACAGGTGAGGAGCAGAAGTGTGGAATCGGTTGTTAAAGAAGCCGAAAGAATGACTCAGATGAAAGATTTTAAAGGCTACATTCACGACATTGGCGGTCCCACTGCCAATTTTACGATTCCCTCCTGCAAAAAGCAGATTGAAAAAGGTACATGCAAAGGGCTTAAATGCCTTTTCCCAAAACCCTGCAAAAATATGATTGCAGATCACTCAAAATATCTTCAGATGCTGAGAAAAGTCCGCTCACTTCCAAAGGTTAAAAAGGTGTTCATACGCTCAGGTATACGATATGACTATCTTTTAAAGGATAAATCTGACACGTTTTTAAAAGAACTTTGCGCCCACCACGTCAGCGGACAACTCAGAGTTGCCCCCGAACATATTTCAGACAGAGTTCTTTCTCTCATGGGAAAACCTGAGGCAAAAGTGTATGATGCCTTTACCGAAAAGTTTTACAAGGAAAGCGGGAGACTAAAAAAAGAGCAATATGTTGTTCCATATCTTATGAGCAGTCACCCCGGAAGCACCCTTGAAGATGCTCTTAACCTTGCAATATACACCAAAAAACACAAAATAAATCCCAAACAGGTTCAGGACTTTTATCCCACACCTTTCACGGTTTCAACCTGTATGTACTACACAGGCATAAATCCTCTTGACATGAAAAAGGTGTATGTGCCAAAGGGTGAGGAAAAACAGATGCAGAGGGCGCTGCTTCAATATAATGATCCTCTGAATCACGAAATTGTCATAAAAGCCCTTAAGAAACTGAAAAGGGAAGACCTCATAGGTTTTGGCTCCGATTGTCTTGTGAGACCAAGACTTTTGAAAGAAGAAAAGAAAACTGTCCGTGGAAAAACTTCGGATGTGAAAACAAATAAAAAGACAAACAGAAAGGAAAATAAAAATGAGTTATCAGATTTTAGACGGAAAAAAAGTGTCACAAAAGGTAAAAGACAGCCTGAAAGAAAGGGTGGCACAGTTAAAAAAAGAAGGAGTTAACCCCGGACTTGCAGTTGTAATTGTGGGAGATGACTCTGCATCAAGAGTGTATGTCAACAACAAAAAGAAGGCTTGTGAATATTGCGGAATCTATTCCGAAGAATATGCTCTCCCCGGCGAAACAACTCAGGAAGAACTTCTTGAACTTGTTGAAAAACTCAACAACAAATCAGACATTCACGGAATCCTTGTCCAACTTCCTCTTCCAAAGCATATAGATGAAGAAACTGTCATAAATGCCATCCGTCCCGAAAAGGACGTTGATGCATTCCACCCTGCAAATGTGGGGAAAATAATGATTGGGAATTTTGATTTTCTTCCCTGTACACCGGCGGGCGTCATGGAACTTTTAGACGATGCGGGAATTGACCTTTGCGGTAAAAGGTGTGTGATTATCGGAAGAAGCAACATCGTCGGAAAACCTCAGGCAATGCTTATGCTTCACAAAAATGCAACGGTTACAATCTGCCATTCAAGAACTCAGAATTTAAAAGAAGTTGCAAAAGAGGCAGATGTTTTGGTTGTTGCAATCGGCAAAGCAAAATTTGTCAATGAAGAATATATAAAAGACGGTGCTGTTGTTATTGATGTTGGCATGGACAGAGATGAAAACGGAAAACTTTGCGGAGATGTTGACTTTGACTCCGCCTGCAAAAAAGCATCCTACATCACCCCCGTTCCCGGAGGCGTTGGCCCCATGACAATTGCAACACTTATGAAAAATGCCGTTACTGCGGCAATAAGACAAAGCGGAAAATAATACAATCGGAAATTAAAAGGAACAGACTTTAAATTCAGAGTCTGTTCCTTTTTCTCATTATTCCCATTTTTTAAAAGCGCTGTCAGGAGTTTTTGAAAAACATCTTTCACCATACTCCATTTTCAGAATATCTGCCTGCCTTTTAAGGGGTATAAAATATTTTGATACAAAATCCATAGCCAGCTTATCAGGAACTCCATAGCGGAACAAATCCTGCAAAATTATTTCAATACAATCCTGAATTTCAAGAATATCAATGGTTCTTGGTCTTTTTACCGGATATTTATAAAAATCAGCCATATAAAATTCCTCCAAATAAAAAAGTGCGCAGCCGAAGCCACGCACGAAAAATGCATAACTCCGATTGCTGCGACACAAGTTTTCGACTAATTCCAAGGAATACGAAAACAGAGAATGCATTTTTACCAAAATAAAAATACATCCTTGAAAATTAGTCAATATTAACTTATGTCGCAAAAACAGTATATCATATAAAATTAAAAATTGCAAGAAGAATCCATCATATACATTTCCTCCCAAATAAAAAAGTGCGCAGCCGAAGCCACGCACGAAAAATGCATAACTCCGCTTGCTGCAACACAACTTTGACAAACTATAAGAGAAAGCCAAAATGGAGAATGCATTTTTACCGAAATAAAAACACTTCTCCTATAGTCTGTCCAAATATTAAGTTGTGTTGCAAAGACAGTATATCATATAAAATTAAAAATTGCAAGAAAAACCGATGTATAATGTCTTCAAAAAGGGGATGAGAAAGTTTGACTCCTCATCCCTGAAAATAAATTATTTGATTTCCTGTTTGTTCTCTTTGCACAAAAAAACAAATCCAGAAACAAATTCACTGTAAAAAAAGAAAAAATTTTAAAAAGGTATTGACAAATAAAAAGTAATATGATATTATATACGAGTCGCCCAGACATGGGAGCTTAGCTCAGCTGGGAGAGCATCTGCCTTACAAGCAGAGGGTCACAGGTTCGAGCCCTGTAGCTCCCACTTCAAAAATTTAATATACGCTGGTGTAGCTCAATTGGCAGAGCAGCTGATTTGTAATCAGCAGGTTGCGGGTTCGAGTCCCATCACCAGCTTATGGGGAGGTTCCCGAGTGGCCAAAGGGGACAGACTGTAAATCTGCTGCAACTTGCTTCGGTGGTTCGAATCCGCCCCTCCCCACCAAAATCCGTACACGAAAGTGTGCGGATTTTTACTTATTGTCTTTCACTTGAATTTGGGTGTGCATAGATTTTCAGGAAGAAAGATCAGTAAGATTAATTGATTTGGTAATTTGTAGCCACTATTATATACATCGTGCATTATGTCTGACGGTCAGGATTAAGAGTATAATTTTGGGAGATGAACATTTACCGCTATGGAGGAGTAATAAAATGAAATATACATATGGTTTGAAAAAAGGAATCCCCATTGCCCTTGGTTATCTTTCCGTATCCTTTGGCTTTGGGATATCCGCAGTTGAAAAAGGTGTAGCGCCTCTTGGAGCAGTTTTGATTTCCCTTTTCAACCTGACATCTGCCGGTCAGGTGGCAGGGGTAACGGTTATGGTTGCAATGGGGACGATTATGGAGATGATTGCTGCGCAGTTTGTGATTAACTTGAGATATTCTCTTATGGGAATAGCTCTCACGCAGAAACTTTCATCAGATTTCAGTTTTCTAAAAAGGCTTGTTGCATCTTTTGGGATAACCGATGAGGTTTTTGTTATGGCTGCATCGGAAAAAGGCGAGATAACTCCGAAATATATGTACGGACTAATAACTTTACCCATCATAGGCTGGACTCTCGGTACATTTCTTGGCGCATTCTCAGGCTCTTTTTTGCCGGAGGGTATCAGGGCGGCTCTCGGCCTTGCCATATACAGTATGTTTGTGGCAATAATTGTTCCGCCTGCACGTGATTCAAAACCTGTTGCTCTGACTGTGATTATAGCATCTGTCATAAGCTCTGTGCATTTTTACCTTCCATATCTGAAAGAACATATATCAGGTGGATTCGCAATTATAATATGCGCCCTTATAGCATCCTTAACTGTTGCAAAGATATGTCCGGTAAAAGAAAGAGAGGAGGAAATAAACAAATGAAGGCTCAATTCTGGATTTTGCTCGTGGTAATGGCTGTGACAACCTATCTTGTCCGAATGATACCTTTCACCTTTTTTTCGGCAAAAATCAAATCAAAATATATAAGAGATGTTTTGTATTATATTCCCTACGCGGTTTTAGGAGCAATGACAATACCACATATTTTCTACTCCGGGGGATCAACTCAGGCATCAGTTGTGGGAGCAGTTGTTGCATTTGTAATGGCATTTTTTCGTTTTTCTCTCATAGCTGTTGCCGTAACGGCTTGTGTGGTTGCATATTTTTCAGGTATGATATTATGATTCACCAAAACACGACGTTGTCAATATAATATAAATAGCAAGGAAGGTATATTTGCTTGAGGGGGATGAATATGAATAAAACAGAGGAAACGGTTCTTTGCGATATCAAAGTGGGTGAGAAATGTACTGTTAACAGAGTGGAGTCTGAAGATGATATGAAAAGAAGGCTTTATGATCTCGGATTTGTTCCGGGAGAAAAAATAGAGTGCATAATAAAATCACCTCTTGGTGACCCAAAGGCGTATCTTGTTAAAAACACGCTCATAGCCCTGAGATGTGATGATAGCAGGAATATATATGTTGAAAGATTCTGACATTGAGTGTGGGTATTTGACATATATGCTTGCAAATAATCGCCTCATACTATTTAAATTATAAACAGGAATAATGTTTTATGCAGACATAATTCCTGTTTTATGGCATATAATACATATGTGAAAGTTTTTAGATTGTAATTTTGGTTATTTTTAAAATGGATTTTGAAAAAAATACCTTGACAAACCATCTATTATATGATAATATAATTAGGCACAATGGGTACGCCGGAGTGGCGGAACTGGCAGACGCACAGGACTTAAAATCCTGCGGCCCTTAAAGCCGTACCGGTTCGATTCCGGTCTCCGGCACTTTCTTTTGTGCAAAAACTAAATATCGCAGGGTAGAGCAGTTGGTAGCTCGTCGGGCTCATAACCCGGAGGTCGCAGGTTCAAGTCCTGTCCCTGCACCCAAAAAAACTCCTTGGTCTTTTGACCGAGGAGTTTT
>SVJK01000048.1 GCA_015069015.1 Oscillospiraceae bacterium
TTTTTTATCTCCTTATTTCGGAATTTATCGCCCTCTGCGTTAAACACCGTATGCTTCGCAAAGTGCCTAAAATAAAGGATTTCTACGTATTTTGTCTTTGTAGCAAAACCACAGTCTCGACGTGACAAGTCTGCGGGAACATATCAACAGCACACGCCTTTTTTAAAACATATCCATACTCTCTTAAAATCACAAGGTCTCTTGCAAGTGTGGAACTATTGCAAGAAACATAAACAATCTTTTTGGGATTCATATTTTTAAGGAGAGTGAGAAGATTTTCATCGCATCCTTTTCTTGGTGGATCAACCACAGCAATATCTGCTTTTTCACCCTTTGAAATCAGTTTTTCAACCACCTCGGTGCAATCTCCACAGAAAAAGTGTACATTTTCAATGTTATTTATCTTAGCATTCTCTTTTGCATTTTCCACAGCATCGGGAACAATTTCAACACCTATAACCTTAGATGCTTTTTTTGAAAGGAAAAGGCTTATGCTCCCGACTCCTGAATAAAGGTCAAATACGGTGTCTCCGTCCTCGGGGGCGGCATATTCAAGTGCTTTCGCATACAGTTTTTGCATCTGGGAAGTATTCACCTGAAAAAAACTGTTTGGTGACACTTTGAATCTGAGGTCATCAAGTTCTATTATGATGTGGTCATCACCATAAAGAACAATGTTTTCATACCCTAAAATAACATTGGTTTTACCGGTGTTTATATTCTGAACAAGACTTACTTTTCCAAAGGATGCAAGTTTTTTTGCCAGAGCATCTGTATTTGGAAGTTTTCTTTTGGAATTTGTCACAAAGGCAACCATAATTTCATCTTTGCCTGTGCGGATATAGATGTGGCGGATTATGCCTTTGTGAGTCTTTTCATCGTAGGGTGTAATCTTTTCTTTTCTTATATATTCCATTGCCATTTTCAGTGCTTTATTTATTCTTTCGTCCTGAATATTGCATGATTCACAAGGCGAAATTATGTGGCTTTTCGGAAGATAAAATCCGCATACGGTCTTGCCTTTTGATATGCCTACAGGGAACTGTGCTTTGTTGCGATAGTTATATTCATTATCAGCACCGATTATTTTTTCAAATTCAAATTCACCTTCTCCATAACCGCCGATTCTTGTTATGTTGGATAGTACAAAATCCGACTTAAACTCAAGTTGTGCCTCATAGTCCATATGCATAAGAGAACATCCCCCGCAATGGGAAAAAGACGGACAGTTTGGTGTCCGTCTGTTTTTTGATGGCTTTATTATTTCTGTAAGTTCGCCAAATCCATAGGTCTTATTTGTTTTGGTGACTTTAAGGCGTATTTCATCGCCTTTCACGCCGCCTTTGACAAATATGGGATAGGATTCAAATTTCACAACTCCGTCACCTGCCACTGTCTGGTCTGTGACGGTTGCAACATAAGTTTCTTTTTTTTGTACCATAGTTATCTCTTTTCACAAATCATTATATAAGGCTGTGCCTACATTTTTCGATTAAATCGTCATTTGCCAAGGAAGAAGCTTTTACATCTGATTTAAAAGGTCAATTGCATATGCCGCATTTTCTTCGGCTTTTTTCTTTAATTGGGCATTTGTCTGTTTTAAAAGATTTCTTCTTTCTTCTCTTGTATTCATTATTTTATCAATAATTTCAAACGACATCTCTGTATTAAAATTTTCAACATTAAGCCAGTCAGGCTGATTAAGAGAATCCATAAACGCACTGATTTTGGGATCATACACTATTGCCATTGCAGGGATTTCGAGAGTTGTTGCATAGATGAGAGAATGAAGTCTCATTCCTATAACAAGTTCAGTTTCTGAAAGAACGGAAAACATTTCGGCAACGGAAAGTTCTCTATTTATGATATAGGACTTATGTTCCATTTTTTCCATAACTCTGCGGGAAATGGAAGTATCTTCGGGATACTGCATAGGAATGAACAGCGGTGACACATTATGTTTTTTGTACATATAGTCGCACATTTTTGCAAGGCGAATGTCAAAATCAGACGGAGCTGTTTTAAAATCTCTCACGGATACGGCAACAAGCTTTTCACCATCGGGAACACCTGCTCTTTTTGTGTAGAACTTACCCGAAAGTTTCACATCTGTGTCAATTGTAAATGCCGGATCTGCGGTAATTACAATTTTGGGTTTTGTGACACCAAGAGATTTTAACTCTTCATCAGATTTGTCATCTCTTAGTGTTATGACATCCACTTTGTTCAAGATGCGTGCAACAAGACATCTGTTTATTTTCTTTGTTATTGGACCTATGCCGTTTGCATAAAGCATTGTCTTTATGCCATATTTTTGAGCAAGTTTTATGACTGCAAGATAGTACAAAAGAGACTTACTGCTGGTCACGTCCTGCAAAAGACTTCCGCCACCGAAAAGAAGCATTTTTGCTTTTTTCATTTCTTTTCTTATTTTTCTGAATTTATATCTGTAAATGGAATTAACGCCATATTCTATGGCGGTTTCTTCCGGAACTTTTGAAAGAACTGTCACATCAAGGTCGGGTTTTGCCTTTCTGAGAGTTGTTAGTATGGCGTACAAAAGAGCTTCATCTCCGCTGTTGGCAAAACCATGATAGCCTGATATCACTATGTCTGACATAATATCACATACCTTAAATCAATTTTTTTCTCTGACTGTCTTTACCAATTTAACTATAATTGCATTTGCTATAAGAACAGCTATGCTGATCAAAGTACCCACAATAAGTCCGTTCACAACACGCATACAAATTGTCTGATAATCCGTGAAAACGTGGCAGAAGCTGTTTGTAACAGATGCCGCAAGAATTGATGTGCCTACTGCAAATCCCCACTGAAGAAGATGGATGTTTGTTTTCTTTGCATAGTATACAAACAATACCAACGAGGGATAACCAATGAGGAATTCTTTTGTTCTTGGTCTTGCAGGGAAGATATCGGTAACCTTGTCTCTCAATGCCTGTTCTATAGGACTTATTTCGGTAACATTACCACTTCTGATGATGTAATATACGCCCACAGCCCCGATTACAAGTGCTATGAGAACCCAATATACCTTTATTTCAGAAAAGAGTACCTTTTTGATGTCAGAGCCTATTGTTTTTTTGCTGTCTTTCATAAAGAAGAAATAGTATACAACAGCAGTATAAGCAAGAGGAGCCATGAGAGAAACTTTTATACCTCTGAAAAATACATTGTTAACGTAGTATTCGATTCCCGATAGCATTGCACCCATGCCCAAAGAGCCTATCATAAGAGATATAAGAGCTATTGCCAATGTCGAAATGAGCAAAACGGCAAGGGAAAGTTTTTCTCTGTATTCTTTTACAAACCAAAGCACCAGAGTCATTACAAAACATGACTGAAGTGCGCTGTAGGCAGTCGGATAAAGAGAGAGCAAAGCATCGGGCATTTTGAATGTTACCAAAAATGCAAGTGCACTGAGTATGAGGGCTACTGCGAAAAGTTTTTCGCATTTTTTGCCTGAAAGCATCTGCCACATAAGAAGAAGTGCCATTATCATAATAACTGCACAAGAAGCACTGCTGAGGGTTTTGTTTGTTTCATAATCCAGCGAAACAGGATCTGAATTTACGGTATATCCAAGAGATTTGATCTTTGAAATATACTCTCTTGCTGCCATTAGCGTATAGTCGGCACAATCATCATATGGGATTCCTTCCGGTGCAATCTGAGTGAGAGTTATGAATTTAAGATTTCTGTCTACGGTTGAATTATGGAACTGATTTGTGCGGTATAGATAGTAAGATGCATCCGCCTGGGAATCATCATTTGTTTCATAAGAACGCATCACTTTCTTCGTTCCGCCATCTCCCATAACTTTGTCAAATACATAACCGTAGCCATAGAACTGTTCATTGCCGAGCTGGTCTGTATTTTCTGTTACGACAAGCGTCATATCATACTTATTGATAAGTTCTGCGACTCCCTCATAGTTTGCGGGGTTATAGTCCGTGAAATTTACGGGAAGTTTTGCTTTTTTCAGGTTGAGATAACGCACATTATACTCTTTGATTATATCTTCCATTACAGGGATGTAGTTTGTACTTCTGTAGCTGTTAAGCTTGTGGGTAAGAGCAATTTCAAATCCCATCGCAGAAAGTTTATCCAAAGTGTCTGTGTCATAGCCGAGAGAATAGTCCCAAAGTTCAATTCTTCCGTCATAGAGAACATACAGATCCATATTTTCGACGTTTTCAATTGAATCATATTCCTTGTCGGTAAACTTCAGAGAAATCATTTCTTTGAATTTCACCCTATAGGCAGGATTTTTAACCAGAACCACATGGCTGTCATAGGACACGCCGGGGCAATTTTCTCTTATGGCATTGGCAACCCTGATGCTTTCATCATCATATTTGTGACAAAGCACATTATACTTTATACAGGTTACATAACCTTTTGAGGTGAGAGAATTTACGTTTTCCTCCATAACAGAAACAATGTTTACTCCCTCATTTTTAATTTCTATTAAAAATTCGTCCATCTTTTCTGAAGACACTTTTGTGTCAATGTCATTATAGTCAAGAGCCATAACCACATTTTTGTTTGAACTTTCAACTTCTACACGCTTTGCTATTGTCGGAATGAGGGTTAGTACCATAACCGCAATTACTATCCATGGTATCCATTTTAAAAGAAAATTTTTCATGTCAGTTTGTCCCTTTCTTTTCTCTTTTTAAAAGTTTTTTATACACCCCTGTTATAACAAGGAAAACGCCATAAACAACCGCCGATGCACAAAGGGGAACAACAAAGGTGATGTATCCGTGGGTAAAGTCAGGGGCAAAGGTGTTGAATATGAAATATATCACGAAGGCAAAAAAGCCCGATATGAGAATTTTGATAATGTCTGAAATAAGTTCCTTTGTGAAATAAGTTCCCACAACTTTCTTTATTCCTATGGCTATTGCCACAGCATAAAACGTTAAAAGAAGGGAGGTTACCGATGCACATATAAGGGTTACAAGATCCATACCAAAGGATGAAATATGAGTAGCAGAAATGAAATTTTTTACAACGAGATTTAAAACAACATTTAAAACAACAACCAAAATCGTTCCGATGACCGTATATTTATATTTGCCTGCAAGATAGAGAATTTTATTAAAAAGTTCCTGTGAAACGTAGCCTAAAATCCCCAGACTGTAAACAAAAAATATGGTTGAAACCGCTTTGGTGGATTCGGAATCAAAAGAGCCTCTTTCGTATATGAGTCTTATTACATCAGATCCATATAACGACGCCACCAAAAGAAATGGCAGAAAAATTGCAACCATAACGGTTATGATATATCTTAAAAGTTCATTGACATATCCGATATTTCCCTCTTCATAATTTTTTGAAATTGCGGGGAAAACCACAGTTGACATGGCAACGACAAAAACACTTGAAATTGTTATAAAGAGGTTTGATGCATAGTTAAATGTGGATGCCATTCCCTCCACATTTCCAACAAAGGCTCTGTCTGTGTAGAAACAAAGCTGGAACATCATATTGGAAATGAATATCCATATTATTTCAGGATTCTTTTCCCTTTTCTCTAATCTGTCATACTTTGGCCCCAAAATTCTGTAGCCTTTTTTATAGAATGACGGCAAGAGCATTGCAACCTGAAGTCCCCATCCTATTGTTGTGACAAGCGCTACTGTCATTATTGAAACATCAGGAATCATAAGTGTCAGAATTATTACGGCATTAAAAGGAAGACTCATTACAGATGTTATGAAATATGCCTTTTCGTTCTGAAGTATGCCCGATATGATATATGCCACAACAACAAAGATGAGAGACGGTATCATAACATACATCATCCGGTTTGCAAGGTTAAATTCCGCAGGCGAAAGACCGGGAAGAATAATCTTCACAATCTGACCTGAAAAAAGCACGAAAAACGCAACACCCACGGCAAGCCAAATAAAACTTTTTTTTATAAATGATGAAGCATATGCCTTTTCTCTGCCGATATTTCTGCTTTGATTTATATTTTTTATTATAAGAGTGGAAAGAGCAACGGCAATCCCTGTGAATATGAGATTTACGAGGCCAAAAATCTGAAAGTAGATGTCTGCATCCACTCCGGTACCAAACACCTTGGCAAAAACCATATCCCGGTAAAAACCAACACCTTTTGCCGCTATTATTCCGAGTACTACCAAAAGATACGCATTACCCATTTTCGCTGTCTCCTCAATTTATTTTTTGTAAAATATACTTATCAGTCCAATCTTCTAAGACTTACAAGCATACATTATGATTTTATACCATATTAATCTAATAGTCAAGATTTTTTATATGCCTGACAGTCCTTGTTTCTTTCATAATTCTTACGTTTGTGTGACAATTAAAGACTTTTGAAACGGAAATATTGAAATAATGTGTATTTTATGATAGAATGAACGCAACATATTTGTTTTGAAAAGAGTGATATCAATGAAGAAATTTTTTTCCGCCCTGTGCATCATAACATTTTTAATTAACACATCTGCCTTTGCAGGACACATATATACCTATTCTGAAGAAGTGCCGATTTCAAAAAGCGTTACCCTCACAAAGGTGAACAAATTCTATTCAGATTATAACATTCAGTACTCGGTAATAAAAGCAGACCTCACAGATGCTGACACCTCCCTGAAACTTCTCACTCCCGAAAAAGGGATTGACAAACTTGACACTGTGCAAAATCTTGCAAAAACCGAAGAAAACGTGGTTGGTGCAATAAATGCAGACTTCTTTTCATGGTATAAAGGAAGTGATGCGTTTTCTCTGGGAATGGAAATCAAAGACGGAAAACTGGTGTCATCTCCCATAAATCCATCCACCATGGCAACAATTTCATATATGAATGATACTCTTTCCATGTCGTATCTTGATTTTCACATTATGGCTGTTGCTCCCAACGGTGAATATAAGGAAATCAGGCATCTTAACAAACATACGTCATATTACGGTGACATTTTAATGTATACATCGGAATTTGGCGGAGGTTTCTCCCCTGCTCCCGGTGGTGAAGTTGTTGAAGTTGTGGTTTCAGAAGGTGTTATTAAAGAATTCAGAAGAAATCTTCCCCCTGTTGAAATTCCAAAAGACGGATGCGTGCTTGTGGTGTCAGAGGGTTCTACAATGTTTTTGGCAAACAATTTTCAAGTTGGCGATCCCATAAAATTTGACTATTATATGACTCCTTACCTTTTTGATGCCCAAACTGCCTTTGGCGGCGGTGCAATGCTTGTGCATGAAGGCAAAGCCGTAACATCCTATTCCCACACAGTTGCAGGAAATCATCCAAGAAGTGCAATAGGCACTGACAAAGAGGGCAAAACTCTCTATCTTGTGGCGGTTGACGGCAGGCAGGATGTGAGTCTCGGTATGAGAATGTCAACTCTGGCAAATCTGATGATAGAACTCGGATGCTACACCGCAGTAAATCTTGACGGAGGCGGTTCTACAAACATGGTGGCATCAACTGTCACAAACGGAAATATTCATACCGTGAACTCTCCTTCCGAAAACCGTGCAGTTATTAATGCTGTGGGGGTTACCTATTCAGGAAAAGGTTCACAACCATCGGGAATAATACTGGAAAAAGAAGCAGATTCCGTGTTTATTGGCGACAGCGTAAACTTTTCAGCATCCGTATATGACGAAAATATGCGTCCCATTGCATCTGGCATTACCTGGTCATCAGACAGGGGAAATGTTACAAACGGCATATTTACTCCCTCATCCGGAGGACTTGCCAAAGTTACTGCCTCGGCAGGCGGTATATCTCAAAGCGATGAAATTTTTGTTATAGACAAAATTTCAGGAATTGAGTGCGAAAACTATTTAAGACTCTCTGAAAATTCAAATGCATCCCTCGGAATCAAAGTGTTTGACTCTGACGGTCATTATGCTCCTATTACAAATACTAAACCCTTTGAAATTGTTTCATCAGACCCCTCAGTTGTGGCCGTGACAGGTCAGAATCTCACCGCTTTAAAAGGCGGAAATGCAATTATTACCATAAAAAAAGACAATGCAATAAGTTATTGTTCGGTGGTTGTGGGTGATGGAGATTTTCTTATCCCAAGGGATAATGTGTATGACACAGGAATAAGTTTTACATCCGGAAATGTCAGAATCGGTATGCTCACAGACGGTGAGGAAACTCTTCTTTCAAGACTTGTTGACAACAAAACAAGACAAGTGACACAAAAGGCTTCGTCATATGCATATGCCAAAAGTTCCGACAGTTTTTCAACAAAGGAAACCTCTGACGGTCTTTTCGTAAATCTTGACACATCAAAGGGCGGAATAAGAAGCACAAATTCTGCCCAGTGGGATTCTATGGCAAATGCAATAGCAAAAAGTTCAAACAAAAATGTGTTTATTACTGCCCCATCTTCCATTTTCGGACTAAACAGTTTTGAAAACAAGGTTATTCAGGATTATCTTGCGAGTTGCAACAAAAATGTTTATGTAATATCGGGCGGTGACAGAAACACATATAAAAATGTGGATGGTGTGAAATATTTTACCATAGCAAACACAAAAAAATCCAAACTCACCGTTGAAAGTCTCAAAAATTACAGTTATCTTGAAATCAGTTCAGGTGATTCGTTCTCATTTGGATTCAAAAGTGTATATTGAGTTTATAAACTAAATTTTATAAACCAAGAAAAGCGGCTTCGCCGCACCGCCTGCGGCGGGAGTGCGGAGCATTATCGCTTTTCTTAAGCCATGTGCATTTTTGAAAAGCAAATTTGCTTTTCAAAAAAAATTGCACGGCAATATAATTGTTTTTTACTGTATAGGAACGAAGTTTCCTATACAGTAAAAAAGGATATTGCAATATGAGATTTTTCTCTTTTGCAATATCCTTTTTTCATTAAAACATATTTCTTATTTTGCAAATTCTTTCATAGGCAATACTTGCCACTTTTACCATTCCCATATCCTTATAGTCCTGAGAATTAGCTGACGATATTTCCAATGTGAGCGGTCCTTTGAATGAGGTCTTTTTGATTTTGTTTACAAATTCTTCCCAGTCTGCATTTCCATCATAGGGGATAAAGTGTTTATCATCTTTAGGATTGAGAATGTCTTTTTCGCTCATGCCAAAATTATCGTGAATGTGAACGGCTATAAGCCTGTCACCATACAGATTTGAAAAGTCAATGTGGGGAGCATAAGCTCTGTTATGGCCAATATCCCAACAAAAACCATGAAAATCTCCTACAGCACTTAAGACTGCATCAAGATGAGGATATGGTTCAACATTTTCAAATGCCAGTCGGACACCATTTTTTTCAGCATATTCACCAAGCCTTTTATGTCTTGTTATGCCAATTTCCGACAATGGCGGAACGTCCTTCAAAAACGTTGTGTGCAAAACAAGAGTAGAGATTTGAGCGCTGTGGCAAAAATCCACTCTCTCCTTCTGGATTTCTATGTAGTCATCACCATCTGTTGAGTCTGTCCACACAGAGTTTACTTCAGAAATTGGTGCATGAATATTTGCAACTTCCAAACCCACGGCAATTGCCTTGTCATACATTTCCCAAACGTTATCACCCACAAAATAGCTCAGCATTGTGGAGTCAAACCCTGCTTCTTTGATGATTCTCAGTTGTTCTTTTTCATCCACGTCCATTTTGTAGAGTGTATTCATCCCAATCTTCATTATCGTTCTCCATAAATATAATTTTCATCAAAATCATTTTACATTTAAGTCAACAATAAACTTTTAATTCACTAAAACGGTTTACCATTATATAACATTCACATTTACTGTTTGTGATGTTATTTCCATATGATTTTCATCATACGCCTTTATTGTGATATTTATCTTCTGACCTTTATATGATGAAAAATCAGCGTTTACTGTATACGGAATTCCATATGCCACACCAAGGTCTACTCCGTTTATGAAATATTTTACATAGGCAACGTTTTTCACAGGACTTGTTATGTAGGAAGCAAGTTCGGTATATTCCGCTTTTATGTTCACATTGTTTCCGAGTTCATAATAACTGTAGCGGGCATCTGTCTGATTTGTGCCTGCGAGATAGTATGAATTTGAAATACTTTGCCTGTAGGTATTAAGATATGACTGATTTCCTGAAATGAGAAAACTGTAGTTTCCGTCATTGGCGTCATAGTGGAAACACATTTTCACATTCGGATATTTTATGGGAAGATATGTGTAGAAATCCGAAAGCTGTGAAGATGCAAATGATGTAAGGTCGGCACCCGTGTCATAGTTAACATAACTTGCTCCGCTTTCAACTATTATTATGGGTTTTTTGTGACCGTAGTGAGAATAGAGGTAGTCAAGTTGATTGCTCCAGCGGCTTCTGTCAATTCCCTGACCTAAGGGGTCCGTTATGCCCTGATATACTTTGTAGGATGAAATTCCCACATAGTCAACATATTCATCACCGGGATAATATTTGTCTATTGTTTCCGACGGATAAAAGTTTGGTGCCCAGATTACCGCTACAGAGGGAGCATAGGTATGGAAAACACTTGCAACTTCTCTGAATTTCTGAATGTATAAATTAGCATCAGATGTGTACCATGGGGCACTCATATCATTCATTTCTCCTGCAAAACGCAGTATCATCGGACAAGATGCCGCTTCCATATCCGATGCAAGTTTTTGCAGATATCCATCCGTGGAATTTACACTTGAAAGGCCCATGTGAGGCTCAAGAGCAATTTGAACAAGTTTTCCTTTTGATGAGGCATAGTCAATGTGTGACTGATATGTGGAAAGGTCTCTTCCATAGGGAAGATAGAGAAGATATGCACCGACATTTTTGCCGACAAGTGAAGAATAGGTGTCCATATAGAATCTTGATGGATCGTAGGGATTATATATGTTTGAGTCACTTTCTGCATATGCTCCCGCATATATTCCTCTCTTCGGTTCATAATCCGCACCAAACCAGTTTGATGCATCGAGCGTGTCATCGGTTGTCTTTATGAAAACCTGAGAATCTGCCGTTATAAGAGTTGCTCTTCTTGTGGCGTCTATCATACTTTCTGTCATACCCGGGGTGATGCTCCAGTAATATGATTCCCTTTTAAAACATTCCGCAGCGCTTTTATAGTCACCCAATGATGAATAACATTCACCAAGGTGTTTAAAAAGCATTGCATTGCTTGACGACTGATTCTCTTTTATGAAAAGAGATGAGATACTTTTGATTTTATCTATCGCAAGATAATACTGTCCTGATGATTTTAAAGAAAGGGCTTCATTCCATATGCCCCAGTAGTTTGTGGTAACTGCCTTTGCATTTTCCACCGTGTATATGAGGTTACCTGCGCCGGGACTTGTGACTACAACGTTTCCGTCCCATGAAACAGTTGCACCAAAAGATTCCAGAACCGCTCTTATGGGAAGATATGTTCTGCCATCCACAATAACCGCAGACGCATCATTGGGGATTTTAACATTGTTTCTGTAGATGCACGATTCCCACACCTTACATCTTACCCAGGTTGTGCCTTTTCTGACAACTGCTGTCTGAGTGTCTTGTTCCCACTCAACTTCAGCACCGAAACTTTCCATGGTTGCTCTTAAGGGCACGAGTGTTCTTCCTTCGTTTACAAAAGGATAGCCTGTTGAACTGTCAAATTGCACCTTTGCTCCGTCAATGTAGACATCTGTTGCATATACAGAAACGGAGAACAAAAAAACCGCTGTGATGATAGCAAACATCCATATAAACTTCTTCACAAAAAATCCTTCTTTCGTTTTTTATTTTATATAATCTTTTTTAAACTGATTGTCATAAAATACATATACATATTCAAAGCCTGTGTCAACAAGCATTTTTCTTACTTCATCAAAATATGCATCCAATGTTTCGGGACTATGGCTATCCGACGACAGTATCACTTTGCCGTCGTTTCTTTTTATTATATCAAGAAGTCTCTGATGGGGATAGGGATCTTTTCTGTAGCCTCTTGATATTGCTCCTGTATTAACCTCAAAGATGACGTCATTTTTAAGTGCTTCCTCCATATACTTTCCGGCTATTTCAAAATATTTTTCATTATTCAGAAATCTCGAAACATCAGTTTCGTCATATTTTGTTATGAGGTCAAAGTGACCTACAATGTCGGGTTTTCTTTCTGATATGTATTGGCAAAAGGTGCTAAAATAGGTTTCGGCAAAAGTGGAAACGTCAAAATCAAACAATTCAAGACACTTATTAAAAGAATTGCAGTCTGAATCTATGGGGTAGTATTTTGAGTTTATGCAAAAATAGTGGGATGAACCTATTATATAGTCAAAATCTTCTCTGGGATTCATTGGGCTGAAGGCATCCTCTTCAACACCAAGATAAATCTGAATCTTGTTTTTATATTTGTTTCTCAGCCTGTTTATTTCCTGTTTGTATTCATCTGTATCTTTCATACAGTATTCAAGGTCAAAAGGTGTGTATCCATGACCTGAAAAACCTATGGCATCAAAACCTTTGTCTATTGCAAAAAGAACCACCTCTTCAGGGGGGCATTCTCCGTCACATAAATTTGTGTGTGTGTGATAATTGCATAACATTTTTTCTTCTCCTGTGTATGTCTATATTTCAACCTCTAATCCATCATATGAAACAGAAAGGTTCATATTTTTTACTCTTTCTTCAAGAACATGGTGAATGGGATTTGCATTATGCGAAAAGTGATTTATGTATAGTTTTGAAGACTTGTCTATGCATCCGATTTCGGAAAGTTTTTTTATGAGTCTTTCTATATTTTCAAGTCCCATATGACTTCCTGAATCTGAAATTGGAATGTCCACATTTGTGCAGTCAAAACTTACCATGTCAAATCTTAACTTTTTATCTTTCATATAATTTATTACTTCTTCTTTAAAATACCCTGTGTCATGGGCATAAAGCAAAGTCTTGTCCGATTCTATCATATAAAAAAGTGCTCCGTCACCTTTCATATGATTTGCAGGAAATGCTGTGATGCGATAATTCCCGATATTCTTTGTTTCAAAGGGGGAAATCTTTTCTGCTTTCACGTTCTCAGGTACGCCTTTTTTCATTATCTTGTCATATACACCCTGACCGCAGAAAAGTTCAAGAGTCTCTGTGCGCATATTGTGAGAAAACGGCGGAAATCTGTTTTCAAGTTCTTCGTAATAAAAATGGTCGGGGTGAGAATGGGTTACAAGAAGGAACTTTATTTTGTCCCCCTCAATGTCATTATTTAAAAAATGCATATATGTATCGGCAGGAAGGTCAATCAGAAGGTCATCATTTATGATTGTCTGTGAACGTGTGCGCACATTCTTACCTTTCAGTTTTCTTGCTTCAAGGCAATACTCACATCTGCAAAAAACAGCAGGAAACCCCTCTGCCGCTGATGTGCCGAGATATTTAAGTTTCATAACTCCACCCCATATTATCATATTAGAATCAGTGAACGATTTAGATGCCATTTTTCATATACGCAACTTTGCATGCACGTATATAACATTCTGAAATATATTCTTCAATGGTCATATTGGTATACTTATCATTTTCATGTCTGTTTGGTTTGCTCATTTTTCTAAGTTCAAATGTAAGAATATCATTATATCCATGTCTGTTTAACCTTTTAACGGCTTTTTTCCAGTCAGTAATTCCGTCAAACGGAAGCAAATGCAAATCGTCTGTCCAAAAAATGCTTCCATCAAAATCACTCACACCTAAATTGTCATTAATATGTGTTGCTATAAGCCTGTCTCCATACAAACTCAGCATATCTCTTCCTTTGTTGTAGCATAACTCATGCCCGGAATCCCAACAAAACCCTACATTTTCATAAATTTTAAAAGTATCCATCAAAATTCTTAGGTACTCCTCACCTTCAACATTTTCAAATGCAATTTTAACATTACAGCGTTTGGCTTCTTCTACAACAATACGAAAGTTTTCCACACCATCATAAGTCGGATTAGCTTTTTCTTCAAATCCTATATAAGGATGAACAACTAATATAGGAACATCAACCTCCGCACAATCCTTTACACAACAAACGAGCTCTTCAACAGCGTGTTTGGCTTCTCCGTCATTGCCCCACATTTTTGCGGCATTTTCGAAAGGCGCATGAACCGACTGAAAAATCAATTCCAATTCATCCGCAAGTTTCCTATACTTTTTTAAATGCTTATCCCACATAGTAAAGAACCCTTCAAAACCTGATTCCTTAAATAGTTTTATTTGTTCCTCTATGGTTATTGCGAATTGTTCGCTTGTTCCCAAGCATAATTTCGTTTTATACACAACTGTTGTCCTCCTTCTTTTCGTTGAATTCATTATACCACATATTAACATCTTTTTCAATAAAACTACGGCGGCAAGGATTTTTGTTCCTTACCGCCGTGTGCGTTATGCCGACTGTTCTGTCTTAAGCCGTTCCTTCTCAGCGGCGATTTCGGCGTTCATCTGTGTGATCAGCTCGGCAAGCTTTTCTACGCACTCCTGTTCCGTTTTGGCGTAGACATTTTTGGATTCATCCCTTAGTTCATATATAGCATAAAAGCACAGGCATGTCAAGGGCGCCCTCGGCTCTTTATCCCTTAAAGCTCCTCTGCTGCATCCAATAATTCGCTTTCTATTTCCAGAATATCCTCGATAGGGACTTCAGTCTGATCACCCAGCACAAGCATACGCTCAAGCTCCTTTATCCTTTTCACACTGCCGGTGACGGTGATATATGCACCGCCCTGTTTTACATCATCAGGCTTAAAATAGGTGATGCTGATCTCCGGCGCATCTCTAAGGTGATCCGCAAGGAAAACCAGTCTGTTGTTTAATCTCGCCTTGGTATACTCATCAAGCTCCGGTTTTTTGTCTGTATGCCTTGCTGTCTCCATGAGTGCGTCCTCGTGCCCTCTTAGAGCCTTAAAAGCACCAAACTGTGCCGCGCGCTCCGTCATTGACATGTGCTTTCTTTTTTTCGACTGATGATGAGGTAGGTTGATGATCGCATCGTATTTACCCATCCTGTTCATCGCCTCCTGCCCTGTGACCACCAATTTGTCGGTTGCGTTCTCTGGAGGTTGCCCCCTCCTGAAAATTAAACCCTTTCAAAATGGCGTTTTTTCCGTATCGCTTTTTAATTTTCAAAGTTGTTTCGGCGATGGCCCGTTCCTTTTTAAGGGCTTTTGCCTCCTGCTCTCTCTGCTCTTGCACCGCTGCATAATCCGTAAACAAATCCAGCTGCTCGCTCCCGGATGTCTCCTCCACCGTCCCTTCAATAATGACATGGTTAGCAGTGATATTCACCCTCCGGACCAAGAGCTTTTTATCCACAATCCTGTCAAATAGCTCCAACGCCGCTGCAGCCATCAGCATGGTAGAGGAGGTGTAGCCACCAAGATTCACCGAGCCATGTGCGTGCTTCGGCACCTTCCGGCCATAGAAATCTGTCGTAATTTCACCCTTATATTGGCGCCGTAGAGCCGGGTCTGTCAGATTTTCTATATCATATCCAATGGTCAGCACAAGCTGGTTCGTCACAAATCTCTGCTCCAACAGTTTAAGGCTTAAAAGCTCCACCATTTCCCTTACAATCAGCCTGGCCTTATCAAACTCATAGGGGGTATGCAAAACCTGTCCTTCGCCAATACTCTTATTGTCCGGCTGATAGCTCCTTATATCATCAAGTGTGCATGGCTCCCAGCCCCAGGCATGATCAATCAAAAGCTCTGCATTGACACCAAAGAGCTTATACAGCTTATCCTCGCCATAGGGAATCAAAGAAAATTCCGCCACATCCCCCATGGTATACAGGCCATTTGCCTCCAATTTTTTAGCGTACCCCTTACCAACCCGCCAAAAATCCGTCAACGGTCTATGGTCCCAGAGCTCTTTTCGATAGGACATTTCATCAAGCTCGGCAATTCTGACTCCGTCCTTGTCTGCGGGCATTTTTTTGGCCATAATGTCCAGGGCAATTTTAGCAAGATACATATTGCTGCCAATGCCGGCTGTTGCCGTAATCCCCGTTGTTTTAAGCACGTCTCGGATGATATGCATCGCAAACTCATGGGCTGTCATTCGACTGCTTTTTAGGTAATCGGTAACATCCATAAACACCTCGTCTATGGAATAAACATGAATATCCTCCGGCGCCACATGCCGGAGATACACATCAAAAATCCTTGTGCTGTACTCAATATAGCGCGCCATCTGCGGCGGAGCCACAATATACGAAAGCTCCCGCGCAGGATTCTCTTTAAGGGCAACAGCATCAAAGGATGGCTCCTTGAGCTGACGTCCCGGCACCTTCTTGCGGCGCTCTGCATTTACCTCCTTGACCCTTTGCAGCACCTCAAACAAGCGCGCTCTGCCTGATATACCAAGGGCCTTTAAAGAGGGCGTCACGGCAAGACAAATCGTTTTTTCCGTCCGGCTTATATCGGCCACAACAAGATTGGTGGTCATGGGATTCAAACCCCTTTCCACACACTCAACGGAGGCAAAAAAGGACTTTAAATCAATACACAGATATGTTTTTTTCATCCGCTTTGCCTCCTTCTACCCTGTTGGAAATTCATCCCTTTAGTGTATCAGCTTTGCCCTTCTTTATGCATCAGTGCAAGGCCTCCGGCTTTACAATCAGCGCGGACAGATAAATATTGGGCACATCCTCGCCCCCACCAAGCAGCATCTGCAATATATCCTCATCGCATTGTGCCTGTTCCTTTTTCAAGTATCTCAAATTTCATATGCCTTCATATATTTCATTGATAAAAAGGGCAACTATAGCTGCTGCACAAATTTCTTACTCTGAATAAAGTACAACAGCCTGCAAAGCATTTTTTCTGACAGGACTCTTCTGAAGAAAACCGCTATTTTCATTAGCTTGCCCGGTATGATAATCAGCTTACCCTTAAGCATTTTGTCAATGGCATAAACAGACACCCTTCGTTTGTCGGCAATGATAAAATCCCGACTCTTCTCATCGCCACTGCCAAAGCTTACCCTTGCCACCTGCTCAAATTCCGTTTGAACAGGCCCCGGACAAAGCACGCTGACCTTTACCCCGGATTTTTCCCGTCTTAATTCCTCATACAGAGCTTCTGTCAGTCGAAATACGTAAGATTTTGAGGCATAGTACGCCGAAAACAGAGGACCCGGAAAGAAAGCGGCAAGCGAAGCCACATTCATGATATGGCCGCTGTTTTTTTCTTTAAATTTCCTGGCGACCTGCTTGGTCAAAATATGCAAAGCCTTAACATTTGTGTCCAGCATGGTGAGCTCCCGTTCCAAATCAGAGGAGCATAAATCGCCAAAAACACCAAATCCGGCATTATTAATAAAAATGTCGACATCGTCTAAGGAGCACACAATTTTCTCAATGTCCTCAGCCTTCGTCACGTCAAGACACATAATTTCCACATTTGTTTTTAAAGTGTTTTTTAGCTCTATAAGCCTCTCCTCTCTCCTTGCGACAGCAATGATATCATAACCCCTTTCCGATAAAACGACTGCCATTTCCCGGCCCAGGCCTGAGCTTGCTCCCGTAATTAACGCTTTCATACTTCCTCCTTTAATTCTCTGCCGTCAAGCAGGCGACAATCCAAGTCACTCTCTTTTATAGAGCATCTAAAAAGCATCTAACTCATTTTTGACTCCGCACCGCCCAAAGAAGGTGCCTCCTCAGCGTCAAAGTGAATGCAACATATAACAATTTTAATTCGGTATGCGTTCATTAATTACGATACATGAGGTTTAGATGCAAACCTTTCAAAGGCTCCCTTGAGGCTCCCTTGTGTAAAGGGAGCTGTCAGCATAGCTGACTGAGGGATTGATTCTTGCCGTAAAAAGTAAGGTCGCCTTATCCCTCCACCACCTT
>SVJK01000049.1 GCA_015069015.1 Oscillospiraceae bacterium
TCTGCTTACCGCCTTGTATAACGCACCGGCAACCATAGACAACCACTATCGGGCAAAGGTTAATCACGACCTTTACGGAAACTAAACTAAAAATACGGAGGATTTTTATTATGAGAATTTTATCTAAGAATCAGTTTGCAATGTCAAACTTCAGCAGAGAGGGTTACGAGTTTAACGAGATTGAGGGCACATTCAAAGGAACGATACAATTTGCAGTATGGGGCAGAAAATGCAACGCTATTGCCTATGTCGAGTTAGACGATGGCAGAAAGATTATGTGTACTGCTTTTCAGCAACCCGATAACTATTTAGGAATACCTGAAATAGACTTCGGAACAAGAGTGGAAGTTGTCTATGAGAGAGGTAAACGAGGCAACATTCGCCTTAAATCAATACAAAGGACAGAATAACTGTCCGGTACTGTAACGAGCAGGGAACTTGTATTGCACAAATTCCGTAAAAGGCGGGACTTCCTCACGGAAATCCTGCCTTTTCTCTTTGGGGAGTTTCCCCAATCCCCCCTTGAAAATTACATTTTAAATAGGAGCTGATTTTAATGAAAGAAAGAGCAAATTCAATTTATGTGCGTGTTACCGAAAAAGAAAAAATACGCATAAAAAATAAAGCCGACAAATGCGGCTTGACAATCTCGGAATATTTAAGAAAACGAGCATTGGGTTATTCACCAAAGGCTCTCTTGCCGGAAAGCTTTTATGAGTTTTCAGGTAAGCTCAGCGATTTATATGAACAGATTGATAAGGGTTACAGTACCGAACTTGAAGAAAGAATTTTATCTCTGATTGATGAAATTCAGTTAAAGCTACTTACTCCCGAACGAAAGGAGATTGATGAATAATGGCTACTACGGGATTTTGGCCTATTAAAGGCTCGTTAAGGGATGTTATAAAATATGCAGACAATCCCGACAAGACCACTAATCCAAAGTATCTTGATGATGACTTGGCTGCTGTTCTCAAATATGCAGAAAACGATGATAAAACAGATATGAAAATGTTTGTAAGCGGTATCAACTGCTTGGCGGTACGAGCTTATGAGCAGATGATGATAACAAAACGGCATTTTGGAAAAACGGGCGGAAATGTGGCATATCACGGCTATCAGAGTTTTAAGTCAGGCGAAGTTACACCTAAAGAAGCTCACGATATAGGACTTGAAACTGCACGGCGTATGTGGGGCAAGGATTATGAGGTTGTTGTTACAACACATCTAAATACCGACAACATACATAACCACATTGTCATAAATTCCGTATCCTTCAAAACAGGATTAAAGTTTGAAAACCATATTTCAGACCATATCCGTCTGAGAGAAATATCCGATACTGTATGTAAGGAATACGGAAAATCGGTCATTGAAGGAGCGAAATTTTACAACGCCGAAAAAAATGCATATTGGGTGCACAAACACGGCGGTAAAACTCGCAGAGATATTCTACGTGAAGATGTTGACGATGCAATAAATAATTCGGCTAACTATATGGAGTTTGTCGCTCTTATGAAAAATAAAGGATATATTTTTTCGAGGTCTGAAATGACAGACCATCCATCCGTTAAAGCACCGACTTGGGAAAGAGCAATTCGTTTTGACAAATTGGGTGATGATTGCAAAAAGGACAAAATTTTAGAGAGGATTTTTCAAACGGGCAACCGTGCTCATTTCAATCAGTTCAGCGAGTCCTACAAGAAAACGAGAGCTAAATATCGTCATACACCGCTTCAGGAACTTGAGTATCAACTACGGCGTGTAAAATATATGGATACGCTTGAAGCTCTGTTCTATTTATTTATGGAACTGTTGAAGCCAATCACACCAAAACCAAACTACACACCGCCGTTATCTCCGGAGCTAAGACAAGAGATACGAAAATTTGAACAATATCAAAAACAATTCAGGCTCTTGCACGATGAGAATATCAATACCGTGCCGGAGCTTGAAGCATTTATAGGGAAATTATCAAAGCAGATATCCGAGCTTGAAGAAGAACGCTCGAAAACGGATAACAAACGCAGACGATCAAAAACCGATGAGGAAACGAAAGCATATTATGCTGAAATCAGGGGCATATCTGCACAAATGAAGCCTATACGGGATAAGCTCAAAATCGCTAAAGCTACTTTGGAAACTGTACCGAAAGTGCAACGACTACTTGATATTGAACGGAATATGGAAAGCAAAATCAAAATTAAAGACAAGAAAAAGGAGAAAACACGATGAGAAATGTTACATATATAGAAGTTGAAAAATTAAAACCCTTTGAAAACCACCCATATTATGTAAAGGACGATGATGAAATGATGAATTTAACACAAAGCATAAAGGAGAACGGAATACTTTCTCCGCTTATTGTAAGACCTATTGAAAACAACGAATATGAGGTAATATCGGGACACCGAAGATTACACGCGGGCATTAAGGCAGGAATGGATAAGGTTCCTGCCTTAATTTATGAAATGGATAGAGATGCTGCCGTTATTGCATTGGTTGACAGTAACCTGCACCGAGATAATGTCTTGCCGAGTGAACGGGCATTTGCTTTTAAAATGAAGATGGAAGCCTTATCACATCAGGGCAAACGCACAGATTTAACTTTGGAGCAAGTTGCACCGAAGTTAAGTACAGAAATAATTGGTGAAAGCGAAAATATAAGCAAAGACACAGTAAAACGATACATACGCTTGACTAACCTTTTACCGAAGCTTTTGGAATATGTGGACGAAGGGCGAATTGCTTTCACTCCGGCGGTGGAGCTTTCATATCTCAATGACATTGAGCAGCAAGACCTTATACAGACTATTGAAAGTGAGGATTGCACCCCTTCATTATCTCAGGCGGTGCGTATGAAAAAGTTAAGTCAAGCAGGAGAACTTGACGATGATAAAATCCTTGAAATTATGTCAGAGGAAAAAGCCAATCAAAAGGAACGGATAAAAATCCCGACAGAGCGAGTGCGAAAATACTTTCCAAAGGATTTTACAAACTCTCAGATTGAGGACACGATTATACGCCTTTGTGAGAATTATTATAAGAAACAACAAAAGCGTAATACTCCCGAAAGGTAAGGTGAATTTATATGACAAAGAAAATAACCTTGCAGGCTACCCCGATAATTGTAGTTGACAGACCAAGACTTGATGAAAATGAGAGCTTTGAAAATCTCAGACACTACCTTGATGTTAATAAAAGACAGCATCATAAAGTAAAATATCCACTTGACGAGCTTAATTTTATAACTAAAATCGGCAAGACGGAATATGAGGTGTCAACGAGCTTTGATATGTCAGGAAAACACACTTTATTGGAACAGTTTAAAAATTTAATACTTTCATAAAATTGTAGAACTTTGCCGGGCATTGTATAATGGGTTATACCTTATGCAATGCTCGGTTTAGTTTGGAAAGGAGAATCAACAAAGATGAAAAAACAAACCGAGAAAAAGGAAAAGATTACAGCTCTATATTGCAGATTATCACAAGATGACGGCAGAGAGGGCGAAAGCAACAGTATATCAAATCAAAAGGAAATTTTATTGCAGTATGCAAAACAGCACGGATTTTTACATCCCGAATTTTTCGTGGATGACGGCATTTCGGGTACGACTTTTATGCGACCTGATTTTCAGCGTATGCAGAAGATGGCAGAAAACGGAGAAATCGCTACAATTATTGTAAAAGATTTGAGCCGTTTCGGAAGAAACTATCTCGAAGTCGGTGAATACCTTGAAATTAAATATCCGACACTTGGTATAAGATTTATTGCTATTCAGGAAAATGTGGATACATTTAACGACACTGGAACAGAAATGATGCCATTCAACAACATATTCAACGAATGGTATGCCGCACAAACAAGCAAAAAAATCCGTGCAGTACAAAAGGCAAAGGCTGATAATGGCGAAAGAGTTTCATCCACAGTTCCCTACGGATATAAAAAGGATAAGGATAATCCGAAACAATGGGTTATAGATGAGCCTGCGGCTGAAATTGTGAGATACATCTATCAACTGTATCTTGATGGATTGAGAGTAGCACAAATCATAAAACGGTTGCATCAAGAAAAAATACCAAGCCCAACTGCGTATTTTACCTCTATCGGCAGACCAACTTTTAATAAGCCGTCAAATGATCCGTATAATTGGTGTAGTGATACAATAAGAAGAATTTTAGATAACCAACAATATACGGGTTGCACAGTAAATTTCAAAAGTACATTTGTGAGCTACAAGGTACATAAGGTTGTTCATAATCCTGAAAGTGAGTGGCAAATCATACCCAACACACAAGAAGCTATTATTGATGAAACAACTTGGGAAAGAGTACACGAACTACGGAAACACCGTAGAAGAAATAATGCAACGGGCAGAGAAAGTATTTTTTCAGGCTTGGTATATTGTGCCGATTGTGGCTCAAAATTATATTTCTGTGCAGCAAAAAGCATAACTGATAAGCAGGAGTTTTACAGATGTGCCGCTTACAAGGAAAACACAGGAACTTGTTCTATACATTATATCCGTGATATTGTACTTCGTCAGCTTGTTTTGGAAACAATTCAAAAGGTTGCAGAATTTGTGCAAGGCTTTGAACCCGTATTTGTTTATCTGTTTGCAAAGAAAAATGCCGAAGGCAGAGAGAAAAACATCCGTGCTATGAAGCTAAAAGCAGAACAATCCAAAAAGCGAATTGCTGAACTTGATAAATTGATTGAGAGAATTTACACGGACAATGTTATGGGTAAAATTTCTGATGAACGCTTTGCGATAATGTCAGCCAATTTTGAAGCAGAGCAAAAGGAACTCCGTGAAGCCTTAACTGAAATAGAGCAATCAATAGTTACTGCCGAAACAGAAAAAGTGGATATGAAAAGATTTCTTGAAACAATCCGTGAGTGTACCGATTTAAAGGAACTGACACCTACTATTGTAAATACCTTGATAAAAAGAATTGAGGTACATAACAGTATAATGGTCGATGGAGTTAAAAGAGTTCCCATTGATATTCACTTTACGGCGGTTGGTTTAATAAGCTTACCTGACGAAAAAGAGCTGTTGGAACTCATAGAAGAAATAAAGGCAAATCCGCTGAAAAGTGCATAAACACGGCAAAAGCGGTGCAACCTTAATAGTTACACCGCTTTACGCTTACCGACTGTCCTTTAGAGTACGCCTCTAAAGTCCTCGATTTTTTGTGCACAAAAATAGTTGAAACCATAGCGTCATTTATAGTTGGTTTTTCATCGGTTCACTATTTCAGCAAAATATTTAAGCAGTATGAAAAAACATCTCCGGCAACCTACATAAAAACCATAAAATCAAGATTAATGGTGTAAATCCATACATAAAAGTCCATGGGAATTTTTGATTCTCATGGACTTTTAATTTTAACGTTATTCTTCTAATGCCTTTATGAGTTTTCCAAGGAAAGGTTCAAATTTTGAGCCATACCAGTGGTTTTCATCATCAACAGTTGCTTTGATACACTCAAAAGTATAATCTGCGGCAATTTTTGCGGCATCATATGCATTTTTCCCCCTCATAAGCAAGCCAACAAATGCTGACGCATATATATCTCCGGTACCATGACATACTACCTGCAAAAGAGAATGTTTATAGTATTCACATCTGCCATAGGCACATACCAGAACTCCCGTTGATTCTTTGTCATATGAAACCCCTGTAAAAACTATGTTTTTACAACCGAGTCCATACAGTTTTTCAACAATTTTCATTATGTATTCTTGGTCGTATTCAGGAGTATATGGTGTATCTGTAAGAAGACACGCTTCTGTAAGGTTAGGAAGGATAAAATCTGCATCTTTGCAAAGACTCTTCATTGCTTCAACAAAGTCTTTGTCAAATCCCGCATAAAGTTTTCCGTTGTCTGCCATTGCAGGGTCAACAATTGTAAGAGCATTTTCTTTTTTCACGGACGAAATTATATCTTTTACATATTCAATCTGTTTTGTGCTTCCGAGATAGCCTGTGTATACAGCGTCAAACTTTATACCTTCTTTTTCCCAATGCTGTCGTATTTTCGGCATGTCTTCAGTAAGGTCTGTGAATGTATATCCCTTAAATCCTGCCGTATGTGTTGACAAAACAGCAGATGGAATAACAGAAGTTTCAATACCACAGGCTGAAATTATGGGAAGTGCAACCGTCAGCGAACACTGTCCTACGCATGAAATATCTTGAATTGTAAGCAATCTTTTATACACCATTGCAAAATGCTCCTTTACAAAACTGACTTATTGTATTATAATTTATATTTGATAATAAATAAATAATCAAAACAGGAGATTTTTATATAATCAGATGAAAAAATATTTTGAAGTATATAAGACAATAAAAAACAAAATCATATCAGGTGAATATCCATGCGATTATAAACTTCCGTCAAAAAGAACTTTAGCGGATATTTCCGGATGCAGCGTTATAACAATTGAAAAAGCCTATGGCATGCTCCTTGATGAGGGATATATTATTTCCAGAGAACGAAGCGGATATTATGTGAATAAAATTGACGGACTATATGAAAACAGAGATACATCTACACTTGCAACACTGAAATATGTTGAAGATGATATTTCTGATTTAAGGTCTGATTTTGAGTATTCCCTGTGGTTCAAGACAACAAGAAAAGTTATTTCCGAGTATGGTGAAAAACTATTTTTTAAATCACCAAACAAGGGATGTGCAGTCTTAAGAAATGCAATTGCTGATTATCTTTTGCGATACAGAGGAATGAGAGCAGAACCTGAAAGAATTATCATAGGTTCAGGTGCTGAACAATTATATCAGAATGTTGTTCAGATTCTTGGAAGAGACAGAATTTACGGAATTGAAAATCCGTGCTATGAACAGATTGAAGCTGTATACAACGCTGAAGGAGCAAAAATTGTTAAACTTAAAATGGGAAAAGAAGGAATTGAAGACAAAAAAATATGTGATGCAGATGTGCTTCATGTAACACCGTTCCACAGTTATCCCACAGGTGTTACAACTTCTATATCAAAAAGATACGAATATCTTAATTGGGCAACAGACGGGAAATACATAATAGAAGATGATTTTGACAGCGAATTTTTCATGCCCGGTCAACCCATAGAGTCTTTGTACTCTCTTGATTCCCGTTCGAGAGTCATATATATAAACACATTTTCAAAAAGCATCTCCCCTGCTATGCGCATGGGATATATGATTCTCCCCGAAAAACTCTTAAATGAATATGACAGAAAACTTGGAAACTTTTCGTGCACAGTTCCTGTTATGGAACAATACATTCTTGCAGAATTTATAAAAAGCGGGAACTTTGAAAGACATCTCAACAGAGTAAGACGAAAAATGAAACAAAACTGACTAAAATGGACTGTAAATTAATTTGCCGAATTAATTTACAGTCCATTTTAATTTGTGTTTAGAATTCAATTTTGAGTTTTACCAAGAATATAACTTCTTGCCATTTCTTCATAAGAATTATTAATTTTAAAATCCTCATCTGAAATGTCTGATGCAAGTTTAATTATATGATCTGTCAAATCAGGATTAAGAGGAAGAAGAGGTCCGTGTATATATGTTCCTATAAGTTTTTTATATACGACTCCCTCTTTTTTTGAACTATTACAGGAACCAAATCCTGAAATGACGTTTCCGAGAGGTTCATATTCTGAATCAGACACATATCCACCATGATTTTCAAATCCGACAATTTTTCCGTTTGTAACGGGAGATTCAAGGATAATTTCCCCTATCATACGGCTTTTCTTACTTTCAAACTCAAGGTTCAAAATGCCAAGGCCGTCATACTTTTTTCCGTCAGCATAAAAACTTTTTCCGAGAATTTCGTATCCTGAACACACAGCCAGAACACATCCGCCATCTTCCACATATCTTTTAAAACTCTCCGAATCTTGCATAAGATTCTTCATTGCAGTCACCTGATCTTTTTCAGAGCCGCCTCCTATATAGACAATATTTGTTTTTTCAAAATCAATCTTATCGCCGATTGCATAATCTGTTACGCATGAATTAATTCCCATCTTGTTCATCCGGTAACACAGCGCGGCAATGTTTCCTTTGTCACCATACATATTCAGAATATCGGGATATATATTTGCAATATTTATTGTCATTTTCCGATTCCCTCCTCATTTTGTCCGGA
This sequence comes from Oscillospiraceae bacterium, assembly GCA_015069015.1. GTDB lineage: Bacteria > Bacillota > Clostridia > UMGS1810 > UMGS1810 > RGIG1828. The sequence continues at coordinate 8,175 of SVJK01000049.1, forward strand.
TAAAACCTTCAGGCTTGTCTGAACATCAAACAAAACTGTATAGTTTACAAGCATATAACAAACCTTTTCGCTTTTTGAAATTATATCACTGAGACTGTCTTTATCTGTATCACAGACTGTAAAGTTTTCAAATCCTGCATATTCAAGTCTTACTGCAAGATCATATTTTCTTGTACCTGAAAGGTATATTCTTCCAACATTTTCAGATTTTAAAGCCTCAAAATCAATGTCCCAAAGCCAGGATACATCTCTTCCGTCAGAAGGCATATCATTTACGGCAATTAAAACATCTTTCTTGTTTTCATCAGACATTACCGTTGAAATTGCCTGATTGAATCCTGCGGGGTTTTTTGCAAGGTTTAATATAATCTGTTTTCCTCTTACATCAAATGATTCCATTCTGCCTATCTGTGGTTTATATTCATCAAATACTTTGCCGATTCCGTCTGTTGAATACCCTGATTGAGCAAAAGCACAAATTGATGCAAGAATATTATATATGTTATAAAATCCACGGTAATTGAGCGAAAGGGTTATATGTTCTTTTCCATCTATATCAAATTTAAGACCATTTGAAAGATTCACATTTTTTGCAACATAGTCAAGCTCAGGCCGTTTAAATCCGCAGTTTTTGCAATAATAATCTCCAAGTTGGCTATAGTGATTATAATTGTATGAAAGTTCGTTTCCACAATCAAGACAAAATCTTCCCTCTTTGGAATCAGACTGCAAAAGAGCACAGTCTTCGCCAACACCATAGAAAATACATTTTCTGCCGTAAGAAAGCCTTACAGATACAGGATCGTCTCCATTTATTACAAGAAGTGTATCCTTTGTCATGCAAAGGGCTTCATCGAGAAGCCCCAAAGTCTGTTCTATTTCTCCGTAACGGTCAAGTTGATCTCTGAATAGATTGGTTATAACCACAATGTCGGGTTTGACATGAGGAACAACTCTTCTCAGGCTCGCCTCATCACATTCAATGGATGCGCAATCCGCTTTAAGATTTGCAAAAACAGATGCACTGTCAATAAATGCACAGGCAACTCCCGGAAGCATATTTGCTCCCACATTATTGCATACAACTCTCTTCCCTTTTGATTTGAAAAGAGAATACAAAAGATTATTTGTTGTTGTTTTTCCGTTTGTACCGCACACCATAACAACAGGGCCTTTGAGTTGCGACGATAGATCCCTTAAAATGGTGGGCGAAATTTTCATGGCAATACTTCCCGGACCTGACGAGCCTTTTTTGCCAAGAAGTTTGCTTATAAAAATTAATATCTTACACACCATTACGGCAATTATATTTCTTATTTTTCTCAAAATTATCATTCCTTTTCACAGATAGACTTTCTAAAGTAACTGATATTATTATATACCAATTATTCCATTTTTTCAATATTATTTCCTGTTTTAAGTTATAAATCTGTTACTTTTTAAATATTATTAATTAGCAAACCCATAAGAGGTGATTAAAATAGACCTTGTTATAACTTCAAATCAATCGTCATTATGTTTTTTTACAGATGAAAAATCAAATTTTGTGATGTCTTCCGATGACAATGATTCCATGATAATCATGGAAAATGCCGGATGCGAGTTTGACGGAATATGTGATAAAAGAGGAATACTTCATTTTCTCATTCAGGATAATAACGGAACTTTGTTTTACATCAGATATGATAATAAAATATGGAAAAAATATAATCTCCTCTCAAGCAAAGAAAAGAAAAACTCTATATCGCATATACACCTTTTGTCATCCGGAAACAGTTTATGTGCTTTTTACGTCATGGAACACCAAGGCAAATTTATGCTTATAAAACATATGTTTTCACCGGACAATCTCCGCATCACACCATCAGTCATTGACCTTGTGGATTTCAGAAAAGACTTTTGTATATGTACCCATCCTGACGGAAGCACTCATCTTTACTACAGGAATGCAGGCGGCAAAAGACGTGAGACCATATTTGACAAATACTTTTCTATTTCTTCGTCTGTAGATTTATATGATAATGACGATACATATGTGATGAAAGTTGTAAACAGCGGAGCATCCGTAATATGTGCCTCAATTTGTGCAAGGAAAAACCATACCGCCTTGATTTTTAAAAAAGACGATACGGAAAAAATTATTACTTTTGCAATTGCAAGAAATGCCCAACTTTCAATGTGTGCAAAAAATGACCTGATAGATATTTACTGGCAAGAGGGAAATTTTATTATGCACTCTGAAAGCAAAAATGGCGGAAAAGACTTTTCAAAGCCAAAGTTTTTCAAATCAGAAAAAGGGTTTTTCAAATATAAAAAAACAGGTGATATGCCCGGATTATACAAAAGTGAATATATATGCAAAAATGATATCGATTCTAAACCTTCGTCAGAAAGATATTTAACCAACCAAAATAAGTATATAAAAAAAGGAGTGAATACTATTTTGAAAAACGACATATATCACGATATGGATTCTTCACAATTTTTGCAAAAGATTTCACAGATTGAAAAAGATGTTGAAAGAATCGGCATTGGGGTTGATAAAATCTGCATATTTCTTGACAGGCTTGTGCAATTTAAAAAAGATACAGAAAACCCTATGCGAAGCTTTTCTGTTCCGGATAAAAACAATATAGGTGTCAAAAATGAGGATAACATAAAACTTTTTGAAAACATGTCAATTGACGATGCAATTAAAGATAATAGTGATAAAATGATATTTATGGGAAAGGAGACGGAAAATGAACATACAGTCTGATATCGGGCTATTATATCCTTACATCAGAATAATTAACGCTTCAAAAAACTATGAACCAATGGTTTATAAATTCAATACCGTCATCATTCCAAAATTCCAATCCATGCAAGTATCAGGATATATAAAGTGCCAAAGAGGTCCTACCACCTTCAGAGTATCAGAAAAAAACTCAGAATTTTCCGATGCATCAATGGGAATAAATCTTGAAATCGGAAAAGTATATGACATTTGTATTTTAGGCGAAAAAGGGAATATTTCTCTTTTTGCCATTGAAGATAATGTTTCAAAGAAAAACCTTTCATACGGACATCTGAGAATATGTAATTTATTAAATGGCGAAAGCAAGCGTTCATTTTTTGCAAACAACAAATGTTTTGCTGCAGATTTTTCATACCTTGACATTTCGGATTATATTGAGTTTTCGCCGGGCGAATATGAATTCGGCATGGGAAATATTAATTCCTCAAATTACAAGAAGTTAGGGACATACAAAATGAAACCGGGCAAATACAACTCTATTTTCATAATTGCGTCTGATAAAAATAACGCCTCTGAAGAATGTATATTCACAATTGATGCAGGTAGCAGTTCAGGATTTTATCTGTAAATTTATAAATGCTTTGACAGTCTTTTCAAAAACCGTCAAAGCATTTTTTACTGTATAGGAAATTACGCAGAATTTAGTTCGCGAGATAAGATGTATATCAAATTACGCTCGCGACTTGGGTGCAGGCTCAGCCAGCTTTTTTAAAAATATTTTATGGGTGCAATATTTTCTTTGGAAATACAAAATTCAATGTCAGGATACTTATCTTTTAAAACTTTTTCAAGAAGTTCACATACTATGTGTTCAGTTTCATAATGTCCTGCATCAATCACCGCCATACCACTTTCATATCCGTTTCTGAACGGATTATATTTTACATCGCCTGTTATAAAAAGGTCTGCGCCAAGAGAGATGCATTCATCAAGAAGATCTGCCCCACCGCCGCAGTTTACTGCAACACGTTTTATCATTTTATCTTCTCTTCCTGTGTAACGAAGACCATTTGCGCCCAAAACATTTTTGCACCGTTCAAGAATTTTTAAAAGAGAAAATTCTTCCTTAAATTCTCCTATTCTGCCAAATCCATGTTCTCCTTTTTCATCACTTGCAACAACTTCTATAACTCTGGTATTTATAATATCAAGTTTTTCACACAAATAATCGTTAAGTCCGCCTGATGAACAGTCAAGATTTGTGTGTGCACTTATAAGGGAGATATCACCTGATATGAGTTGTCTCAAAGTTCTTTCTTCAGGAGAGTTCCCTGTAAGTCTTTTGATGGGATAAAACATAAGGGGATGATGAGATATAATAAGATCAGCACCCTTTTCCATTGCTTCCTGTGCTACTTTTTCATCAACATCAAGGGTTATGAGTACCCTTTTTACTTCCTTATCACATCTTCCTAAAATCAAACCAACATTATCCCGGTCAAATGCAAAATTTTCAGGAAATACGTTGTTTATATATTCTCTGATATCAGATGATGTTATCATTTGCTCAACTCCTTTTTTGACAAAATGTATATTTCAAGTTCTGCTTCGTATTTTTTTAGCATTAAAACGTCGGGATTATCAGATTTTTTCATGCCATCAACAATTTTTTTGCATACTCGGATTTTATAATCAAGATACGCCTCAATTTCATCAGGACTGTTTTTTGAAAGGTTTTTACCGATATATAAATCTGAATCTGATGGACTGAAATCCCCTTTTTTTACCTTGAAAATATTATAGAATTTATCCTCTTCCCTCACAATATATTCATCTTCTATGTTAAAGCCGAATGAATACAAAAACTCTCTTAACTCCACGGGTGCAATCATTGGTTGAAGAATCAAAATTGTATTATCATCTATAACAGTTTTTCCCTTTTCTATAATATCTCTTATCAAAAGTCCGCCCATACCTGCAATCACTATAACATCTGCTTCACCGGGTAAAAGATTTGAAAGTCCGTCTGAAAGTCTTGTTTTGATTTGTCCCTCAAATCCGTATTTTTTTATATTGATATCAGCACGGCTTAACGGTCCTTCATTCAAATCCATTGCGAGGGCTGATTTTGTTATTTTATTTTTTGAACAGTATACAGGTATGTATGCGTGGTCTGTGCCAATATCGGCAAGAGTTGAACCTTTTGGAATCAGAGTTGTAATTTTTTCAAGCCTTGGACTAAGTTCCATATTTCCCTCCGTTGTCTGTTTTTTAACTATATAAATTATGACATTATCCAATTCTTTTGTCAAGATATATTTACTTTTAAAAAAACTGTCTCTCTAAACATATACATTTAAAGAGACAGTTATTTTTAGTTTATAAACTTTCCGTCTATCATGGTTTTTACGGGAATAATATGTGAGTTTAAAATGTTTATATCTGCAATCTTCCCAACTTCCAGAGAGCCGATTTTATCATCCATTCCAATAACCGTTGCAGGAGTGAGAGACGCCATTTTGACTGCATCTGTCAATGGGATGTTACATGCATCCATAACATTTTTTACCATCTGACTCACAGGTTGAATGCTTCCTGCAAAGCGTGTCCCGTCGGTAAGTCTTGCAACACCATTTGAAACAATGAATTTTGTTGCATCTTCATCGCCTAAAGTTCCGAGCGTATATACCCTGCCGTCTTTTGGCATTCCGCCCGCCCTCAGGCAGTCAGACACAAGGCAGAGTTTGTCTGCACCCTTGCATTTATAGGCAAGAGAAACAAGTTCGGGCGGAAGATGATGTGTGTCTGCAAGAAGTTCAAGAGTGAGTCTCGAATCAACAAGTCCTATTTCCATAAGACCAACACTTCTTTTTCCGTTTTCAACCCTTGCAGTTGACATTGCACAGTACCAATGTGTGAGATTTGTCGCACCTGCATCTATTACGGGATATGCGGTTTCACTTTTGCCGTCATCGTGACCGAGAGATACCTTGATCCCTGCATTCACAAGGTCTTTTGTCATTTTTTCTGCGCCATCGAGTTCTGTTGAAATTGTGACATTTTTAATCACGTCACTATTTTTGATTATGAATGAATAGTCATCTTTCGACGGAACTTTCAGAAATTCTTCTTTCTGAGCACCTTTATTTTTAAATGAAATATATGGGCCTTCAATGTGAACACCAAGGATTTTTGTCTTGCCTTTGGCGTTATCTGATTTCATATGATTTCTGACTCTTTCAATCATTGATTTAATCTGAGACACAGGTGCTGTTACGGTTGAAGCAAGAAGTGATGTTGTTCCGTTTTTGGTGTGAAAATCAAGAACAGTATTTATGGCATTTTCGTCATCATCCATAAAGTCACTTCCAAAACCGCCATGGGTGTGGATGTCAACAAATCCGGGTGACACAAACATTTCGGTTGCATCGAAAGTTTCATCGCCATCCAAATTCTTTCCTATTTCGACAATGATGCCATTTTCTATTCGGATATCGGTATTATTCAATACTTCATCTTTAGTGATTATATTACCGTTTTTTATTATCATATTCTTCTCCTCAGAAGTTAAGTTCAGAAAGAAGATTTTCAAAATACGCTTTTGCTTTTAATATATCCTCTGTCTGCTTATCGCCTGTTATTTCTCTTTCAATTGTTATGAATCGGTTATAGCCGAGTTCTTTCAATTTTTTGAACACCTTATAGAAATCAACCATTCCCTCACCCACAGGAGTTTCAGCACCGAGAACTCTCGGATCTGTTGGAACAACACCGTCTTTGCCGTGGAAGTTGCGCACATATTTACCTATTGTGTAAAGTGCATCAACAGGATTTGCATATCCATACATAAGCATATTTGCAGGATCGAGATTTACAAATATATTGTCTTTTCCAAGGTCTGTTATAAGTCTCAAAAGTGCAACTGCAGCCTCTCCGCCTGTTTCAAGAAGAACATTCATATCCATTTTTTTGCAGTGGTCACAAATCATTGCAACAGCAGTTAAAAGTGTTGAATATTCCGGTGCAAAGGGATTATTGGGAATGAACCCTGCATGGATTACAATGTCTGTTATGCCTGCCTCGTGAGCAAATTCTGCTGCTGATTTTATGTATTCGAGACGGCTTTTTCTGTATGCTTCAATATTGAGACCTGATGTGTTAAATCCATAATAATTATCCCATACGGTGTCATTATCATTATATCCGCAGAACTGTGCAGATATTTCAATCGAATTTTTTTCTGCTGCTTCCTTTATTATTTTTGCTGCATCAGATGTATACTTTTCAGGCTTATATACAAGTTGGCAGGAAGTGAATCCCAAATCTTTAAGTTTTTTAAAATTATTGTCTGCCTCATTTATGTCTGTTACTCTGAGTAAAGTTCCGATTTTCAAGTTAGTCACCTCATTAAATTTTAATTGTCTGATTTGTTCTTGCGGATTCAAATGCCGCCATCATAACTTTCATTGAGCGTCTCACCTGATCGTGTGTTACGATCTGTGTTGCTTCACCTTTGATTGTGGCAACAACATTTTCATAAAAGTCTTCCCAGCGTGGTTCTTTTGAGGGCTTTGGAAGGGGCAATTCCTCAATTTCCTGTTTAGGTCTTGGCCACATGGTTTTTGAAAGACCGTTTGGTGTGTAGACACATCCCTGTTCCCAATCAACCTCTTTGATATTTGCTTTAATTATTTTACCGTTGTCGGTAAACCATTCATATATGGTTGCTGTGCCGTCATCACCGGAAAGATGCCATCTTGGTTCGGGAATATAGCACCAAAGATCTGCTATAACCTGTGCTCTTACGCCATTTTTAAAACTGATATTTACACGGCAAACATCATCAACTTTTGGAAAACGTACACTTTGTAGTTGTGCTGATACATATTCAGGTTCAGAGTCTATGAGAGTAAGAACCTGGTCAATCATATGGATACCCCAGTCATAGAGTGTTCCGCCACCTGCTTCATAAGTGCTTCTCCATCTTCCGGAACTTCCGCGGTTGGAATAGAGACGTGAATCAAGGAAGAAAAGTTTTCCGAGAGTCTGCTTGTCTATGATTTCCTTCATAATGAGATAGTCAACATCAAAACGTCTGTTCTGATGAACAGTATATAATTTCCCTGTTTCTTCGCTGACCTTTATAACTTCTTCAAGTTCTTCCGAGTTGAGACAAGCCGGTTTTTCGCATACAACGTTTTTACCTGCTTTCATTGCCATTATAGAATAGTCTTTATGGAAGTTGTTGGGGGTTGCAATTATAACAAGTTCAATATCGGTGTTTAAAAGTTCTTCTGCAGATTCATATGCTTTAATTCCTGCATCCTCGGCAAGTTTTCTTCTTTCGGGTTCGATATCGTATATACCAACCACTTCAAGACCGTCTATTCTTTTGTTGATTTCCTCAACATGCCAGGAACCCATGTTACCATAGCCAATTAATCCTGCTTTCATTATTACTACTTCCTTTCATCCTCTGAACTTAATTTATTTAAAAGATAATCACATTGAACTATTTTTTCCATGAGCATTGCGCATGTAACATAATAGTGATTTGCTGCTTCAAAGCCGACAGTTGAATTTCTGCGCATTACTTTGTAGGCAAGAGAAGCATTATCTTTTTCAGATTCCATAATTTCTTTGATTCTCTCTTTGCTTGCGTTTGAATTTCTCAATATGTAGTATTCAATTTGGTTTCTTGATGAACTGAAAAGTGTGTATCCGTATTCTGCCATATCACGAAATTCGCAAGGCGGAAGATCTTTTATAACTTCAAGTCCTTTTTTCCACTCCACGCACAACTTTTCAAACTGGTTCAAATATATATCCTCCGGATACACATTTCTCCATCTGTCAAGATCATCATAGGGGAAACCTGTCATTGTTGATGTCATATTTGTTTTTTCGGGATATAAAATATTTGCCGCTCCCGCATTTGCAGGGCCTTCATATATTCCCTGATGATCAAATGGAAACTCGGAAAAACCTTTGCAGAAATATCCAACTGCTTCTTTGATTTCCTTTGCATAGTCACCGTATGAGTTTTCCAGAATTTTGTCATATGAAAACTCCTCACCGCTATCTGTGAAAAATGCTGATGCAATTTTCAAAGATAGCGGTGA
>SVJK01000050.1 GCA_015069015.1 Oscillospiraceae bacterium
GGAATGGACGCACCGCTGGTGCACCAGTTGTCATGCCAATGGCACGGCTGGGTAGCTAAGTGCGGAAGGGATAAACGCTGAAGGCATCTAAGCGTGAAGCCCCCCTCGAGATAAGATATCCCATACGTAAGTAGTAAGGCCCCACGTAGACTATGTGGTTGATAGGTCACAGGTGTAAGTGCAGTAATGTATTAAGCTGAGTGATACTAATAGGCCGAGGGCTTGACCAAGAAATAGATGGAATTAAGAGTTTAAGCATTGGAAGATAGAAACTAATATTGTATTAAGTAACTCGGTGGCGATGGCACAGAGGACACACCCGTACCCATACCGAACACGGAAGTTAAGCTCTGTAACGCTGATGATACTTGGCTGGTGACGGCCCGGGAAAGTAGGAAGCTGCCGGGGTTATACCCTCTGAAATTTCAGAGGGTTATATATTCCTGATTAGCTCAGTCGGTAGAGCGCATGACTGTTAATCATGATGTCGCTGGTTCGAGCCCGGCATCAGGAGTAAAACAAAATACCACCCAATCGGGTGGTATTTTTGTTTTGCCTTGAATCCGAGATTCAAGGCAGATACATCATAATTAACAGTAATGTGCTTTCTTCCGACTGAGATACGAAGTCGGTAGCACAGCCGCCGACTGCTTCCGGGTGAAGATGAAAGGAGGCGGCTGTGGCGCAGCGGTCGAAGAAATAGAGGATTGATTTGCAATCCTCTATTTCTTCGGGTTACCGCAAGAGTCAACGCATGCAACGGTGCATAGGCACCGTTGATAAAGTTGTGATTTGATATAAGTTAAAAAGTGAATGATTATCTTCGAGCCCGGCATCAGGAGTAAAACAAAAGTATCACCCTTTTAGTGTCTGTTTTTAATTGACAAATTCACGAGGAAAAGGCTAAGGTAATTACTATTCAGGATGTAAAGTGTATTTAGTCTATCGAAAAAAGATAATCAATGAACTTTCAAAAGATGAACTTGAATTTTTTGAATCTGTTGCCCAAAAGTATTATAAGTAAATGGGAACAAAATCACCATTTTTCAGACGTTGGTTTGGGGATTGGAGAGAGTTTGATACATACATGGTTAAGATTGTTAATTTCGAGAACATATCTGATTTTAATGCCGTTATGGACACTATGCGCGGAGACTTTATAAATAGTGATACCGGATGGTCAAATATAACAGTGGGAAGGCAAGGAATTGATGATACGATGAGTCATTCTGGCCGTCAAAAAGTATCTGTAAAATCCTTATCGGAAATATAAAATCTAATAGAAAGTGCGATTCTGTTAGATAGTGAAATTTCTGATATTGAAAGTTCAAGGAAAAAGCATCCTCAATCTATGTTGATGCATAAACTATATTCTCCAATTACACAAAACGGTAAGAATTATATTGCAAAAATAACCGTTGAGGAGTATATGGATAATTGTGATACAAGAAAGCGATTCTATAATCTTCATGATATAGAAATATCACCAAGCAGCGTGGACTTCATCTCTAACGAGAATCCGAACCAGTATGCTAAACTTGGTGATGATATTACTGTATCAGATTTATTTAACCTTGTCAAGACATACGACATAGAATTTAATACCATAAAAACTATGTATCAGACTGCACTTGAAAGTACAGAGAGTATGCAGGGCGAAACAATTGAGTCGGGACTGCAGGATGGTGTGTATAATAAAAAGCAAAGTGTTGCAAAAAATAGCGGAAGGATATATAATAAAAACACAGACCAATACAGGATTATGTGGACTATTGAAGAAGGAGTTATGAATGACTCTGAGGTATCACAGTTTTATGATTTAGTTGGAGAAGTCAAACGAGGAATGAAATTCCCAAAAACATTTGACGGAGAAACAATTTTTGAAATAGAAAACAAAATTGTATATGCAGATACTGATTATTAAAGGTAGTTGAATTTTCAGATGCTGATATCGAGCACATTTCTTATTATATGGAGGTTATAGAGGACTATGAACAACAGGGAATTAAAAGCGAAGAATACATTGAAATTATTGAGGCTATGTCGGGACAAGGGACTGTCTCATCAACAGACTTTGTCGATAGTAAAGCCTATCGGAGAGAGAAAAACGGTAAAGGAAAAGGAAGCGGAAGCAAAACGTCTAATAGCCGAAGTGGAAAAAATGTATTAAAATCCAAACCCGACACCGCACCTGACGAATCCATCGCTCCACCAAAAATAAGAACAACCGCACAAAAGACACAATTCACTTTTAAATTAAAAGAGGAATTGCGAAAAAAACTTGAACAGCAATCTGGGAAGTATGGTGAAATGAAAAAGGCGAGATGCCGTCAAGAAATGTTACAATTCTGATTTTCAGGACAAATTCGTATAACTCATATCATAAATTGAAGATTCTCATGAAGTAAGCGATAAAATTAAACCGATTCGGACAAAAAAATTCCATGAAAGAGACCACAAAAAAGGGTATCATTATGTTGACAACACCATGATTTTAAATTATAATAATAATGCACGGAGAATTGGAGCGCACTTGTTTTGTCACGAAATAAGTGCGCTTTTTTTCGATGTATAGAAATTTACTCCGAAGTTTAGCTTGCGAGATAAGAAGTATATCAAACTACGCCCACAACTCAGGGCGCAAATTCTGTCTGCTTTTTATCTGCCATCATATCTTGTGGGGAGAAAAAATATGAACTATCAGATTGACCATGATTATCACATACATTCTTATATCTCAGATTGTTCTTCCGATCCGGAACAATCAATAGAGAGAATTTTAAAATATGGAACAGACAATGGTTTCAAGCATATTTGCATTGCGGATCACTTCTGGGATTCTGATGTTCCCGGTGCAAGCGACTGGTATAAACCTCAAAATTATGATCATATAAAGCAATGTCTGCCGCTTCCGCAGGATGAGAAAACGAAGTTTCATTTTGGATGTGAAGCGGAAGTAGATATGAACAATCGTATAGGCATTAGTGATAAATTGATAGATAAATTTGAATTTATTATCATATCCACCACTCATATGCATATGACAGGGTTCACCGTTGATGAAAAAGACTCGTCGGTTGAAAGAAGAGCGTTTCTTTATCTTGACAGAATAAGAAAACTCATGGAAAAGGATCTGCCTTTTGAAAAAATCGGTGTTGCTCATCCGACCTGTGCCGAGGTGTACAGAATAGATAACTTTTCAGATCATCTTAAAATGTTTGACATAATAACAGATGATGAACTGAAAAGCGTGTATTCGCTCATTGCAAAGAAAAAAGCAGGATTTGAAATTAACATTCCTTTTCATCTCTATAAAACAGATGGAGAAAGACAAAAAGCAATAAGACCATACAAACTTGCAAAGATGTGCGGATGCAAATTCTACCTTGGAAGTGATGCACATCATCCTGATGCCCTTGACGGTGCATATAATAACTTTAAGGAAATAACAAAACTTATCGGACTAAATGAAGAAGATAAATTCAAAGTATTTGAATAGAATCTGAAGCGACATGGAGGATTATATGGAATTTTTAACACTTGAAAAACACCAGAAAAGAATTGATAATATTAATGAGGCAGCAAAAGGAAACAGAAACTACACATTCAGACATAGAATACATGACTATATGCCGGGACAGGTTACCTATAATCTTGGGGATTATCCTGCAAGGTTTTCCATTGAACCCACAGAATATGATTATAACCTCTTGAAAAGCATGGCGGAAAACGGCGTTGAACTCATTCAGATTCACGAAGAATGGAATGATGCCATCAGACATCTTGGAGCAGATAAATTCACATCCTTTGATCCTGAAGGTATGCAAAAGTTTGTTGACCTTTGTCACTATTTTGGAATAAAGATCATTCCATACATATCGTCGGGATATTTTTCAGCAGATGATCCCGATTTTAAAGACAGTTTCATAATCGGAGATTACTCAATACGTTCATCTTACTACCACCTTCACAAATGCAGTCCTTCAAGTGCACAGTGGAGAGAATATCTTTTGCCCAGAACTTTCGCGGCAGTTGATAAATATGGCTTTGACGGAATATATAACGACTGGGGATTTGACGGAATCAACAGATATCCCCGTGATGAAAGAGGCGTAACTCATTTTGAATATGAGACAGAAATAGAGGATTTGCTCAGCCTCATATATGGTGAAGTGAAAAAACGCGGAGGAATATATAAACTTCATGCAGACTATAACAGTGCACCAAAATGCTATGACAGGGTATATGATTATCTCTGGATAGGTGAGGGTGTAAAAGGCGGCGAGGCAGGAATAGGAAAGGAATTCCTTCCATATGTTGTCCCTTGCTGGCATATGAGTTATAAAGGCGCATTTGATCCTGATTTTTATTATGCATCTGTAATTCCTTTTATGCAATTCCCGCTTCTCAAACACGGAAGACCAATGCTTGGCACATCAATTAATGAAGATAATATTGTTTATTGCCGTGATACCACCGGGGAATACGCCTATGCACAAAAGATACAGGCATATATGAAAGAAAATCCGGATGGACCATTCGTATATTCTCTCTGGTCATCAATTCCTGATGATCCTGACGAGTATGACCGTTGGAGCAAATATCTTGCACTCTACAGACCAATGGTGAAAGAAAGCAGTGTTTCATATATTGAGATTAAAGACTGCGATGCAGTTTTGTCAGACATACCATCAGATATTATTGTTTCTCAGTTTATAAATGACGAAACATATATGGTCGTATCCAATCTTTCAAAAAAAGATTATACTCTTGATTTAAAGAGCGATTGGACAGACCGCCAAAGCGGAGAAAGAAAACTTTCCCACACAATAAAACCGGGAACAATACTGTTTCTGATAAAATAATATCAAAATATATTCCTTACGAAAACGGGGGTTATTATGAAAAAAATAATACTTACAGCAATACTTTCTTTCGTGATGATTTCTGCAAGCGCAAACGCTGCCACAATAGAACCATGGGGAAATCTTGAAGATGACATAGTTCGCATATCGGGAGAAGGGGAAAACGGGAAAAATGTCAATATTCTTGTTATCAATCCCGGCTTTGACGAAGAAGATGTTTTACATAACGGAGAAAACTCCATTCAGTTTTATGCAAGATGCGAAGTCAAAGACGGAAAATTTGTTTTCGACATTCCGATGTATGATGCAAACTCTGATGAGGGCGGCGAATATAAGTATGTAATAACAAACGGTTCATCTTCCGAGAGAGGGACTTTCAGTTTCTATTTTTATGAAGCAAAAAACAACATAATAACTGAAATCAACGAATCCGAAGATGTTACTGACATAGTTGACAAAATCTATGCCATATACAGTCTCAACTCATCCGATGTTTTTAAAACCACATCAAATGGCACTATTTCAACATTTATTAAAAAGACAGATAACTATCCCGTAGATTCGGATAATATGAAATCAGAACTTGAAAAAGCACTTTGCATAAGTGCATATTATGAAGGTAATCCCGAACTTATAGAAGATGGTCTTCTTTCATATGCCGACATAATCGGAATTGAAGGTACAGACCTTTACGAAGACTATAAAACCCTTATTTCCGAAGAGGGCAAAGATGCTGTAAATTCCGACATTTTGAATTCTGAATATGATGAAATATCAAAAATAGCAAAAGGTTTTGAACAAAGGGTTCTTTTGTCTCTTATTACTGACTATAAAGACGATGGCTACGGACACATACAGGACTTGCTTTATAAATATAAGGACAAGTACGATAAAGCAGGAATAGATAGCAGGAAAATTACTGCAACAGGAAGAGAATACGACATATTCCGTATGATGTCAGATTCTTCTGCCGACACATTGGAAGATTTAAAAAAAGAAATCAATGCCGCAATTAAGAAGTATACAAAAACCGAAACCGGCGGTGGCGGTGGAGGAGGCGGTGGCGGTTCCGCCTCTGATGTTAATCTTCCTGGCGGAGGAAGTGTAGTTTCCGATCCTGTCACACCTGACGAGGGATATGTTGAAAGAAAAGATTCACCTTTCAAAGATATTGACTCTGTTCCCTGGGCAAATGAATCAATAGGGATTTTATATAACAGAGGAATAATTTCAGGAAAGAGTGAAACAGAATTTGCTCCCAATGATAACATAACAAGAGCAGAATTTACAAAACTTGTTGTTGCATCATTTTTTGGTACACCAAACGGAAAAATCACAAAGTTTTCAGATGTTTCGGGATGGAGTGTTCCCTATGTGGCATATGCATCGGAAAATGGCATCGTAAACGGGATATCCGATGCATTGTTCAATCCAAATGGCGACATATCAAGAGAACAGGCCATGGCAATTCTTGCAAGAGCCCTTGAAAAGGAAGGATATGAAGGGAAAGTCCGGACAAAACCATTTGCCGATGATTCATCCATCAGCGACTGGGCAAAAAATGCAATATATACTCTTTCGGAGGGCGGAGTTGTTTCAGGAAAAGGCGGTAATATGTTCTGCCCAAAAGATAATCTTACAAGGGCAGAAGCTGCAAAAATCATATACTATTCATTAAAACTTACAGAGGAGGCAGACTGATGAAAAAAATCATATCAATTTTTCTTATAACATCTGTTCTTTTCTCCTTTTGCGCTGTCACCTCCATGGCAGACAGCGCTACAGACGAGACGGTTGCAGATTATTCGGGTGACTATGACTTTTGTTTGAGACTTGGAATGTTTCCTGAAAATCTTGATCCGAAAGCACCCATAAAAAGAATAGACCTTGCACGCATTTTCTCAAATGTTATTATGTATGGAACAGACCTTCAGCCCCTCGGTGAATCGGAGATTTTTTCCGATGTTACTTCCGATCAGGCAATATATGCAGATCTTGTTGCAAAACTCGGCATTATGGTGGGACAAGGTGACGGAAGATTTAACCCTGACGGCTATATGACCTATGAACAGGTCACAAAATGCATGGTTTCATTTCTCGGATATGAGGCAATGGCAGAAAGTTACGGTGGATATCCGTCAGGATATATGGCTGCGGCAACAGTTCTTAAAATAACAGGTGTTGCACCCAAATATCCCACAAGTTACATAACAACAGAAAATGTTGCAACTTTCTTTAAAAGGGCAATAGGATGTCCTCTTATGGAAAGAAAAGCATATAATCCAGATGAAAAAACGTATATAAGCAACTATGAAAAAGACTATCTTTCAGAGTATATGAACATATACACCCTCATGGGAACAATTGAAGCAGTCTACGGCACAAATACCGTAAACAGTCAGAATCTTGAGTATGATGAAATTATCATTAAAGACACAAAGATGAAATATGACACGAAAAAGGACAATCTCATCAGTATGCTCGGATTCAGGGGTGATGCATATTATAAAGTTGACGGAGACACATATACTCTCGAATACTTTGAGCCGGATTTAAATGAAGTTGAATATTATGATTATGATGACGATGATTTATACAAAATCCGCGAAGAAAAGAAACCCTATGACAAGAATATAAAAATAATATATAACGGTGAAATATGCAAGACCTATCCGGATGTATATATGAATCCGTGGTCATATCAGGAACTTGACGGCGGAGTAACATTTATTGATAACAATTCCGACAATAAGTATGATTATATGTTCATAGACGCCTATGAAACATATGAAGTGGATTTTATAATTGACGGTGTGATACACCTTGCAAAAAGATCGGGAGAGGTTATTAACTTCAGAGAATACGAAGATGGAAAAGAAGTTCTTTTCACAAATGTTGAAGGTATGCCGATTAGCCCTGACAAAATCAAGAAAGGCGATATTCTCAGCGTTTCAAAAGGTCAAAGCGGCAAGGTGAGAAACATTGTCGTTTCAATAGATAACTTCATAGGAGAGGTTAATCAGATAGAATATACAGACGATTTGTACACCCTTGATGTTGAGGGAAACATTTTTGATTCATCACGGACTTTATACCGCAATTCAGATATGAAAGACATAAATCAGGGTATGGCTGTGAAACTGAAATTTGACAAACACGGTCTCGTTGCAAGTGTTGAGCCCTATGATTTTTCATATATGCAACTTGCCTACCTTGTGGATGCAAAAACCGGCAGGGGAATGGATGTTGACGAAAATGTACAGATTAAAATTTTCACAGGAGCAGGTCTTTTTGAAATTCTGAAACTTAACAGAAAAGTTCTGGTGACAAAGGGATTGGAAGTAACAAAAGTTGACGCTTCAAAGGCAGTAACAGATTATATCGGAACTATAGATGCAAGAGCGGTTCAGCAGGTTATAATGTTTGAAAAAGATGAAGAAGGAAATGTCAGAGCATTAAAACTTATAGATCCCGATGCAGGAAAAATCGACGGACTTTTCAGTTTCGGCCAGGCTTCAAGCCTTGAATACCGTTCAGGCACAACAAGTTGTCTTGGGGGTCAGATTCTTCTCAATAAGTCCACAAAAATATTCTCTGTTCCCACAGAAGAATACAGAGACAATGAAGAAATGTATTCAATCTTCACATTCTATGGCGGAAAAAGTTATACCGTTGAAGCATTCGGAACAGAAAAGATGAGTCCCTTTGCTTCTGCTGTGGTTATGAAAGTGGACAGAGCAACTGAACTTTTTAATCCCCTTGGAGTTTTTGTCATAGATTCTGTTACAAAATCCTTGGATGAAAACGGTGCAGAGGGAGTCAAGGTTTCAGGATTTATGGACGGGGCAGAAAAAGTATATTTCACCGAAGGTGATAATCTTAAAATTGCTCCCGGAAACGCATATCCCGAATGTGGTGACATAATCCGTTTCAAACTCAACGGCTATGGAAAAATTGAATCTCCCACACTTATATATGACAAATCCGAAAAGAAAATAGAAAACAGCGACAAAAACCCCTCCAGCACAACCTATTCTGCACAGAACAGATCCATATTCGGCAAAATAATCTGGGCAGATGATAACGGAATGACCATAGAGGCGACTGGAAAAGATGATTTCGGAAATGTAACATCCCTGAAAGAATCCTATGTAAAATCTTCAAATTTCAACTACTATATATGTGAAAAGATTCAGGGAAAATCTCAAATGCGCAAATCATCACCGGCAGAATTCTGGGCATATCCTGAGGGCTCGGGTGTAGATGAGACGGTATATATATACTGCATCTCCGGTGATCCGAAAGCCATTGTGTTATATAAGTGATTCAAAAAACAAATTGTAAAGAGGTGATCGGATTGAAAAAGATTATAAGTCTGTTATTGGTTTTATGCATTGTTTCAGGTTTTGCCTATGCCGATGGCAGCAAGATATTTTATTACGATACCGTTGAAAACAAATCAATAAATCTTCCAAAGTCAAAATGGAACAGTGTCTCAGGCGGAACCTTGATTCGTGAGGCAGAAAGTCTTGAACACAGCAAAGATGCAGAACTTTTTGAAGATTCGACCGCATCCGGCGGATTCTCACTTCGGGCAGTCGGTCCGTCATTTGCATCTGACCCCAATTCCATTTCGGAGCCTACCATAAGTTTCATTGCAGATATTCCGTCAGACGAGGCAGGTTTTTACAGCCTTTGGGTAAGAGTTAAATGCACTGATGCGTCAAACCATTCCTACTATGAAATGTGCTCCGTCTCTTCTGCAGAATATGCAGGAAGATGGTTTGATCATAATTCTGATTATGTCTGGGTAAAAGTTTTCTCAGGCAAGGTTGGTGAGGGAACATTTGGCTATTTCATAAAATACAGAGACAACGGATTCAAGGTTGACAAATTCATTCTTACAAGCAATTCATCTTTTGTGCCTGCAGGTATAGATGATGTTCCGCAGTCTTCATCGGGAGAAACAAATCTTTATGCTCTCCCTCCGATTACTCCACCGGAAAATGTTCATCCGAGAGTTCTTGTCACAAAAGATATGATTCCAAAACTCAAAGAAAATGCTCAAAACCCTGTTCTTAAAACCATATATGATCAGGTTAAGGAAAGAGCATTCAACGAAATGAACTTCTCTCTTCCATCCAAAGGAAGTGCCAGCAACTTTTCCATGAGTCATCTTTTCACGCTTCAATGCAGAGCATATATGTATCTTATGGGCGAAGTGGATGCAGAACATGCAAAGGATACAGTAAAATATATGAGGCAGGTCTATGACACTCTTTCCTGGAATCCTTCAGAGGGCGACATCACAAGAAGCATGGGATATACAATAGCATCTGCCGCACTTATATACGACTGGTGCTATGATGTGATGACAGATGATGATAAGAAAACTTTTATTTCCTATGCAAAATATACAGCAAGCCTTATGGAGATAGGCTATCCCACAACCACAAGAGAAATTTTTGCAGGTCACGGCGGTGAGGGAGATGCTCTTTATTTCCAGCTTATATCAGGAATCGCATTCTATGATGAAGATCCCGAGATGTATAATCTTGTGGCCGGAATGATATTTGAAAATATGATAGAAACCAGAAAGATGTTCATGGCAACGGGCAACCATCCCGCAGGTGCAAGTTATGGGCCTGTGAGAGTTGCATGGGAACAGCTTTTCCAGATTGTTTATGATCGTATGGGCTATGAAAATGTAATCACCGATGAACTTGACAAAACTCCAATGAGATGGATTCATGACAGACTCCCTCAGGGAACATGGCACGAGGATGGAGACTCATTTGTTTCATGGAACAAAAACTATGGTCCTTCATACAGTCTCAATGCATATCCTATGATGCTTTACGGTTCATATTACGGAAATGAATATCTTAAGGGTGAATATATCAGAAGTTTGTCCACCAAGTCATATGACGCAGGAGTGTCTCTCTATGACAACGGTGTTCTGACTTTGCTTTTGTTTGATCCAAGCGGAGAATTCAAATACCCCGATGATGAAGGAAATGAACTTCCTCTCACTCACGTAACTTCATATCCTCTCACGTCTGTATTTATGAGAACTTCATGGAAAGAAGGAATAAACAGCGATACAGCGGTTGTGTTTATGAACGGTCAGGAAAAACTTGTGGGTGACCATGACCACGAGCATTCGGACATCGGAAACTTCCAGATTTATTATAAGGGAACTCTTGCAGGCCACGGCGGAACCTATTCAGGTGTTAACGGCGGATGGGGTGCAGAGCATAACTATAACTACTACAGAAGAACAATCTCAAAAAACTGTCTGACCGTATACAAACCCGGCGAAGAATTCTATGCATCCTTCAAAAAGGATTCTTTCTCAAATGACGGCGGTCAGCACATAGAGAAAAACACCACAACTCTTGAAGAGTTTAATTCCCATCCGGACGAAGCAAAAACAGAGGGACTGTGGGTTGGACCAAACAAGGAAACCCCTGAATTTACATATCTTAAAACAGATATTACAAATGCGTATTCAGGAAAACTTGCAGACTATACAAGGTCTATGGTTGCCATGAATCTTTTTAACACTGACTATCCTCTGGCTTTTGTGTGCTATGATAACGTAACATCAGCGGATAAAAACTATAAAAAGACATGGAATCTTCAGACAATGAACGAACCCAAAACCACAGGGAATACCACGGTAACATCAAGAGATGACTATGGCTATTCAGGAAAACTTGTAATAAAAACTCTTCTTCCCGAATCTGGCAATGTCACATACAAAAATGTGGGTGGTGAAGGGTTTGAAAGTTATGTTGACGGCGTGAACTATCATAACCCCGATATTGGCGACACCGAAAACGAACAGTGTCAGTGGAGACTTGAAATTTCACCAAAGACTGCAAAGGCAAACGACTTGTTCCTCAATGCAATGTATGTGACAGACTCTGAAAAGTCACTTCCTGAACTTGAAATGATAAAAGAAGATATGTCAAATTTCACAGGTGTAACTGTGATGGACAGAACAGTTCTTTTCTCTAAAACAAAAGAAGTTATGGGAAGTTTCACCATTGATGTGAGGGATAACGGATACGAAAAAATGTCAGTTCTCATAACAGATGTTGCAGAGGGCAAGTGGAAAATATCAGGCGGTGGCACAGAAATAATCTGCATTTCATCTTCCGGTGAAAATGCAATCTATGCAAAACTTGCTCCCGGAAAATATAGTGTCAGCCCCGCAGAAGACGGAGAAGAGACAGTTTTTGATTATCCGAGAGATTCAAGAGTTTTGCGCGTTGGCGATTTTCACATATACAACAAAACCACAAAACGTTTTGACGGAAGTGTGCTTCCCACAAAACTTGTGAATAATCAGCCCCACATTTCCGAAAAGGATTTTGAAAGAGAAGGCGTGAAGATTGAAAAAAGTGGCAATAGTCTCACTCTCACAAAAGGGAAAAACACCACTCAGATAACAGTCGGAAGCCTTAACTGCACGCAAAACGGTTCTTATGTTACTCTTACATCTGCACCCTTTATCGATGAGGGCGGAAATGTATATATCAATCCTCTCAATCACGGAGACCTTCTCGGATATAAATATTCCTATGATTCAATTGCAAAAATATTAAAAGCAGAAGTAAAATCCACTCCCGAAGTTTTCAAAGACAAACTCAATGTGGAAAAAGTGATTGAGCCTGTTTCTTTCTATGCTTCATCAAATGACGGAAATGCCCCCGAAAATGTGTTCGATTTCAACATGAAGACACGTTGGTCAGCCGACGGTGAAAGCGAATATATGGTGATTGACTATGGCGAAGTTTATGAAATAGACAAACTTATGATGGCATTTTTAGAAGGAACTCTTCGTCAAACGAAATTTGAAATTCTTGTGTCCGAGGACGGTGTGAACTACACACAGGCGTTCTCAGGTATGAGCAGCGGTACAACAGATGACCTTGAAAGTTTCAATGTGAATTCAAAAGCGAGATTCATAAAACTTATGTGCCACGGAAACACACTTAACAAGTGGAATTCCATCATTGAAATTGTAACAATTAAAAAATAGGAAAGGAGAGAACATAATGAAAAAAATAATCATATTTTTTGTGCTTGCGGCAATGCTTTGCGTGGGAATGACATCTTTTGCAGACGAACTTTCCCCTGTTGTTGTAAATACATATGCAGATCTTGACTTTGAAGACGGCGCTGTTCCCTCATCCTATTTTTATGATTTTAATGATAACACTCAGGGCGGTTACGGAATAAGCACGGAAGATGGTACGCTGAAAGTGTCCACAATGGCAGAAGAAATCACATACAAAGGTTCAACCTTCGTTGTGGGTTCTGCAGGCCATTCGTGGCAGATGGTTTTCCCCGGAGAGCATCTTGACGGAAAATGCACAAATATGTTTGTGACTTTGGAATATGACATTAAATTTGAAAGTTTTCCTTTCATAAACAGACTGTTTTTCTTAAAGGGCAATGACAACAAGGAAGTGTATAACATCACGGTAGATACAAACGGAAAACTTGGCGGAATATGGCCGGCGGTATATGAAAACGATGTTCTTTCGGCAAATACCTGGTACAACATCAGATTTGTTTTCGATTTGAAAAACGGGAACTATGACTTTTTCATCGACGGAAACACGGTATTCTCAGACAGAGCACTTCCCGAAGGGCTTAACGACATAAAATATTTTAACCTCCCAAGATTTATGGGCTACAGTTCCGACTCCTATTCCACGTTTTATCTCGATGACGTAAAACTTTTCTCGTCAGCAAATCCCTACACAGTATCTGCATATCAGGTTTCAGACGGCTCTGAAACCGAAGGTCTTAACTCCTTCCCCATCCTTGGCGGAAAAATTAAACTTGCCTTTTCAGAAGAGATGAGAGAGATAACAAAAGAAAACTTTATCTTCAAAGTAAATGGTGCTGAGGCAGATTTTGATATTGAATTTGATTCTGCCGGCAAAAAGGCAGTCACAATAACTCCCAAAAAAGAGTTTACGGGAAGGGAGAAATGCTTGCTTCAGATTAAAGATGCTTTCACGGTTTTCGGAGCAGAGATATTTGGTGAAGACACCTTTGAATTTGATGTGGCATCTCCGGATTACGGAATATTATCTTGCGAAATATCAGAGATTATTCCCGGAGAAGATGCTGAAGTTTCGGTTACCGTTAAAAATCACACCGGAGTTTCAAAACAGGGGCTTATCATTATCGGTCTTACCGATGCAAGGGGAAGAATGATAAGCAAAGCATCTCAAGTCACAGAATCGGCAGACGATGAAAATCAGAATTACACTCTGAATTTGAAAATTCCGTCTGATTACAATTCTGAGAACTTTAAAATTACTGCATATCTTGCAACAAGAAATGATTTTTATGAACTCGACAGAGTTTTAGTGGAATAAAAGAAAAACGGTTTATGGTGCAATCACAGCACCATAAACCGTTTTTATTGTTCTGTTTTTTATATACTTTTAAAAAAATTAAGGTTTATCTCATAATTATTGTTAACTTTAAACCTTGAAATATATATTTTTTATGGTATACTCTATATTATACTTTGAATATTTTTTCATTAATTTATATATAATGTTGTAGTTAAAGAGGTGACATAATGAAACTGTGTTCCATATGTAATAAAAACCCTGCGGTGGTTTTTGTCAGCAAATCAGACGGAAAAAAGATAATAAATGAAGGATACTGTCTTTCATGTGCCATAAATACGGGTGTTACTCCCATAAATCAACTGGCAGAACAGTTTGCCATAGATCCGGAAGAACTCAAACAGATGGTTGATAATATGACCGATATGATTGAAAACGGTGATATGCACGATGCCTTTGCAGATATTTTCGGCGCAGGTAATCTTATGGATCCCCAGTCGGGTGACAATGATGATTTTGAGGCAAAAATCCCCATAAATGATAAAAAAGCAAAGAACTCAATGAAAAAAGAGCAGAAAAAGAAAAAATGTCTCAATAATTTTGGCACAAATCTCACTGAAAAAGCAAAACATTCTCTTTTAGACAAGGTCATCGGAAGAGAAAAAGAAATTGAACGTGCAATTCAGATATTAAACCGCAGAGCAAAAAACAACCCTGTTTTGCTTGGTGCTCCCGGTGTTGGTAAAACTGCCATTGCAGAAGGGGTTGCCCAGAGGATTGCAGACGGCAATGTTCCCGAAAAACTAAGCGGAGCATCTGTATATCTTCTTGACATGGCAAACATTGTTGCCGGTACTCAATACAGAGGTCAGTTTGAAAGTCGCCTCAAAAACATTGTTGAAGAAGCAAAGCACGACAATGTGATTCTTGTAATAGACGAAATTCATTCAATTGTAAAAGCAGGGGATGCAGACGGCGCAATGAATGCCGCAAACATCTTAAAGCCTGCACTTTCAAAAGGTGAAATTCAGGTTATCGGTGCAACAACATTGGAAGAATACAGAAAGTTTATTGAAAAAGACGCTGCATTGGAACGCCGTTTTCAACCTGTTATAATTGAAGAACCGTCGGCAGAGGAAACCGTTGAGATAATCAGAGGAATCAAAGGCTACTATGAAGATTATCACGGTGTCACCATTGATGACAACATAATCTGTGAAGCGGTATCTCTTTCTGGAAGATATATAAATGACAGATTCTTTCCCGATAAGGCAATTGACGTTATAGACGAAGCGGCATCAAAGGTGAATATTGACAGTCCCTATTCTCAGGGTATAATCAAAGTTAAAAATGATATTCTTGCAATAGAGGGAAAAATTGAAACTCTCGAAGATGATACAGACAACATGGAATACGAAAATATTGCAAGGCTCAAAAGCGACAAATGCCGTCTTGACGGTGAACTTGAACTTATGAGACAAAAGCAGAAAGAGACAAAACTGACTTTGGAAGATGTGGCAAGGGTAATTGAACTGTGGACAGGAATCCCTGTTAAAAACATCACCGAGACCGACAAGGAAAAACTTTTGAAACTTGAAGAAAATCTTCACAAAAGAATCATCGGTCAGGAAAAAGCAGTCAGTGCAGTATCAAGGGCAGTACGCCGAAACCGCGCTCTGTCCCTCACCAAAAAAAGACCTGTTTCTTTCATATTTGTTGGTCCCACAGGTGTTGGTAAGACAGAACTTGTAAAGGCACTTTCGGAGAGCCTTTTCAATGACGAAAATGCGCTCATCCGTATGGATATGAGTGAATATATGGAAAAACACTCTGTGTCAAAAATCATAGGTTCGCCTCCCGGATATGTTGGCTATGACGAGGCAGGTCAACTTACCGAAAAGGTGAGAAGGCATCCCTACAGCATAATTCTTCTGGATGAAATTGAAAAAGCCCATCAGGACGTTTTCAATATCTTCCTTCAGATTCTGGATGACGGAAGAATTTCCGACAGTCAGGGAAGAAAAGTTAATTTTGAAAACACAATCATCATTATGACATCAAATGCCGGAACATCTGTAGGTTCAGCCTCAGGTATGGGATTTGTCACAGAGGGCGATGGTGTCAGTGTTAAAATTGACAAAACCCTGAAAGAAATTTTCAGACCTGAATTTTTGAACAGAATTGATGAAATAATCGAATTCAAGGAACTTACCAAAGAAGAACTTTTCAAAGTTATGCATCTTATGATGAAAGATGTGTATGCAAATGTAAGCGCACTTGGTGCAAAACTTGAATTGACCGATTCTGCAAAAGAGAAAATCCTTGAAAAGTCCTATAATCCCCGATTTGGTGCAAGACCAATCAGACGTGAGATTCAAAAAAGCATTGAAGATCCCTTGAGTGAAATCATTCTTTCCTATGAAAACATTTCAGGAGAGACTATTTTGGTTGATACAGATGGGGAAGAGATAAAAGTTACATTAAACTAAAACAAAAAAACGGCATTTTGCCGTTTTTTTGTTTTAGATAAATTGGAATTTAGCGGTGAGTTTGTTTTGCAAACTCACCGAATGAAATGTGCATTTCGGCACATGAAATGGCTTCGCCATGAAATGACAACGCAGTTGTCATGATATGAATTCCTTTGGAATTCATTAAAGTTAAAACTCGCCAAAGCGAGTTTTTTCCATAATGTCTGCATAGCAGACATTTCATGCTGCGAAGCAGTAT
>SVJK01000051.1 GCA_015069015.1 Oscillospiraceae bacterium
AATTGTTTGTTTTTCAAGGCGGAAGGTCGCAGGAATACTGACGTATTTCAAGACCGACAACGAGGAAAAACATCTATTTTACTTGTTTTAGGCGAGTTCGGATACTGACGCAACTGCTTGAGAAAAGCGAATTTGCTCCGCACTCCCGCCGCAGGCGGTGGGGCGAAGCCTCTTTTCTTGTGTCTTTTTCAGAATAATCCGGGAATATTGAGTCCACCGGTAAGAGAACTCATTTTTGCATTATTTGCATCATCAACTTTTTTGATTACATCATTAACAGCTGTGAGAACAAGATCTTGAAGCATTTCAACATCATCGGGATCACAAGCTTCCGGATTTATTATAACCTCCGTGAGTTCTTTTTTTCCTGTCATTTTAACACTGACAGCACCGCCGCCTGCACTTGCCTCAAAATTGGACTGCTCTATTTCTTCCTGAGCTTTGAGCATTTCCTGTTGCATTTTCTGAGCCTGCTTAATCATATTGTTGGCATTGGCGCCAAATCCTCCCATTGGGAATTTCTGTCTTGCCATTTTTTATTCCTCCTGTTTTATAAAATTTCCATTATATGCATCATAAAAATATCTGCCCCCAAAATCCGTTTCAATCATATAACAAGGTATTGCAGATGCAGATTTTGTTATGACTTTATCACCGTAATATTCTACTATATACCCATAACCAATATCTTTAATAGTGTAGCTCCCTTCCCTGTTGACAGATATTGATGAAACACAGTCGATAAGAACACTTGTTATATCAGCAAGTCTATCTGAATTACCATATCTTTTAACCTCTGTTTGCTCGGTAAAATACCAGTTTCCTCGCAGTTTTATCGTGGATGAGGTAAACTCTGCATATATTCTTCCATCAAACACAGGATAACCTGATACATACTCAGAAACAGTACAAACAAGACCGTGGTCGCTTTTTTTGAAATTAATTTTGTATGATGATGGGTCGATACCGACTTTTGAAAGTATGTGGGTGATTTCTTCTTTAGCGTTATCTTCCGTGTAGGAATATGTTTGTGTTTTAATGACACATTCAAAATCAGATGAATTCTGCACAAATTCAAAGCCTGAATTTTGAAAAACATCGGTGAATATAAAATTGGTAACATCAATGTTAACAAGGTTCGTAAACTTAAGAGGAACAATATTTTTGTTCAGATTAACACCGTAATTATTTGATATAACATCTATTGTCTTTTGTACCGTTTCCTTTTCTATTTTTGACACAGTTGGAACACGGAAAATCACACTTCCCGATGTCGTAGACAAGAGATAGATATTTATAATCAAAAAGAGAACTATCAGAAATGTTTTAATTCGTTTCCAGTTCATGCAGTTCCTCCCTTGCTACAATACAATGCTTGCAATATCGCCATGAGAATTTTCAACATACCACGCAGGATACCATATTCCATTTATGCTGTCATAAGTGTATGCCGTGAAAATATCAGATATAATATTATCCGGAAGATAAAGCTGCTGTTCAATGGCATCAATAGCGTCAATTACGGAAGGGCAAGTTACAAACTGATTTATTGATGAGTAACTCCTGCACAATTGTTGATATTTTACGATTTTGCCCGAAACAACTTCAACAATAATAGAATTCTTCATATTATACAGCTCGAATGGTGTCACAAGCATATTATCATTAACATAATAATCAAAAACAAGAGTGAATGTTTTTGATTTAACATCGGGAATGTCTGACGAAAGCTGCCAATTCATCCCTTCTGCAAAAGGAATATGTTCCGTTATTGCATCAACAAAGGATATACATGAATTCAAACACTCATATGCTGTATCTCCACCAAGTTCGATTCCTTTGCTGTTGTCTATAGACTTAAATTCCAGAACCCCGTCAGAATGGAATTTAAGCGTTCCGTAGTTTTCCACAAAAACGACAGAATTATCACTTTCGACATATTTTCGTATTGAAGATGTGTTATATCCGAATTCCGAAAGTATGGAATTGTATATTTGTTTATTTTCAGA
Organism: Oscillospiraceae bacterium; assembly: GCA_015069015.1. Classification (GTDB taxonomy): domain Bacteria; phylum Bacillota; class Clostridia; order UMGS1810; family UMGS1810; genus RGIG1828. Next base: position 2,010 of record SVJK01000051.1, read on the forward strand.
AATTGCATCAAAAAGATTTTCTTCCGTAATTGATGAAAGTGTTTTTGGTGTTATACTGATGAGAACATCAGGGTCTATTATGATTGGTTGTGTTACTGTTCCCTGCTTCTCAGAGTCAAACTTAAGTTCAAATGAAAAGTAGTTTGTTTCATCTGATTGAATTGCTGAATTATCTGAAATTATCTCGAGCATTTTGCTTTCATAGCTGATTTCCTGTTTGAAAATATCACCAGTTTCTGCATCCTTAATATAGACATATACCAGCGATGGTATTCTTATATCATTCACAACAGCAAATTCTTTTACAGCTTTTATGTCACCCTTATATATTTTTTTATCACGGGAAAAGAAATAGTCAGAGTTATATTTTACAGGGTATGAAAAATAATACGATTTACCTTTAAGCGCATTATTCCACTCTTCAATTTTGCATTTATCATTTGTATAATCGCTTGAAACCAGCTCAATTATGTCCTTGATTTCAGCAAAAAAGTTTTGGTAATATTCAGAGGATTTTGTATACAAAATGTGATTCTGAGAATTATTAACTATAATCTCTGACGGTTTAAGTATTTCTTCAACAGGGTCAAACAAGTATTCTTTTTTATCATCATCTGATGAGAAAAAAAAGTTTTTTACATCAGAAAAAAAATTATAGCCTTCCGGCCATAATTTCTCATTGAACCACTTATTGATTGTTAATACAATACTGCTGATTACCAGAAGAACCAGCAGTATTGTTTTCATTCTCTCAAATTTCATCAATAAAATTCACCAGCCGTTTAACGGAAGATATCTTTAACACCTATTCCGTTAGACTTGAACTTTGCATTAACATTGTCCATATATCCCTGGTTGAGCAAAGAAATTTCAAGTTTAACAACTTCATATGTAACGTTTGAAGAATGGGCAACAACCATTATGCTGTTCAGACCGTCCTTTAAGGTTATCTGTTGAACATAAAGTCCACTGCTTCCAACATATGTTTCCATTCTTTCACCGTGTGCATTTGTGAGTACTTCATAAGCTCCTGTCCACTGGTTGTACGCATATAGAGTAACTTTCGTTCCCTTAACTGCAACTGCTGAAATTACACAGTTTCTGTTTGTTGTTGTTGAAACAATAGTTTCAGGATTTCTGATGTCGATGAGATAGTCAACAGTTCCCGAATAGTTTTCAGGAAGAGATGAACCATTTGCCATAGCTGAAACAAAAGAAATTGCCGACATGACAATAATGAGAACTACTGATGTAAACACTTTTGTCAGTTTTTTCATCTTATACACCTCCATCTTATTTCGTAATAATATTATACAACACTTATATTACAGAAATATTACACATAATTTAAATTAATATAACATTACCCTTTTGGAACAGGTATTTTTATCATAACGGTTGTCCCCTGCCCGGGTTTGCTTTTTATAGATATTGAGCCATCGTGTGCCTCAATAATCTCTTTTGCAATGGCAAGACCAAGTCCTGTGCCCCCCATTTGACGGGAACGTGCCTTGTCTACCCGATAAAACCTTTCAAAAATATGCTCAATATCCTTTTGAGGAATCCCGATTCCGTTATCTTTCACTTTAATTGTAACAGTATTAAACATATGCATAGTCGAAACCAGTATATTTCCGCCATCAGGTGTGTACTTCAGAGCATTTGTAATAATATTTGTGATTACCTGCTCAAGTCTGTCGCTGTTACCATACACAAACGGAATTGTATTTGTCGGTTCATATGTCAAAGTCTGATTCTTTTCCTTTGCACTATGCTGAAGTTTCTCCACAATCCCCTTTGTCAGTGATGCAACGTCAAGTTCAGATTTTAACATGTCATTTATGCTGTGATCAAGACTTGACAAAAGAAGCAAATCTCTTACAAGCCTGGTCATTCGGTCTGCTTCACTGTTTATCACACCGAGAAATCCTCCTATGGTTTCAACATCAACATTTTCATCTGCAATCATTTCCTGCAATGTTTCGGTGTAACTTTTAACTGTAGTAAGAGGGGTGCGCAGCTCGTGAGAAACATTTGCAACAAATTCTTTTCTTGTCTTGTCGAGTTTTTCCCTTTCCGTAATATCACGAAGAACTACAACAACACCGCCTGTTTTGTCTTCTGTCTTGAAAGGAGCAAAATATACACTGATTTCTCTTTCTCCACGATCTATAACCCTTTCGAGAGTTTCGAAGTGCCTGAAATACAAAATTTGCCCCATATTAATCTCATATGAGCTAAACAGTTGATCAAAAGACGGCATTTCATCATCCTTGAGCTCAAGGATTTTTTTTGCAGCAGGATTAATATGAATTATTTCTCCATTCACCCCAAAAGCCATAACACCGTCAGTCATATACTGTACTATGGTTTCTACCTTATCTTTTTCACTTTGAATAGCACTCAAGGTCTGTTTCAGCTCATTTGCCATATAGTTGAATGTTTCCGTCAGCTGACCTATTTCATCAGGGGAATTCACGTCTATAGTGGAGCTAAAGTCACCTGAAGCCATCTGCTTTGATTTTTGTGTCAGGGATTTTATCGGTGAAATTATTGTCACCGATAAAAGAATTGCAAAAATCAATGAAATCACAATTCCGAGAAGAAGTGCCTGAATTATAATTGTAAAAATATTTCTTAAAATGGTATTACTTTCTTCTTTAGTATCTTTCACATATGCAATATATTCTATCCCATTTTCTGATACCAACGGTACAGCGTAGTCCATATAACTATATTCAGACTTTATTTCATCTCCGACCGCACCATTCATTGCAGTTATTATATTTGGTGAAATCTCAAGGCTGTTTGACATTTCCTCATTTGATGCAAGACCGGTAATCGGTTTTCCGCTTTTACCGTCAAGAATAAAAAAATTTCTGAAGGAATCAATTCCAAGTTGTCCAAAATATGCACTTGCACTTGAGTATATGTCATTCACTGAATTTTCATTACCTATGAGCATACAAAGGGAATCGACATAATCTGAATTGAAAACCGTCGAATTGATCTTTCTGAATTCGTCATGATAATACCGGTCAGTTGTGTCCGTCATAAAAGTTCCGATAAGAATAATTACCGAAATAGTGAGAAGTACAAACATTGAACCGATTTTCAGGCTTATACTTTTAAACATAAATTATGCTCCGAAATAATATCCAACACCACGTTTAGTTATGATATATGCAGGAAGACTTGGGTTATCTTCAATCTTTTCTCTCAACCTTCTGATTGTCACGTCTACCGTACGAACATCTCCGTAAAACTCATAATCCCATACTTTGTTAAGAAGCTGTTCACGAGTAAAAATTTTTCCTTTTCTGGTTGCAAGAAACTTAAGAAGTTCAAATTCTCTGAAGGTCAAAGGAATAACCTCTCCCCTTTTTTTCACTTCATACTTTTCAGAGTCAATAACAAGTTCTCCAAAAGAAAGAATTTCCGCACCGGATTCGGGTTGGTTAACAATCTGCGTGCGTCTGAGATTAGCTTTTACTCTTGCCATAAGTTCTCTCAGACTAAAGGGTTTTGTCATATAGTCATCTGCACCAAGTTCAAGTCCGAGAACTTTATCCACTTCCTCTTCACGTGCTGTAAGCATAATTATAGGAACTGCCATCTTTTCTCTTATCTTCCTGCAAACGCTGAATCCATCCATCTTAGGAAGCATAACATCAAGCAAAATGAGGTCCGGTTCCTGAGAATATGCCATTTCGGCTGCCGTTTCTCCATCGTATGCTACAATTACTTTATATCCGTTCTTTTCAAGGTTTATCTTAAGTATGTCAACTATTGGCTTTTCGTCATCTACAACAAGTATTTTATTTTCCATATTCAATGACTACCTCCTTAACGTTATACAAAACTCCAATATTATTCTATCATAATATATAAATATAGTCAAGGTAAGTTTTTACATTCGTTTGTGTATAATGTCAAATAGAATGTTTCGAGTAACCTTAAATTTATCTAATTTTTTTATGAAATATCCTTGACAAAAACTGTTTTTTATTGTATTATAACAAGGTGCTTGAAAAAGTGCCGGATGGATTTGTATTGTATGCGCCTATAGCTCAGCAGGATAGAGCGAACGCCTCCTAAGCGTTAGGCCGGTGGTTCGAATCCACTTAGGCGCGTCATATATCGGGGTGTAGCGCAGCTGGTAGCGCACTAGACTGGGGGTCTAGGGGCCGCAGGTTCAAGTCCTGTCACTCCGATTTTCCTGAAAACCGTTTAAATGCTGATAAATTCAGTATTTAAACGGTTTTTTTATAGTCCGTAAAAAGAATAATTCTTACTATTTTAAACATTATTTTGTTGTCAAAATGTTGTCAGCAAAAGCCAATTTCAAAATGTCCCCTCTTGCAAACTGCCCTTTCAAGATTTTTGTGTATTTGGATTTGTCCAACAATATTTCAATCTTTCTTCCACTCTCCAAAAGTGCTTCCCATTCGTTAAGCATAGAATCAAATCCACGGACTTCTAAAAGTCTTTTTGATTCTTCATACACCTTTTTGTTGCTTACTGCACTCCAACACTGTATACGGATGAAAGTTCTTCATTTGCAATACTTTCAGCAATTTCACGTGCAGCCTCATCACTTACAGAATCAGCCTCAATTGCAGTTCTCTGAAATGTTCTGACCTTTCCTGCATCGGTTTCTTTTGGAATTGTAACTTCTCTTGACGGACTCTCGCCCTTTTTCATTGTGCCGTACTTCTCCGCCTGCTGTTCAAGTTTCTTTCGCACTTCCTCTTTTAATTTAAAAGCGGCTTGTGTCTTTTGTGCAGTTGTTCTTATCTTTGGTGCACTTATGGATTCGTCAGGTGCGGTGTCGGGTTTGGATTTTAATACATTTTTTCCACTTTTGCTATTAGTTCTTGTGCTATTTTTGATTGTTCTTGTGGCGATTTCCCTTTTAAAGGCTCGTGAACTTTCAAAATCGTATTTGGTGACAGCCCCTTTTCCAAGCACAATTTCGATAATTTCCGTAGCATTTTCAATGTCGATTCCGTATGATTCCCAGTCATATATTTGCTCCTATGCATATTTTATTGAATTTATTTCATCTACATTAATAGCTATTACTTTATTTATTCTCGGATAATAAAACTCGACTTCAGAATAAACCATTTTGTTATTAATTTCGAAGATATACTCACCGTCTTGAGACAATTTATGTTCGACAAAATTGTCATTATTTAATAAAAATACGTTTTCGTAAAACTCAGACACTTCGTCTTTAGTCAAAGCACCCTCTTCAATAGTCCACATAACTCTGTATTGGTCTGTATTTTTATTATATATCCTTCCGCTATTTTTTGCAACACTTTGTTTTTTATTATACACCCCATCCTGAAGTCCTGACTCTAACGTTTCGCCCTGCACACTCTCTGTACTTTCAAGTGCAGTCTGATACATAGTCTTTATGGTATTAAATTCATTTTTTAAAGCCTTTAATGCCTCGTTAATTTCATATGATGCGTTTGATTCTTCCGAATATCTCACAAAGATTTTATCAAATAGGTCAACAAGCAAATCACGGATTTTTTGAAATAAATTTCTGTCCTGTTTTGCAAGTTCATTGATAAATTCTTCATTTGTCAGAAGTTCTGATATGACTTTGGCATTTAATTCTTCGTTGATATAATCCTTGTTAAGATTGCCGTTTTCGTCTGTGATTTCAGCCTTTGTCCCATCAAGTTTAACGCCTGTAAGAGTCTGAAATTCTTCTCATTTAACTCTAAAAATCCACACTAACCAATAAATATCCCCCGTATAACAGTTGTATAGTTTTCGTTATAGCAAAAAACAAAGACCGCATCCGGTCTTTGTTTTTTGCTATAATATTTATCAAATCAATTCTGTGCTATCTCATAATATCAACTGCCAGCATATTTAATTTTTCGGCAACTACAGAAGTTTCAACGAAATCTTTTGTTTGAGGAAAACAATACAAAACATTAATTACAACAATAATCCATATTGCACCGCTTATAGCACCAAGAGCCAACCCAAGAATTTTATTTGCTATATTTAGCATAGGCAGTTTCATCATGAAGTCCATTACACCAAAAAGTGTCTTTATAACAAATCTGATTATAACATACAAAACGATAATCGAAAGTATGTATGTTACAGCATAGGAACAATTCTTCGCTATTTCTTCGCTATAATTTCTTGCAAAAAAATCGTATATGATATCTCCAAATGATGAGGAAACAACATATTGGGTAAAAACTTCCTTACAACAGTATAAAACTAAAACTGAAATCAGGACAGACATTGTGGAATATACTGAGCGAACAAAACCTTTTTTGTATCCCATTGCAATAAATATTGCAAAAAACAAGAATATTAACACATCGCAAGTCACCGTATAATATCCTCCTTACACATTTAATGTTTTACAGACAAAATTTCCGCAGTATCGTCTCTTATACCAAACGCAAAATTATAGTTTTCATAAAGCACAACCTTTTGAAAATCATCTTTCAATACTTTTGTTTTTTCCAAATCTGCATCATCATCCAAAAGTACTGTTCCTTTATCAAGAAGAAGCAGACAATAACCGTTATTATAACTTACTGATCTGACATTTTCCTTGCTTTCATACTTACCTTTAAACTTTCCGGAAGTATTATATATTTCCACTGTCGACTCACTAAGCTCTGAATTGTATTTATTAAACAAGAATACTATAGTACCGTCCGGAGAATAGTCATAGCTCTTCAAGTTTTTATCAGCATATGAAATCTCCCATTTTTTATGACCGTTAGCCGTGTAACAGGATGTCGACATATCACCTACAGCAACAACCGTGTTATCATCTGTGAAAAACACTTCTGAGACTACCTGGTTGACAATCTCACATTCGTGTATGGGGATGCTGGATGAGGTTTCAATAAACGACAGTCTGGTGCTTACACTTGCACCATCAAAATCAACAACTGAAACCGCAATAAATTTTTCATCATCAGAAAATGCCATATCTAATATATTTAAGTTGGTATGCCATTCGTATATAGGTTTATGAGATGATGAGTATGCACTCAAACATGATTTGTATCCTGCTTCAGACGTCAAAAGAATATAATCACCATCAGAATTTACCTTTGCTGAATAAATGTTTTCACCGATATTCTTTATGGAATAATTATTCATACTCTCCATAACAAGAAACTTATTTTCATTTTTGCTATATACTATCGCACTTTCGCCATTTGAATATATTTGAGGAACCCCGCTGAAAGTCGAAATTTTACTTTCTATCTTCATGTCCGGTCCAAAACAATACACTGTGCCATCCGAAGCATATATTACACCATCACCAATTTTTTTGACATCACTTCCGATAGTTTCACCAAGAACATAATTATTTCCGACATATGATCTGTTATAACTATTTGGTAAAATTGGTATAATATCTGTCATAACAAGGATAACAAAAATCAATACTACAGAAAAAACTGTTACCCGAATTGTTTTTTGCTTTTTTGTTAGAACACTAAAATCATATATCTTACTTGCTAAATAACGCTTCAATCTCTTGAAATGGTCTTTTTTTACTTTGTCCACGTCAGGCTGAAGTTCTTCGTCATCAGAAAATACTTTCTCCTCGTACAAGTCTGTTTCTTCTTCGGAACAAACAGTCTCATTTTCTTTAATGTTTTGCTCATCATCTTCTTTATACGTGTACCAGTCTGAATCAGCCACTTTATTTTCCTCTGTTTTGCTGTTATCATCACTGTGTGACAACTGAGACGATTCTTCTATGGTTTCCGCTTGTTTATTTTCTATTTCTGTTTCATGTTGTTCTTTTTTTGAATCAATGTTCTTTTCCGGAGAATCAAACTCAGACATATTATTCCTCCTCAATAAAATATTTCATACAGATACAGTCCTTGTGGCGGTGCAGTTGGACCGGCATATTCTCTGTTTTTTTTCGCAATAATTTCCCCGACATTTTCAGGTGATATCCTGCCCTCACCTACAAGGCAAAGAGTTCCTGTTATTATGCGAACCATATTATACAAGTATCCGTCCGCATTAATGTATATGATAATTCTATTACCTTCTTTTTTTACATGCAAAGAAAACACATTTCTCACAGTTGTTTCCATATCAGGGCCGGAAGTCATAAACGACCTGAAATCGTGCTCACCAACAATATATTTGCAAGCTTCTTCCATGGCACGTATATCAAGCTCTTTTTTCACTTGCCATTCATAATTTCTCATAAACACATCAGAAGTTTCGTCGGTATTTATTATATATCTGTATGTTTTAGAAACACACGAAAACCTCGGATGAAAATCTTCCTTTTCTTCATATGAAGAAATCACTCTGATATCATCAGGAAGGTGGTTATTCATAACAACAGAAATTTTATCCGGTGGAATTGGCGTTCCAGTCTTAAACCCTGCAACATACCTGTATGCGTGAACTCCAGCATCAGTACGGCTGCAACCGTATACCCTTACCGATTCGCCGGTTATTTCTTTAACTGTTCTCTCCAGAACTCCCTGAACAGTCTCAACTGATGGCTGTATCTGAAATCCGTGATAATTGCTTCCATCATATTGAAGAATCAATTTAATATTTCTCATATTAGTAACCCATTATTCTGATATTATATACATTAATTAAAACAAGCACAGCACAAAAAATTGCAAAAATAACAATCGACAAAACATCTGCAGAATTAATCTTAAGCTGTCTCAGAGACGTTCTGCCCTTTCCTCCCCGGTAGCATCTGCACTCCATCGCAGTTGCAAGTTCATCTGCACGTCTGAAAGAACTTATAAATAGCGGAACAAGAACAGGTACAAGCGCTTTTGCTCTTTTTAAAAGGTTTCCACTTTCAAAATCCGCTCCTCTTGATTTTTGTGCCATAATTATTTTTTCGGTTTCTTCCAGAAGCGTAGGAATGAATCTTAGTGCAATGGTCATCATCATCGCAAGCTCATGTGAAGGCAGACCGATTTTCGAAAAGGGCGAAAGAAGTCTCTCGATGCCATCTGTTAAAAGTATTGGTGATGTTGTATAGGTAAGCAACGAACTTCCCATCACGAGAAAAACGAGTCTGAGTGCCATTGATACAGCATTTATAATTCCATTTTCTGTTATCTTGATAAATTTCCAACTGAAAACAACTTTTTCGCCACCTGTAAAAAACAGATTGATAAATGCTGTTATAAAAATAATTATCAAAAGTGGCTTGACTGATTTTATCACAACTTTCAATGGAACTTTAGAAAGAAAAATTAAAAATAATGTAAAAAAACCCACAAGAAGATAACCTGAAACTGAATGCACGAAAAATATTAGTATAATATAAAAAAGTGTCAACAGTATCTTCACTCTCGGATCGAGTTTGTGTATACAGGAATCAAGAGGAAAATATTGCCCTAAAGTTATGTCTTTAAGCATCATTTTTCCTCCTTATATATTCTTTTATTGATTCTATTGCAGCCTCGACAGTATATATATCTCCCTCGAGGAAGACTCCTTTTTGTTTCAGATGATTTACAACTCTTGTCACCTGCGGAACATTAAGTCCTATATTTTTAAGTTCTTCTGAACTCTTAAAAACATTTGCAACTGTATCAAAATTCAGTAGTTTGCCATCTGAAATGACGAGGATTTTATCAACAGTATTTGCCACATCTTCCATACTGTGAGATACCAAAACAACAGTTGTATTATTTCTGTCATGAAGCTTCTTTACGCATGAAAGAATATCTTTTCTCCCTGCAGGATCAAGTCCGGCGGTGGGTTCATCCAAAACAAGAATCTTCGGACGCATTGCAAGAACACCGGCAATTGCCACACGTCTTTTCTGACCACCGGAAAGTTCAAAAGGCGACTTTGTCAAAACATCTTCCTCAAGTCCTACAAGGGGAAGAATTTCGGAAATTATTTCTTTGATTTCCTCTTCCGTTTTCCCGAGATTTGAAGGACCATAGGCTATGTCTTTATATACCGTTTCTTCAAACAGCTGATATTCGGGATACTGAAAAACAACCCCCACAGTACTTCTTATATCTTTCATATTCACTTTTTCAGATGTTATGTCTGTACCATTGACAAATACTTTTCCTGAATCGGGTTTCAAAAGTCCATTAAAAAGCTGTATAAGTGTTGACTTTCCCGATCCTGTGTGCCCGATAAGAGCAATAAAATCTCCGTCTTGTATTTCAAATGAAACATTATCAAGTGCCTTTTTTTCAAAAGGAGTTCCTTTGCCGTAGGTATAGCTGACGTTTTCAACTGTTATTGGCATAATCTGTATATCTCCTCTGTACATTCATCTACTGTTAAAACATCATCTTTTATATTAAAACCCTGTTTTTTCAATTCATATGCCAAAAGAGTGACCTGAGGTACATCAAGACCTATTGAACGAAGAAGATCTACATTTTTAAAAACTTCTTTAGGTGTTCCGTCAATAACAAGTCTTCCGCTATCTATCACCATTACCCTCCTGGCTTTTACTGCTTCATCCATATTATGGGTTATCAGTACAATTGTTATGCCGTATCTGGAGTTGAGTTCATCAATAGTCTGCATAACTTCACGTCTTCCTATGGGGTCAAGCATTGCTGTTGGCTCGTCCATAACAATTATGTCAGGTTTCATAGCTATTATTCCCGCAATGGCAACTCTTTGTTTTTGGCCTCCCGAAAGCATATGGGGCGAGTGATTTTTATATTCACTCATTCCGACTGCATCTAACGCATCATCCACTCTTTTTCTGATTTCATCACGTGGTATTGAAAGGTTTTCGGGTGCAAATGCAACATCCTCTTCAACAATTGACGCTACAATCTGATTGTCGGGATTCTGGAAGACCATGCCTACACTTCTTCTGATATCCCACAGTTTTTCGTCATCTGATGTGTCAATTCCGCCAACATATACTTTGCCTCCTAAAGGAAGCAAAATAGCATTAAGGTGCTTTGCAAAGGTAGATTTTCCTGAACCGTTATGACCAAGAACGGCGACAAAATCTCCTTTTTCTATTTCAATATTTACATTCTTTAAAACTTCTTCATATTCTCCGTCATCTTTGACATAAGAATATATCAGATCTTTCACTTTAATCAAGAGATTCACTCCATTTTACAATCAGTCTTCAAACCATCTTGTAGTATATCCACATGGAAGATAAAGAGAATTCGAACTCATTTTAAGTCCGAGTTCATCCGACATAATGCTTCCACCAAATTTTGATTTTATGAGATATGACAAAACATTTGATACAACTGTGTGAGATATACCAGTTGTATATGAATTAACTATAAACAAAAGAGGTTTATCACTCAAAAGTTCTACGCATTTTGAAACAAGCGGGAATAGTTCATCTTCAAACCTCCAAAGTTCTCCTTTTGGACCTCTTCCGTAAGTCGGGGGATCCATAATTATTACATCGTATTTGTTTCCTCGTCTGATTTCACGTTCAACAAACTTCACACAATCATCAACAATATATCTTATTGGAGCATCTGAAAGTCCTGAAGATGCAGCATTTTCCTTTGCCCAGTTTACCATTCCCTTTGATGCATCAACGTGAACAACAGAAGCTCCTGCATATGCAGATGCCACTGTTGCGCCCCCTGTATAGGCAAAAAGATTGAGCACCTTTATGGGACGGTTTGAAGATTTTATTTTTTCGATTATAAAATCCCAGTTTGCTGCCTGTTCGGGAAAAATTCCGGTATGTTTAAATCCCATTGGTTTTACGTTGAACACAAGTTCGCTATATTTTATTTGCCATGACTCAGGAAATTTTTTCTTGTATTCCCAACTTCCACCGCCTGATTTGCTTCGGTGATATACGGCATCAGCATTATTCCAAAGGTTCTTTTCTGTTTTTCTCGACCAAATTGCCTGAGGATCAGGACGGACAAGATAATACTCTCCCCATTTTTCAAGTTTCTGTCCGTCTGATGCATCAATCAAATTATAGTCTTTCCATTTGTCCGATAAAATCATTTTTTCTCTCCGATTATTTGTTTTTTAAGGCTCTTACATCCTCACCGGCAAATCTGAGCACATTAAATTCATTTTTGAGTCTTGACATAACTCTTTCCTGATAAATATCAAGAATGTTATCCAAAGTGAGATTTGTGCTTATGACTGTTGATTTGTCTGATGCTATTCTTGTGCTTAAAAGATCAAAAAGCACAGACTGAGTGTAGGATGTAATAAATTCTGTTCCGAAATCATCAACTACAAGGAGATCAGCATCATAGATTGCATCATAGACAACTGAATATATATTTCTATCAACTCTTCCAAATTTGTAATCTTCAAGAAACTGAAAGAGTTTATATGAAGATTTATATATCACAAGATATCCTTTTGCCATAACTTCATTTGCGATTGAAGCTGCTATATGTGTCTTACCAAGACCTGATGGACCGCAAAGCAGTATATTACCTGAGTTTTCACCAGAAAATCCATTTGAGAATTTTTTACAATTTGCCAACACTGCACGCATTATATCTCTGGGTGAAATGCCAATTTCAGCATCAATTTCCTTTGAGTAATAGTCAAGATTAAAATTCTCAAAATTACATTTTTTCAGTATGGCATTTTCTCCTTTTTCGCCGGGTAATGTAAGCATTGACTGAATTTTTTTTATATAGCATCCGCACTTTTTTCCGTCTTTTGAAAATCCGGTGTCACTGCAATTTTCACACTTATACGAAATCTTAAATTCCTCAATATTGTTTGTCTTTATTATCTGATTCTTTTCTTCTCTTAAAACTCTTGCCTTTTCCTGCATTCCCTCAGCAGCCTCTTCAGGGGTGATTTCTTCTTCAAGCACTCTTTTGGCACTTTCAATTGCAAGAGCAGAAATCTCATTGTCTATCTCTTCAATACGCGGAAATGATGCGTACATAAGTTCTTCTGCATTCTTCTTTGCATTTTCATATTCCTCCTGAATCTGTCTGTATTCAGCGCGGATTTTTAAATGGATTTCATTCATTGACAGCATCATCTTCACCTCCAAATTTAAGCATCATTCGTTCTATTGCCTGGCGTTCTGCATCACCAATAGTTTTATCCTTTGGATAGTTTCTGAATTTGCTCTTTTCTATATTTGATGAAAGCTTGTGAGTTTGTTTGGTATTTTTAGATTCCATCTCATTTTTAATAATCGCATCCATATATTTGAAAGATACTTTTCCGGTGTTCATAACGGTGCTATCGTAAGCTCTCATTATGAGCTCTTCATCTGCTTTATATTCATTCAACCACGAAAGAAGCATTTTTTCTTCTGTACGAGTAAACTCTCTTCCTGATATTCTGAAATTCTTTTTGTATGTTGTAAGAATGCTTTGTTCTTTATTTGAATTCTTGACAAATTTGTTTGCTTGTTCAGGCGTTACAATGCCATTATCTGCCCATGAATATGCAATTTTTTCTATGTATCTCATATTTGTTTTTCCGCAGGATACACAATATTCAAATAAAATTATAATCACTTGCTCAGGAAGTTTGAGATAGTCGATAAAACTATATATAATTTTATAATCATTTGTATTCAGATTCTTATTCAGAATCTGACTGACCAGCATAAAAAGATTTGCAAGTTTTTGGTCGGAATTAACAGTTTTTACGACCTCTGCACCTTTATATGAAGATGAAACAGAAGTGCTCGGCTGAAATAACATTTCTTCTGATACCTCAGGTTCAACCTGTGTCGTAGTTGTTGAATCATCCTGCGATATAGAAATTTTATTTATGGTAAGGGTATTGTTATCAAGAGTAATGGCTCCGTTTTCATGCCAAAACTTAAGAGAAGATACAACATCAGATTTCAAAAGTCCTGTATCGTGTGCAATTTTTTCATATGTAAGACCATCTTTATTATCCGAGTGTCGGACAATATATATGTATACCTTTATAAAAGATGCATTGGCATCTTTTATAAACTTATCCACAAATCCGTTGTATACAGAAAACGTATCTACATTTCTTTTTATCATTATGGAGTCCATATGACTACCTCCAAGCGTATAGATAATTTATTATATCACAGCAAAGGGTTTATTGTAAAGTAATTTAAAAGATTTTGTTAAATATATGATTATTAAATTATTTGTTACATAGCAAAAAAATACACACTCAAATGAGTGTGTATTTTTTCTCTACCCCGGCAGCTTCCTACTTTCCCGGGCCGTCACCAGCCAAGTATCATCAGCGTTACAGAGCTTAACTTCCGTGTTCGGTATGGGTACGGGTGTGTCCTCTGTGCCATCGCCACC
>SVJK01000052.1 GCA_015069015.1 Oscillospiraceae bacterium
ATTGTCAACCCAACTTATAGTATATGGTACACTTTTAATGTATCTGATGAGCGGAAACAACAACGGGCAGTCAATTTCCGGTCTTGATTCATCTTATACAGAACTTATTACCGGAAGTATACTGTCAATCGGAACTACTGCTATTCCAAACTTTGTTTGGTATTCAATTGCTATAACAATTATTATGTGGATTGTATGGAATAAGACAAAATTTGGCAAAAATATGTTTGCGGTTGGTTCAAATCCTGATGCAGCAAATGTATCGGGGGTTAACGTTGGTGCAACAATAATTACCGTTTTTACAATAGCAGGTGTACTGTACGGTGTAACCGGGTTTATTGAAGCCGCAAGAATTGGTTCAAACAGCGCGGCAACAGGTTTGAACTATGAACTTGATGCAATTGCTGCCTGTGTTATCGGCGGTGTATCTTTCGTTGGCGGTATTGGAAAGATTACAGGTGTTATTATAGGAGTTGTTCTTCTGAGAATAATATTTGTTGGTCTTACGTTTCTTGGAATTGATGCAAATATGCAATATGTTATAAAAGGTCTGATAATTCTCATCGCATGTGCAGTGGATATGAGAAAATATCTTGTCAGAAAATAAATAATATAATCACAAAACGTGTCCGATGGTATTTACCTTCAGACACGTTTTATTATTTTATCTACCATTAAAATATGCATACACGTTTTCTGCACTTGTTTTATCTATTCCGTTTACAGATGCAATTTCTTCAAATGATGCATCTTTGATTCTCTTAACACTTCTGAATGCTTTTAAAAGAACCTTTGCTTTTTTCTCCCCTATTCCCCCTATTTTTAAAAGTTCTGTTTTTAAGGTGGAATTGTCACGCAGTTTTCTGTGATATGTTATAGCGCGCCTGTGCATTTCATCCTGAATCTGCGTTAAAAGCATAAATGTTTCACTGCTTTTATCCACTTCAATCTGACCGTTTTCTGACATCAATGCATTTGTTCTGTGATGATTATCTTTTACAATCCCAAACACTGGAATATTAAGATTGTAACTTTTGACAACATTAATTCCGACATTCATATGACCTTCGCCACCATCAATGAGAATTAAATCAGGGAAAGGCAAAAATTTGCAATCTTTTTCTTCCGCGCATTTTTCTTTTTCAAGAAGCCCTTTTTCAATTCTTCTCTCCAGAACTTCTTTCATACAGGAATAATCATCCTGACCGGAAACATATTTTATTTTAAAATTTCTGTACTTATCTTTACATGGCTTACCATCTTTGAAAGTGACCATTGCCCCCACTTTTGCACTTCCTGATATGTTTGAAATGTCGTACGCCTCAATAAGCAATGGTGGATTTTCAAGATTTGTCAGATTCTGGAGAGATGTAAGAGCATTATTTTTAAATGAAATGCTTCTCATAATTTTAAGTTGATGTTCACTATGTTCTTTTTTTGCGTTTGATGAAATCATTGAGATTAGTTTGAGTTTATCACCTATTTTAGGAACTGTCAGATGGACAGATCTGTTGGTTTTTTCACTTAGCCAGAATTCAATTGTTTCCCTGTCGTCAAAATCGCTTTGCACAATAATCTCTTTCGGAATAAAACTTGAACTGTCATAGTATTGCTTAATAAATTCAGATATAATCTCACCGGACTGCGAATCAGACGTATTAGAAAGAAAATAATGTTCTTTACCGACAACCTTCCCACTTCTTATGAAGAAAACTTCAACACAGGCGATATCATCAGCATTATATACTGCAATAGCATCACAATCAGAACCTGTTGCCGAAACAATTTTTTGTTTTTGATTAATTATTGAGAGCGCATTAATTCGGTCACGCCACATTGCCGCAGTTTCAAAATCAAACTCATTTGCAGACTCTTTCATTCTGCGTTGTAATTCCTGTGTAATATCATCATATTTACCATTCAAAAAATCAATTGCACGGTAAACGTTTTTTCTGTACTCTTCTTTTGAAATATGCCCACTGCATGGTGCCTTGCATTTTCCAAGTTGATGATACAGACAAGGACGTTTATCCGGCTTATCTTCACAAATATGTTTTTTACACTTCCTTATGAAAAAAACTTCTGATATCAGTTCTAAAATTTCCTTTAAATCAGAATTACTGCAATAGGGTCCGAAATACCTTGCACCGTCTCTTATAACTCTGCGTGTCACATATATCTGAGGAAAATCATCATTAACTGTGATTTTTATAAACGGATATGTTTTGTCATCTTTAAGAAGTATATTATATTTAGGCATATTTTCCTTAATCAGATTATTTTCAAGGATAAGTGCCTCGTTCTCACTATCGGTTATAATATATTCAAAGTCTGCTATATTTTCAACCATTCTTGCAACTTTGAGAGTGTGATTTTTGGTTTTAAAATATTGTCTGACGCGATTTTTGAGAATCTTTGCTTTACCGACGTAGATAATTTCACCGTCAGAATTTTTCATTATATACACTCCGCTTTTATCCGGCAATGTTTTTAATTTTTCTTCGATTTCATACATACGTTTCACCATTTAATCTCGTATTCTGTCAAAAAAACCCTGCATACATTATGCAGGGTTTAAAATGTTATACATTTTCAGTAAACTTTGAATCAATGAGAGCAACAAGGCCTTCAACAGCTTCCTGTTCATCAACGCCCTCAGCGATAATTGTAACAACAGTATCTTTTACAATACCAAGAGAAAGAACCCCGAGAAGACTTTTGGCGTTAGCCTTTCTTTCTTCTCGTGAAATCCATATAGTAGATTTATATTCATTTGCTTTTTGAATAAAAAATGTTGCAGGGCGTGCATGAAGACCAATTTGATTCTGCACTGTGATATCTTTCATAAACATAAGAACGCTCTCCTTTGATTATCCTTGTATGTATAAATAAAATTTTACGCAATTCAGTAATTTTAGAATACTAAAAAAGATTCATAAAGTCAACAAGTTTTTTCTTATTTTGTTAAACTTGTTCAAATATACTGCAAAAAACACATAAAATTGCAATTATTTTATATTATATTTAAAAAAATACAATGCGTGCAATGTTTTCATTATCAGTCCAGCATTTAAAAATTATTTTGTGTTATTTCAAAATATAATTGTGGAAACTGACATCAACAAAATTATTTGTGACACTTGACTTTTGCATTATTAAAGAATATAATTAAATTTATATATAACATTAGCAAACGGAGGTAACAATATGAAAATCACACTTAAAGGAGACGTCAAAGAATTTGAATCAGGCGTTTCAGTATACGAAATTGCCAAATCCATCGGAGACGGGCTGGCAAGAGCAGCTGTTGGCGGATTGGTAAACGGAGAAGTTAAGGAACTTACCTACACCGTCACTACAGACAGTGAGGTTGATATTCTTACCTTTGAAGATGACCGTGGAAAACTGATTTTAAGACATACCGCTTCTCACATTCTTGCACAGGCGGTAAAACGTCTTTATCCCGACGTAAAACTTGCAATTGGTCCAAGTACCGATTCAGGTTTTTATTATGATTTTGATTGTGAAAACACATTCACAAATGACGATCTCGCAAAAATAGAGTCTGAAATGAAAAAGATTGTCAAAGAACGTATCAGAATTGAAAGATTTGAACTTCCAAGAGATGAAGCAATCAAGTTTATGGAAGAGAAAAACGAACCATACAAAGTTGAACTCATAAATGATCTTCCTGATGATGCAGTTATATCTTTTTATAAGCAAGGAGATTTCACAGATCTTTGTGCCGGTCCTCACCTTTTTGATACATCAGCGGTTAAAGCTTTTAAACTTCTGAGTGTTACAGGTGCATACTGGAGAGGCGATGAAAAAAATAAAATGCTCCAGCGTATCTATGGTACTGCATTTTCCAACAAAGATGATCTTGCAGCTCATCTTGAACAACTCGAAGAAGCAAAGAAAAGAGACCATAACAAACTCGGCAGAGAACTTGGCTATTTTACAACAGTTGACCTTATCGGTCAGGGACTCCCCATTCTTCTGCCAAAAGGTGCAAGAGTAATGCAGATACTCCAGAGATTTGTTGAGGATACTGAACAAAAAGAAGGATGGCTTTTAACTAAAACACCATATATGGCTAAA
This sequence comes from Oscillospiraceae bacterium, assembly GCA_015069015.1. Lineage (GTDB taxonomy): Bacteria > Bacillota > Clostridia > UMGS1810 > UMGS1810 > RGIG1828. The sequence continues at coordinate 4,102 of SVJK01000052.1, forward strand.
AGTGACTTGTACAAACTTTCAGGTCACTGGGATCATTATCAGGACGGTATGTTTATTATGGGTGATGAAGAAAAGGACAAGGAAGTATTTGCCCTTCGTCCTATGACATGTCCTTTCCAGTATCAGGCATATCTTAGCAAGATGAGAAGTTACAGAGATCTTCCGCTCAGATATAACGAAACATCTACCCTTTTCAGAAATGAAGCATCCGGAGAGATGCACGGTCTTATAAGGGTTCGCCAGTTTACAATATCTGAAGGTCACCTCATGTGCAGACCCGATCAGTTGGAAGATGAATTCAAGAAATGTCTTGAACTTGCAATATATATGCTCAAAACCCTCGGTCTCTATGAAGATGTTTCATACAGATTCTCACAGTGGGATCCTGAAGACAAGGACAAATATATCGGTACCCCCGAGCAGTGGGATGAAGCTCAGGATATTATGGCGAAAATCCTTGATCATCTTAATATTCCTCATAAAATCGGAATTGGTGAAGCTGCTTTCTATGGACCAAAACTCGACATTCAGATTAAAAACGTATTTGGTAAAGAAGATACTCTCATTACCATTCAGATTGACCAACTTCTTGCAGAAAAATTTGGTATGGAATATGTTGATTCTGACGGTGAAAAGAAGAATCCTTATATTATCCACAGAACATCTATCGGATGTTATGAAAGAACCCTCGCACTTCTCATCGAAAAATATGCAGGTGCCCTCCCAACCTGGATGGCTCCTACTCAGGTACAGATTATTCCTGTTTCTGAAAAATATTTTGATTATGCACAAAACGTAAAAGAAAAACTTGAAAACCTTAACATTCGAGTTGAAGCGGATTTCAGAAATGAAAAACTGGGATACAAAATCAGAGAAGCACAGATGGAAAAAGTTCCTTATATGCTCATTGTCGGTGAGAAAGAAGAAGTTGATTCTACTGTTTCTGTACGTTCAAGAAAAGACGGCGACCTTGGTTCAAAATCATTTGATGAATTCTACAAACTCATCAAAGAAGAAATTGATACAAAAGCTCATTAATCTAAAAACGGCACTGCTAATCTATGGCAGTGCCGGTATTTTGAAAGAGGTAAAAATATGCACCCAATAAAACATTTTAAGGTGATTACCAAACACAGACACAAGGTGATTCAACACTGCGCAAAGTGTGGGATATTATGGCAAGGCTTAAGACATGACCTTTCAAAATACTCTCCGTCAGAATTCTGGCGCGGTGCAAAGTATTTTCAAGGCGACAAAAGCCCTAACGAGGGAGAGAGAAAAAAACACGGTCATTCACTTGCTTGGATACATCATCAAGGAAGAAACAAGCATCATTTTGAATATTGGAAAGATTACAGTCCGGAAACAAGAATGCTATCCCCTGTGAAAATGCCGTACAAATATGTTGCGGAAATGTTTTGTGACAGAGTTGCTGCAAGCAAAATATATCAGGGAAAAAATTATAAAGACTCTCACCCTATAGAATACTTTATGCGTGCAAAAGGAAAGAGATTAATTCATCCTGATACATCAGACGAGCTCGAGATTTTGCTTCAAATGCTCTCGGATAAAGGTGAAGAAGAAACATTCAGATTCATCAAAAAAAGAATTAAAGGTAAATATACTTATTAAAAGAAAGAGGTTAAGATTATGGTTAAACACGTTATTTTATGGGAATTAAAAAAAGAATACTCAAAAGAAGAAAAAGAAAAAATCAAAAAAGATATCAAAGTATCTCTTGAACAGTTGCAGGGCAAGATTCCAGGACTTTTGGATATCAATGTTTTTATCAACGGATTGGATTCATCAAATGCTGATCTGATGCTTGACTCTTCCTTCGAATCAGTTGAAGCACTTAAAGGATATGCTGTTCACCCCGACCATGTAAAAGTTGCAGACGAAAAAGTCAGACCTTTTACAAATGCACGGTTCTGTCTCGATTTTGAAAACAATTGATGAATATAGTTTTATACACAAGTACTATCTACTTGGTTGTATTATGTTGTTAAAATATAATATGTTATAATTGACAGAAAACCAATGATATGATATAATACTCATATCGTTTGCGGGTGTGGTGGAATTGGCAGACACGCAAGATTTAGGTTCTTGTGCCTCCGGTGTGCAGGTTCAAGTCCTGTCACCCGCATTAAGGGGCTGTCTCACTAAAAAAAGTGAGGCAGTTCTGTTTTTTTGTACACAAAAAGGGCGTGTCTCAATAAGTGATTTTTCACTCAATTGAGGCAACGCCCTTTCATTTGATTTAACGTTATACAAAAGTGCTACAGCAAATGCTCACTCTTCGTCTTCATCAGATTCCTTTTCAATTTCAGTAATCACAACTCTGATTCTTGTAACACGATGAGAATCTGTTTCTGTTACTGTGACAAACATATTTTCAAATTCAAAACTTTCTCCATTTTCAGGAATCTTTCCAAGTTGTTCCATTACCCAGCCGCCAACAGACACACTTTCTGCCTCTGCTTCAATATCAAATTCCTGACAAAAATCATCGAAATTAACAGAGCCATCCACATCATATGTATTGGCATCTATTTCAACAAAATCTTCAACGATTTCGTCATGTTCGTCCCATATTTCTCCGACAAGTTCTTCTAAAATATCTTCCATTGTGACAATTCCGAGAGTACCGCCGTATTCATCTATTACAACTGCCATATGGGATTTATTTGTCTGAAGAATTTTTAAGATGTCACTTATTTTTTCGGATTTCTGAATATATACAGGTTTTGAAATGATTGACGAAATACCGTCTTTTTTCACTACATCGTCAGTATAGAAATCTTTGAGATGGATAACTCCCACAATATTGTCGATATTTTCCTCATAAACCACAAGACGTGAAAACTGCGTCTGTGAGAAAAGTTCAGATATTTCATCAAGGGATGCATCAAGAGGCACAGCCTCAATATCAACTCTGTGAGTGAGAATATCTTCTGCTTTTCTGTCATTGAATTCAATGGCGTTCTTAATAAGATCACTTTCGTCTGTGTCAATGCTTCCCTCGTGTTCAACTTCTTCAACAAGCATTATGAGTTCTTCCTGACTTATTTTCTGAGTATCTTCAATTTTAAGCGCATATGTGAGAAATCTTTTCCATTGAGTGAATATGAAGTTAAGCGGTGTGAACAGCCACATAAGTGCATTAATATAAGGGGTTGAAAACATCGAAAATTTTTCGGGACAATCCTTCGCTATGCTCTTTGGAGAAATTTCTCCAAAAATAAGAACAACAACTGTTATAACAATCGTGGATATTGTGGCACCGTTTGCCTCGTCTATCTGCATGAAAAAAAGTGTTCCCAAAGATGCCGCTGCAATGTTAACAATATTATTTCCGATAAGAATTGTTGTGATAAGTTTATCGTAATTTTCAGAAAGTTTAAGTGCAGATTTTGCGCGTTTGTTCTTTTCTGCCATTGTTTTAAGTCTATTTTTATTAAGCGACGAAAATGCTGTTTCCGTTGCTGAAAAATAACCCGACAAAAGTACCAATATACAAATTGATATCAAATAAGTATAGTTCATTTTATAATCTCCTGTAATCTAATATAATAATGTCTTATATGATCACATCATCAGATTATGACCTTTTTTAAAGACAAAAAGGCACGCCTGCGTATATTAAAGCAATTACGCAGGTATGCCTCGTATATATTATTAATAACAGTAAATTCAGCGTTACTATCGCCCGCGTCTGAATCCATTATCAAAATAACCTCACTTTCATAAACTAACAAATATAATATATCACACAATATATAATAAGTCAACTGTATTTTGTTTTGGTAACATATATTTAATATAAGAATCTGTCTTTATATTTTTCAGGATTTATCCCATAAATCTGAACGACCCTCAATTCATCACTTAGTGCAATGTCTTCAGGAGTAACAACACTGCCTCTGTTTGAATCCAGATCACACCCTACCGCCTTATATGCCTGCCATACAATGTGTGAACAATGAGAAGAAGCGACGGACACATCGTCCGACATATCTTTATCTGTGAGTCCTGCAAAAATATTATATGGAATATCAACAAGATTATCATAAGCATACTCAGCAGCTCTACGTGCTGTTTCTTCATCAGGATGTCGAAGAATTATAAACCCGGGATACTTACTCCATTTTGACGATGATGAAAGAACTGAGGTTTGACCAATGGCCATATGTTCAAGTATTACCTCGCCGGAATCATCAACAACAATTGCTGCATGGCCATGTCTCCATTCAAATGTGTGAGTGTTATACGTTATTAGTATATCCCCTTTTTTCAACGACGCCATAGGCATTATACTGACAGTATTCTGTTCCTGTGCAGTAATGGGAAATGCTATATACGTTTTTTCAAAATCAGGTGTTTGAAAATATGTTTTGTTAATCTTTAAAAGTTTCTCCACGTCTCCGTTGTTAATCATTTCTTTCGCTGCAAAAGGTGACAACCCGGTATACTTTATTATTTTTTTGTAGTCAATTTCCTTTCCCATAAGAGATATATCATTTTTTAAAGACATATAGTTGTAATCCGGAAGATAAAATGAGGTATTAATATTTATAATATGTCTAATAATAAATATTATCAAAATAACAACAAGTACAAGTGTTTTTTTATACTTTAATATATTCATAGGCGTCACCTCCATTCCTCCATTGGTTATAATTACAAAAATTTTAAAAAAATAGCAATTTTATTTCAAAAAAGTATTGACAAACATGAACTTTTATAGTAAAATATCAAATGTTGCTGATGCAGTGCAAGAAATGGCGGCATAGCTCAGTTGGCTAGAGCATGCGGTTCATACCCGCAGTGTCGATGGTTCAAATCCGTCTGCCGCTATCCAAAATCCGTACACATTTGTGTACGGATTTTTTGCTGTGTGAAACCTTTTTGCAGATAAATCCCGGATCAGAGTCCGGGATTTATTATTCTTGCTTCATTATAAAATCTTTTGTCACACGCATCTCCCATAGAAAATGTTTTTCTTGGAAGTGCGCCGTCTAAAACTACGGTTTTATATAAGTCATTTTTATCCATTGCATCCAAAAGTATACCGCAGGAAGTTTTATCGCTGCTGAGTTGTCTTACCACATCTTCACCGTGAATATAATCAACTCTTCCGCCAAATTTTAAAATGTATGAATCTATAAAATTCTGAACAGAGCCCACAGTAAGATTTGCACTTGGATTTTTTACTTTTAAAGTCTTTTCGCCTGATGATGTTACTATTTTGAAAACCTGTCCATTTGTATCATCACAATGCGTGCATATCTTTTCAAGTTCCGTCATAAAATTATCGGTGTCAATATCAAACACAACACGGTGGATTGCTTCAAAAACAAGGGAATCATCATGAAGATTTACAAGTTCACAAAGTGCATAGCGTGCAGGTGAATTCTCATCTGCTTTCCCATTTTGTTTCATGGTGTTATAATACTCTTTTGCTGTTGCAAGGGAATGATTTCCGTCACCTACTGCAAACACAAGAGGATTATTTTTTGAAACACCATATTTCTTGTTGAAATCAGAAATGTCTTCAAGTTTTTCAAGTTCGGTTTCAAGATATGCCGTCCACTTTTCATCAATCAGCCACCCTTTGACAGAACCTGAATCCATCATCATTTCAAAATCATATATTTTCTCGAATGATGATGTGTTTTCGCCTATTTTCTCTATGACTTGTTTTTTGGCATCATCAATAAGAAGCATAATGTGCGGAAGTTCAAGTTTTGCATCCATTCTCACTTTGAGACGGGGGGGAATTCTTTCAGTAACTGTTCCCTCTGTTGCTCTTATTTTTGTTTCTGAGCCTTTGTTATAGTCATAATCTTCAAGGTCAACAGCACCGATTATGCCCTTTCTTACTTTGCCGTTTTTCTGAGTTCTTTCGATATATATGTAGGATGATTTGTATTCTTTAAAAAGACCGGAATTACAATATGAAATCATTGTTTCGTTGATTTTCCTGATTCTTTCGTCAACTCCATCCATTTCAAGATAAAGTTCGGGAAGTACAACATGATATGCAGATGGTTTGTTTTTTGTGAGTTTTTCCACTTCATCCCAGTATTGCGGTTCTGAAGTATACTGATCACAGGCAACAACGCTCCACGCTGTCATATCATCTGTTTGGGGAATAAGTATATCTGCAGGGTTAAATGTCATTATAAATCCTCCTTGGACTATTTGATACTTACAATTATCATTTATTATACACTCCCCAAAAAAATTTTTCAAGTTATTTTAAAAATTATTTTACTTATCCATAATAATATGGTAAAATATAAATGATAAATTTTTATGTGAGGAATTATGTCAAGAAAAAATAAGATTTTAGAGTTTATAAAAGATGAAAACTATACTCCGATGACAATGAAGGATATTATGGCTCTTCTTTTTGTACCAAAAGAACACAAAAAGGAACTTGAATATATCCTCAATTCCCTTGAAGAAGAAGGAAAAATATATAAAAATCACAAAAACAGATATTTTTCATCAGAGTCCGCAGGTTTTATTAAGGGTGTTTTCAATTCAAAATCAAGAGGTTACGGATTTGTTGTGACAGAAGACGAAGAAAAATTCTATGTATATCCCGAAGACACAAAGGGCGCATATAACAAGGATACGGTTCTTATAAAAATCTCACGCAGATTCCATTCATCCGACAGATGCGACGAAGCAAAAATCATAAAGATTATTTCACATTCTGATAAACCGATTGTGGGAAAATTTGAAGATTCGGGAAATTTCGGCTTTGTGGTGCCGGATTTTAAAGATTTCGGATGTGACATATATATTTCAAAAAAGAACACCGCTGGTGCCAAAAACGGTCAGAAGGTTTTAGTAAAGATAACAAAATGGCCCGAAGACAATTCAAACCCCGAGGGCGTTATAGAAGAGATCCTCGGATTCGAAGGCGAAAAAGACGTTGATATAAAATCTGTTCTCTTCAATCACTCCATAACCGATGAGTTTTCAAAAAAAGTAATTCTTTCTGCCCTTTCCTTTGGTGACAGAGTTTATGAAGAAGAACTTGAATCAAGAGAAGATTTCAGAGATAACCTTATTTTTACCATCGACGGAGATGATTCAAAAGATTTTGACGATGCTGTTGAAATCAAAGAAATTGAAAACGGTTACAGGCTCGGTGTTCACATTGCGGATGTTTCCTATTATGTAAGTGAAAACTCCGCTTTGGATATTGAGGCAATGAACCGCGGTACAAGTGTGTATCTTCCGGGATATGTATGTCCTATGCTTCCGAAGCAACTTTCAAACGGAATATGCAGTCTGAATCCAGGTGTTGACAGACTTACACTTTCTGTTATAATGGATTTTGATTCAGACAGCAATTTAAACTCATACCGTATATGTGAGTCTGTAATAAATTCAAAATACCGTATGACATATAAAAATGTTTCAAAAATTCTTGAAAAAGACGAAAAACTTTGCAAAGAATATGAAGAAATTCTGCCATCAATTATGACTATGTCTGAACTTTCAGGTAAATTAAAATCAAAAAGAATGGAAAAAGGCAGTATTGATTTTAATTTTCCCGAAACAAAAATTGTGACTGATGAATCAGGAAAACCTACTGACATATACAAATATCAGCCTGATAAATCTCACAGTATCATCGAGGAATTTATGCTTATGGCAAATGTCTGCGTTGCTCAGGAAATGTTCTGGAACGAGGTGCCGTCGGTATATAGGATTCACGAAAATCCGTCTAAAGAAAAACTGAGTGACTTTTCAAGATTTATCGGATATATGGGCTATACTTTAAAAGGCAGAAAGGATAATCCTCACCCCAAAGCGTTTGCTGATATCTTAAAAAAGATTAAAGGAACAAAAAATGAACTTCTCATAAGCAAGGTTATGCTCCGCTCCCTTATGAAAGCAAAATATTGTGAAAACTGCCTCGGTCATTTCGGTCTTGGATTCAACCACTACTGTCACTTCACATCTCCCATAAGAAGATATCCGGATCTTGTTGTACACAGAGTTTTAAAGGAACATCTGAAATATGGACTTGACGAGAAAAGAGAACGGTTTTTATCAAAATTTGTTATTAAAGCATCAAAGGCATCAAGTTTTGCCGAAGTGCGTGCAATGGAAGCACAAAGAGATGCAGAAGATATGAAAAAAGCTGAGTTTATGAAAGGAAAGATTGGGAAAACTTATGACGTTATCATAACTTCCGTAACTTCTTTTGCAATATTTGCCGAAACAGATTTTGGTGTTGAGGGAATGATATCCTACCGGGATCTTGAAGATGATTATTATGAGTTTGACGAAAAAAGTTTATCCGCTGTCGGAAAGCACACCGGGAAAAGGTATTCCATAGGTGATGTAATCAGAATAAAAGTTAAAAGAGCAAACCCAGCATTAGGGGAAATTGACTATATACCGGAGAGTGATGACAATGAGTGAAACAATCAAAACATTAGCACAAAACAAAAAAGCATATCACGACTATTTTATTGAAGAAAAATATGAGTGCGGAATTGAACTTGTAGGAACAGAGGTGAAATCTCTGAGACTCGGTCAGGCAAACATAAAGGACTCATATGCATCAATTGACAACGGTGAAGTGTGGCTTAAAGGCATGCATATAAGTCCATACGAAAAAGGAAACATTTTTAACCGTGATCCTTTGAGAGAGAGAAAACTTCTTATGCATAAATTTGAAATAAGAAAACTCATCGGGAAAATCAAGGAACAGGGATATTCTCTTGTGCCGACTTCCGTCTATCTCAAAGGGCAAAGAATCAAAATTGAACTTGGTCTTGCAAGAGGTAAGAAAAACTATGACAAACGTCAGACCATTGCCGCAAACAGTGCAAAAAGAGAAATGGAAAGAAAACTTAAAGAGTTTAACAGATGACTTCTGTCAGGCAAATCAAAAACGCATCAGGGAAATTTATATTTCTCGATGCGTTTTTATTTATTGTTTATTCTTTAAAAACACAGTAGGTGTCATACCTGTCACTTTTCTAAACAGCGCCGTGAAATAGGAAGCGTTATCAAACCCGCATTTTTCCTGAACCTCACATATACTGCATTCACCCGAAAGAAGCATTTTCTTTGCTTTTTCAATTCTTAAAGAATTAATATAATTTACAGGTGTCACTCCTATAATTCTTTTAAACTCTCTGGCAAAATGATATTTGCTGAGTCCCGCTTCCTTGCACACCATGTCAATTGTGATGTTTTCTGTGTAGTGCGTTTTTATGTAGCCTATGGCAATTCTCATATTTTCAAGAACTTTTCCGCTTACCCTCTTTTTTTCCTTTGTTTTATCTTCTGTGTGATATCTTGCAAGGTGCAAAACCAAAGAAAGGACTGCACTTCGTATGCCGGCATATTTATATTCATAGTCAGACTTATATTCACGAACGATATTTGAAAAAAGATTTCTTACAACATCGTCATCAATTCTTCTTTCAAACACAATATCTTCAACATTTATATCATTTTCAGCACAGAAATCAGGGTCAATTATAAGACAATAAAAATCAAGATTGCCATCTGTTTTTATATCGTGCAGACTGCAGGAATTTACAACAAAAATATCCCCTTCTCCGATTTCAAACCTGTCTGCGTCAATCATAACCATACCTTTACCGCTTTTACCAAGAAAAATCTCTATGTTGCGGTGCCAGTTTACAGTAGATTCTGTTTTGTAATCTATTTTGGTATCATGCAAAACTATGGGTTGTTTTGTGTTGCTGAGTTTGAAATGTTCAAAAACGTATTCCACATTATCACATCCTTGCAAATTCTCAAAAATTTAACGAAACCACTCATTATTCTGCTTTCGAACCTAAAAAAAGCGTAAAAGGGCAATATTTTGTTAAACTAAAGCAAAATTGCATCTTGTAATTGATTGATTAATATTATACAATATAGTTAACAATATTTCAATAGTGTATATTTTTACAATCTTACAATTTTATTATACATATCAAAGGAGCAATACTAATGTATAACGTTGTACTCATCGGATGCGGACATATGGGTGATGTTCACTTAACTGATATTCACAATATGGAAAATGTTTGCATATACGGTGTTGTTGACTGTGATGAGTCAAGAGCAAAAAACATGGCATTCAAATATGGCGCCAAAAGTTACTCAACATCATATAACGAATATATGAAAGATGAAAACACAGATATAATTATCTGTGCAACATATCCTTCAAGCCATCTGGAAATACTAAATGAATGTGTCAAATACGGAAAACATCTTTTGTGCGAAAAACCCATAACTGCAAATATGCAGGAAGCAAAAGAGTTCGTTGAAACTGTGAAGAATTCATCCATAAAGGTTCAGATAGGATACATTTTAAGATTTAACGAAACATACAAAAAAGTTGCCCAAATGATTCAAAGCGGTGCAATCGGTTCACCTGTTCTTTTCAGAATGACTCAGAATCATCATATAATGGATGAGAGAAAATATTTTGCGCTATTAAATGATGCATCACCAATTGTTGATTGCGGTGTTCATTATGTTGATGTTTGCAGATGGTTCACCGGAAGCGAAATAACATCTGTTGACGGAATTGCAGCAAATGTCGGAAAAGGTGCACCTGAGGGTTCATATAACTACGGGCTTATAACCATGGGAATGTCTGACGGAAGTATTGCATATTACGAGGCAGGATGGTCCGACACCTTATCGTCAGATAATGTGAAAGAATTTGCAGGTCCAAAAGGAAGAATTAAAATTATTGAGAGAAACAACCGACAGAACAATCAAGAAGAGGGAGATTTGATTGAATATTACAAATTTCCTGAAAAAGAGTATAAAATCATTAATGTTGACTGCGTAAGACGTCCCACAGGCGCTCAACTTTCGCATCTCATAAAAATGATTGAGGAAGATGTGCCCTCAGAACCGACTATTGATGATGTGTACAAAAGTTTCTCAACTGTTATGAAAGCGGATAAAATATTAAAAGAAAAATTAAATAAAAAGGAGACCAATTAAAATGTCTGAAAAAATTAAAATTGCCGTAATAGGATGCGGAAGAATTGCAAACAGTGCTCATCTCCCATCATATAAAAACAATGACGAATGTGAAATTGTTTATTGCTGTGATCTTATTGAAGAAAAAGCAAAAAAAGCGTGCGAAGAATACGGTGGAAAAGCAATTACAGATTACAAAATTGCCATTAACGATCCTGAAATTGATGCAATTTCCGTATGTACTCCCAATTACTGTCACGCAAGCATCTCCATCGAGGCTATGAGAGCAGGAAAAGCAGTTCTTTGTGAAAAACCTGCAGCAAGAAAACTTGATGAAGCAAAAGAAATGCTCAAAGTTCATAAAGAAACAGGCAAAATTTTAAGAATCGGTGTTGTAAACCGTTTCAATGACGGAGTTAACAAAATCAAGGAACTTGTAAGCCAGGGAGAACTTGGTAACATTCATCATGTTTACATAAGTTTCCGTTCACACAGATCAATCCCCGGAATTGGCGGAGATTTCACAAATTCAGCAGTATCAGGCGGCGGTGTTCTAATTGACTGGGGTGTACACTTCCTCGATCTTGTTATGTATGTTTGCGGCGATCCTATTGCAAAAACTGTATCAAGTGAAAAATTCTGCGTACTCGGTAAAGACATTAAAAATTATGTATATGCTGATATGTGGGCAGAAGATACTGCAAATAAAGATGGTATCTGCGATATTGAAGAAAGCATCACAGGCCTTATAAGAACTGATGGTCCAATGATTACATTCAATGGTGCATGGGCACAGAACATCGGCGAAGACGAAATGTTCATTGACTTTATGGGTGATAAAGGCGGAATCAGACTCCAGTACGGTGCTGATTTCACACTTTACTCAACCAAAAACAACATGCTCACAAAAACAGAATTCAAATTCCAGACAAAGAACATGTTCCAGAATGAAATTGATGCTTTCATCGACTCTGTTAAAGGAAAAGCAACAGATGACCGTTCAAGTATTGAAGTTAACATTCTTACACAAAACATTATGGAAGCGATTTATAAATCAAGCGACG
>SVJK01000053.1 GCA_015069015.1 Oscillospiraceae bacterium
GGGACGTAAAAAAAGTCCAGACCGCAAAAAGGCAATAATATAAATTTTAAAAAAGTGATAATATACTTTATAATTTGAAGTGATTTCAAATAGGATGAAAAATATCTTTTCAAGATATTTTTCTCGGATTTTTGCCTTTTTGCTCTTGCCAAACCTCACCCTCGACGTACCTTTGTACGCCTTCGGGCTGCCGCGGTAATCGGGAAACTTTCCCGATTACCGTTCGGTTTGACAATTCTGAATCATTTTTTCCTGTCCCCGAGGCAAAGTGAAAATTGCTTGCAATTTTCACTTTGCCGAGTTGTCGTCCCTTTTTCAAACTGCTCGATAAACTCCAATTTATCGGCGAAAGTTAATTATATTCCCTTCGGTATCCACTTAAACAACAGCAATGATGCAATCATTCCTGCAGCACCAACATATTTATTCCACGTAAATGCAACTTTCTCGGAATCCATAAGTCCAAAAGCGTCAATAAGTGCGGCGCATACAAGTTGTGATACCAAAATTGCTGATATGGCAATGGTAGGCGATAGACCTTTGACACTGAGCATAACCGTAAGGGTTATTATGAACCCGAAAACTCCTCCGAAAAGATAGAATTTATTAACCTCACCAAAGGTTTTAAGATTAACTCCGCCGCTTGCAAACATCGCAATAAGAGCAATTATAAAGGCTGTCAGTTGCACATAGGCATTTGATGCAAAAAGACCTGTTTTTTCGCTGAGACGAGTGTTCATAACGCCCTGAATGCTCATTGCGGCTCCTGCAATTATTGCATAAATATATCCCATAGCAGTTTTCTCCTTTAAGATTTTTAAGAATATTTTGCCTGAAAACTTTGGAAAAATACATTCTTCATCAAAAAAACCACTTGTGTAATTTTGTTATATATAGTATAATGTAATATGATATAATATGTGTATTGTGTAATGTAGTAAGACTTATGAAAGGAAAAACCCGTTATGCCTGTCTATATAGAAAGCAGTCAGAATTCTATTTATAAGCATATTAAAAAACTTCAGACAAAAAACGGAAGAAGCAAAAATTCACAGTATCTTGCAGAAGGCGTGAGAGCGGTTGGAGATGCAATCTCCAACGGAGCAGACATAGAATATGTGATAATAAAAAAATCATTTGAAATCTCACGGGATTTATCACAATGTAAAGTTTATGTTATGGAAGATTCTCTTTTTGATTCCCTTAAAACAACCGTGAACTCTCAAGGCATTCTTGCAGTCATAAATTATGAGATTTTTTCATCGGATAGTATGAATGCAGACGAATTTGAAACCGTGATATATCTGGATTCTGTCACAGACCCCGGAAACATGGGCACAATAATTCGCTCATCCGATGCCCTTGGAGCAGATGCCATCATCATCTCAAAAGGATGCGTCGATATATTCAATCCGAAGGTTGTACGCTCATCAATGGCAAGCATTCTGAATATTCCCATATTCACAGATGAAAATCCCAAAGACACCTTTGGAATGTTTAAATCTGCAGGATTTGAAATTGTGGGAACTTTCCCCGACGCAAAAGAGAATTCAAGAGATACTTCCTATGGTGAAAAAGTCGTTCTTGTCATGGGAAATGAGGCAAATGGAATTTCAGAGGATGTTGAAAGGCTTTGTACAAAACGTGTGACAATCCCCATGATGGGGAGAGCAGAATCGTTAAACGTTGCAACAGCAATGAGCATTATGCTTTATGAAATAAGTGTGAGAAAGACAAAAAGAATACGAGGTGAAATGTAGTGGGAAACTTTTTTATGACAGTTTTTGATAATCTGAGAATAATCAAATTAAGAGACATAATTGACATTGTAATTGTTGCCGTTGTCATATATAAAGGCATAAAACTTATTAAGGAAACAAGAGCATCCACTCTTATAAAGGGTATACTTCTTCTTGTAGCATTTATGTACATATCAAGTGTACTTCAACTTAATGCCATTAATTATCTCTTGGAAAACACTTTGCAGATAGGACTCATTGCAGTTCTTATCGTGTTTCAGCCTGAACTTCGTCGTGCTCTTGAAAAGGTGGGAACAACAACATTCTGGAAGTTTGTGAAAATTACTGACGAGGAAGAAGAAAACGATGTGGGAGAAATTTGTACTGCTGTTGCAAAACTTGCGGCAACAAAAACAGGTGCTCTCATTCTCATAGAACGCTCCACGAAACTTGGTGATATAATGGCAAGCGGAGTGAGGATTGATTCATGCATCAGCCAAGCACTTTTAGGTAACCTTTTTGTACCCAACACACCACTTCACGATGGTGCAGTCGTAATCGGTGACAACCGCATAAAAGCGGCAGCATGCTTTTTGCCCCTCACACAAAACAACAGTTTTTCAAAAGAACTTGGAACAAGACACAGAGCGGCAATAGGCGTTTCTGAGGTCGCAGATTGTATTGCAATTGTTGTGTCTGAAGAAACGGGAACAATTTCAATGGCTCTTAACGGCAGCATAAAAAGGGATTATACACCCGCATCACTGAAAAGGGAAATAAATGATATTCTTGATTCAGACAAGCCATCGGAAAAAGGCAAAAAAGAGAAAATTCTTTCCTGGGCGGTGAAGAAAAAATGAAAAAATTCTTGAAATCCAACACATTTTATGCAATTGTATCTTTGATAATTTCCATACTTTTATGGGCATATGTGGTATATGAGGTAAGACCTACATATGAAATGTGGGTAAGAGATGTTCCTGTTGTATGCACAAATGTGAGCAGGCTTTTTGAAGAAGGAAGTCTTGAGATAGACGGTGATTATGAATCTCTCACAAACGGGACAATGACTGTGGACATAAAAGTCAAGGGAAACAGAGGCAACGTTTCCTCCGTTGGCCCGGAAGACCTTTCCTGTACTGTTGATATGATAACAGTTGATGAAGCAGGAAGCTTCAGTCTTAAACCAACGGTAGAAACAGATGTCCCATCGGTCAGCATAACCCAGGTGTCACCTGCCACATTCAAGTTTTCCGTTGACAGTATTACTCAATCTGATGTGGATGTTGAACTTGTAAAAAAAGGAGAACTTCCCGAAGGCTATGTAATAGAGGATCTTGAAGCGAGAACAGAAAAAATTAAGATAACAGGTCCTATGGATGTGATAAAATCTGTAAGCAGAGCATATATAGAGCTTGACTGTTCAGCACTTTCCGTAACGGATTTTGAAAAGAGTCTTCAGGTTGTGTTTGAAGACAAAAACGGAGCGAAAATTGATTCTTCAAGATTCAGTAAAAGTATGGAATATATAAAGGTGAGCTTCAACATATATACCGAAAGAGAAGTTGATATTATTCTTACACCTAAATACAAAGATGAAAATCGAGAGAATAAAATCGGTCAAAACGTTATGTTATATTGTGTTTCAGAGTCAGGAAAAGAAAGTTCGGGTGTGGAAATGAAGGTAACACTCAAAGGTACTGCTGATGCAATTGAAAAATATGTAAAGAGTGTAAAGACTGTGTACACAGAGGAAATAGACGTGGAAGATATCTATATGGAAAAGACGTTCTATTCTGTAAAAGCAGCAGAACTTGCCAATAACGTTGAATATGTAGAAGTTCCTTCGGTTAATGTTAAGGCTGTAGTGAAATAGGAGGCTTTGGTATGTGGGATATTTATACAAAAGATAGAATTACCGGCATAGCAAACAAAGAACTTTCCGTAGAATTTGCTCTTGAATTTGCAAGAGTGGCAGGGAGATATATATCATCGGATGAACAAGCTTTTAAAAAGGTTATAATATGCAGAGACACAAGACAAAGCGGACATATGCTTGAATCCGCCCTTTGTGCAGGGCTTTGCGCCGAGGGAATCAATGTCTATGTGGTCGGAGTTGTTCCCACATCTGCAATGCATTCTCTTGTAACAAAATATAAGGCGGATATGGGAATTTCAATAACCGCATCAGACCTTGCATCTGAATATAACGGATTCAGACTTTTTGATAAAACCGGAAAAGCGGCTGACAGGGATATGTTCAGTAAAATATACGGTTTTTCCCACAGTCCGTCTTTGACACAAAGTATGAAAGTTGGAAAAGTCAGACGTTTGCATACAGCGCTCAGAGATTATGTTGACTATGTTAAGAGCTATTCGACACTTTCCCTTTCAGGGCTTAAAATTGCCATAGACTGTGCAAACGGTTCTGCATTTGAATGTGCAAAAATAATATTTTCCGAAAGAGGAGCTTATGTTGAGGTTATGCACAACAATCCCGATGGTGAAAATATCAATCTTGACTGCGGAATAAATAACCTTGACCCCATTAAAAACTTTGTAACATCACACAAATGCGATATGGGAATTGCTCTTGGTGGCGACGGAAGCAATGCTGTGCTGATTGATGAAGATGGAAATGAAGTGAGCATAAAAGATGCTATGGACGCATTTTCTGTGCCACCCCATTTTGAAGCGCCTCAGGCGTGTCTCATTATTGCAGGGACAATTGCAGATTCGGGCAAAAAACTTTCAGGGGTGAAAAGATGACAAAGAAGCAGATTGTGGAAAGAATACGGGAAGTTTTTGATGTGGTATATGAAGATGCAAAATGTTCTCTCGATTTTGAAACTCCTCATCAACTTCTTGTTGCAGTTCAGCTTTCCGCCCAGTGTACGGATGCAAGAGTCAATCTTGTGACTCCTGCGCTTTTTGAAAAATACAGGTCAGTTCAGGATTTTGCAAATGCCGACGAAGACGAACTTTGCCATATGATAAAATCCTGCGGATTTTATAAAAATAAAGGCAAAAATATAATTGCATCTTCAAAAAGGATTCTAAGCGAATTCATGGGTGAAATCCCATCTGAAATGGATGAGCTTTTAAAACTTGAAGGCGTTGGCAGAAAAACCGCAAATCTCATTCTGGGGGATGTTTACGGCAAACCCTCACTTGTAATAGACACTCATGCAATCCGCCTGACAAACCGTATAGGTCTTGTGTCTGAAAAAGATCCCGTGAAAATAGAATTTGCACTAAAGAAAATTGTCCCCTCTGACTATCAGACAAGATTTTGCCATCAACTTGTATACCACGGGAGAGCAATTTGCGATGCAAGAGTTCCTAAATGCACCCTTTGCCCTATAGGGGATGTGTGCAAAAAGAAAAATGTCAAAAAATTTGTGTAATCCGAACAAATATTGTCTCAAATGAGGTTAATGTATGAATAAAAGAATCGAAAAACTTCTGAAAGTTATGAGTGACAAAAACCTTGACAACATCCTCATAACCAATCCCAAAAATATGTATTATCTTGCAGACTTTTATCAGGGCGAGGGGTATCTCATAATCGGTAAAGCAGGTTTAATTCTTGCAACCGATTCAAGATATACTGAATATGCCAATTCAAACTGCAAGGATTTTGAAGTCAGGGACATAACAAAAACCAAAGTTACAGATTTTATAACCCACGGACAGGCTCTTGGATTTGAAGATGAGTTTGTAACATATGCCTATTATAAAAATCTCTCTGAAAAAGTGTCTTGTCTTGTGGGCGCAAGTGATTTGATAAGGGATTTAAGAGAAGTTAAAGACGAGACGGAAATTGAATATATAAAAAAGGCTGTGGCAATATCTGATATGGCTTTTTCTCACATATGCTCCTACATGAAAGAGGGTATGACTGAAAAAGAAGTAAGCGCGGAAATTGACTGCTTTATGAAAAAAAACGGAGCGCAAGATTCCTCATTTTCAACCATTGTGGCAGCAGGCGAAAGGGGAAGTTTGCCCCATGCCATTGCCTCAGACAGACCACTGAAAAAAGGCGACCTTGTTGTTATGGATTTTGGTGCTGTATATATGGGATATATGAGCGATATGACCAGAACTGTGGCAATTGGCGATATTGATGATGAAAAAAGGAAAATATATGAAACTGTCCTTAAGGCACAAAAAGATGCCACACTGGCAATAAGAGAAGGTGTGAGAGCCTGCGATGTTGACAGGGTTGCAAGAGATTATATTGACTCTCTGTATCCCGATTCCTTCGGTCACTCTCTCGGACATAGCGTTGGACTTGACATTCACGAAAGTCCAAACCTTTCACCGAAAAATCAAAAGGAACTTAAAAAGGGAAATGTTGTGACAGTTGAACCCGGCATTTATATTCCGGGATTTTGCGGAGTTAGAATTGAAGATATGGTGATAGTCGGAGATAAAAAAGCGGAAATCCTCACCGGTTCTTCCAAAGAACTTATATATGTAGGGTGAAAATTTTGAAAATAAGCATAAAATGGGAAAAAATACTTGCAATATTGGGGATTTTGAGTTATAATGCTATTATATATGAAATATAATTGGAGGTATAATTATGATATCAGCAGGTGAATTCAGAAACGGTGTAACTTTTGAACTGGACGGCAACGTGTTCCAGATTGTTGAATTCCAGCATGTAAAACCCGGTAAAGGTGCCGCTTTTGTAAGAACCAAACTTAAAAACGTTATAACCGGCGGTGTGGTTGAAAAAACATTCAGACCCACAGAAAAAATGCCTAAAGCTCACATAGAAAGAAAGGATTATGAATATCTTTATTCCGATGGAGATCTCTATTACTTCATGGATCAGGAAAGCTATGAACAGATGCCTCTCAATTCTGACCAGCTTGGTGATTCTCTCAAATTCGTAAAAGAGAACATGGTTGTTAAAGTTCTTTCCTACAAAGGCAGTGTGTTCGGCGTTGAGCCTCCCACATTTGTTGAACTTGAAGTAACAGAAACAGAACCCGGCTTTAAAGGTGACACATCAACAGGTGCAACAAAACCTGCAACACTTGAAACCGGTGCTACCATCATGGTTCCTCTCTTTGTTGACCAGGGTGATTTCATCAGAGTTGACACAAGAACAGGGGAATATATGGAAAGAGTATAATTTGTCATTTTGACAGTTTGAAAGGATAATATTATGGAAAATATTTCAAATCAGCTTTCATATCTCAAGGGATTGGTTGACGGAATCAAAGTTGATCCCGAATCAGAATATGGCAGAATTTTTGAAGGCATCATAAATGTTTTGGATGAAATCAATGAATCTGTAAATGAGATTTTAGATTATCAGGACGAGCTTTCAGAGCAGATTGATCTTATTGATGAAGATCTTGCAATCATCGAAGAAGAATTTGCAGATGAAGATGACTTTGAAGATGATGATTTCAACGATTGGGAATATTATGAGATTGATTGTCCCAAATGCGGAGCAACAGTTTGTCTTGATGAAGATTTCTTCGACACAGACAAGAGTGTTGTTTGCCCTGAATGCGGCGAAGAATTTGACATTGATTTCGACACAGAACTTGAAGATGAAGAATAAAAATAATAAATAATAAACACTAAGAAACCTGCATTTTGCAGGTTTCTTGGTTTTTCAGGAAATAATTTATACAATAAATAAATGGAGGATAACAATGTATACAGAAAAAGAAATACAGGAAATTAAAGAGTATGCAGCAAAACACGTGTGTACTCACTATGCAGTAAATGCAGACATTGACAAACACCCCAAAATTTATGACAGAAGTGAAGGGGTATATGTTTATGACATTCACGGTACAAGATACCTTGACACATTCGGCTCACTTCTCACAACAATTTGCGGACATAACACACAGGCAATTATGGATGCAATGAACGAACAGTTCAAGAAAATTGACTTTTTCCCCAACTTTGGCGATGACTATTGTATGCCTGCAATTGAACTTGCAAAAAGACTTGACAAAATTATGCCGGAAGGTCTTTCAAGTTATTTCTTCGTATCCAGCGGATCTGAAGCAAATGATGCCGCAATCAAAATGGCTCGCTCATATCATCTCAACCGCGGAGATGTAAAACGTTATAAAGTTATTTCAAGAAACGGTTCTTATCATGGAACAACTGTTACAGCAATGTCTGCAACAGGTATTGACTATTTCAGAAAAAATTATGAACCCATGGTTAATGACTTTGTTATAAGAGCAGACGGTGCAAACTGTAAGCATTGTCACCTTGGCAAGAAAAAACATAGTTGTAATATGGACTGTATTGCATCTCTTCGTCAGACCATAATTGACAATGATCCTGAAACAATTTCATGTCTTATCATGGATCCACTTCCCGGTTCAAACTCCGGCTATCCTGTTCCCCCCGAAGGATATCTTCAGAAAGTAAAAGAAATGTGTCAGGAATTTGGCATTCTTCTTATTTTCGATGAAGTTCAGGTTGGTATAGTAAAGAGCGGTGCAATGTTTGTTTCCGAACTCTTTGGAGTAACACCCGACATTTTAACAACTGCAAAATCACTCACCAACGGTATGATGCCTATGGGACTTTGTGCAATGAGACAGGAAATCATGGATTGCTTCCGTGAAAAGCCGGGCAACGAATTTGTATCAGGTAACACCTTTGGTGCTCACAACCTTGCATGTGCGGCTGCCATTGCAACACTTGACTACATCGAAGAAAACAAACTCATCGACAGATGTAATGAACTCAGTGCATACATAAAAGAACAGATTGAAGTTCTTATGAAGAAATTCAACTTCGTTTCAGGCTATGAAGGTCTCGGTCTTATGCTCTGCATCGAACTTGCCTACACAGACGGCGATGACCTCATTCCTCTCAATCCCGACTATCACGTTGGAACATTTATCAATGATTTCTGCTATGACAACGGACTTATTATGAGAAACAATGACGACCTTATCGTTGTTGCACCTCCTGTTGTATTCACAAAAGAAAATGTTGATGAAATGATGGCAATCTTTGATAAAGCATTAACTGCTGCTAAAGAAAAGTTCAATCTGTAATAAAATATAAACAAGGCGTAAAAATTCAAATGGATTTTTACGCCTTGTTTTTTGCTGTATAGGAAATTACGCAGAATTTAGTTCGCGAAATAAGATGTATATCAAATTACGCTCGCGACTCAGGCTGCAGGCTCAGCCTGCTTTTTTGTGGGAAATATAAATACTCTCTTTGACATATTGATATTTTCAAAAATATGTAGTATAATTAAGATAATACGCAAGATAATACTTATGAGAGGTGATTTTGTGGAAATCTATACACCGCCATTTAATATAACAAACAAAATGCTCACCCTTGTTTCACGCATATCTGAAAAGGTGGGGAAAATTGGTGTTATAAACAATATGCAGGCAAGGCCGCACCTAAGAAAAAACAATCGTATCAAGTCAATATAGCCATATACAAATGACTATTCCCGATAAACCTCAGAGCAGAAATCAAAGATATATAAAAAAATAATAATACAAAAAAGCCCGAATATCAAGTTCAATTTACTTGTATATTCGGGCTTGATTTGTATCTGAAAATTTGTTCATTTTATAGACATTTTGTAAAATTATTCGTAAATACTAAAATTCATTGATGACTTCTGATAGTATGATTACGTAAGTGGTAGAATACAAATGAAAGGAAGTTGATATGAATGAGAAAGATCACAAGAGAACTTTTAGAAAACTTTAAGAATTATTTGACTGAGGAGGAAAAAAGCGAAAATACTATAGAAAAGTATATCCGTGACATAACCTTCTTTGCGGATTGGCTATGTAAGCGGGAAGTTTCAAAGGTTTTGGCATTGGAGTATAAAAAGAAACTTTGCGAAAATTACGCTCCCGCAAGTGTCAACGCGGCAATATCTTCTCTTAACAGTTTCTTTAGCTTTATGGAATGGCATGATATACGGATAAAAGCATTAAAAATTCAAAGACAAATATTTCGCGGCAAGGATAAGGAACTGACAAAGGCGGAGTATGAAAAGTTACTTACGGCAGCTAAACGAAAAAAGAATGAGAAACTTTATTACCTGATACAAACCATAGCGAGCACAGGCATCAGAGTCTCGGAACTTCGCTACATTACCATATCTGCCCTGCATTCGGGACAAGCGATAATAAACTGTAAAGGTAAAATGCGAGTTGTAATCTTGCCAAAAGAACTTTGTAAAATGCTAAAGGGGTATGCCGGAAAAAACAACATAAAAAAAGGCTCAGTGTTTGTGAGCCGCACAGGAAATCCTTTGGACAGAAGCCATATTTGGAAAATGTTAAAATCATTATGCAAAACTGCAGGAGTTTCAAAAGATAAAGTATTTCCCCATAACTTTCGTCATCTTTTCGCAAGAACATATTATAGTTTACAAAAGGACATCGTAAGACTTGCTGATATTTTGGGACATTCGTCAATAAATACAACAAGGATTTACACAATGAGTACAGATGATGTACATCGCAGACAAATACAGAAACTTGGGCTACTTCGGTGTTAAAATAGAAAGCTACATAATTCTGATTATGTGGCTAAAAATGTTTCTAAATACTACAAAACTATAAGTAAATTATATCATAAAATGCAGTTATAATCAACAAAAAAATACATTATTTTCAAATCCTATGTAATCCGGTAAAAATTATGTATCACAAACAGACCGAAGTAGCATTGTTACTTGATATCGGTCTTGTTTGTGTGCCATAAATTATGTGAAAAATTCTCCTTCTTTATCCCTATTCCACATAATCAGAATTATGTGGTAAACCATTGAATGGGAGGCATAACTATGGCTCAGATTGCCGAAATTATTAAATACGAAGGTGACAACAGCACCTTTATATGGAAGCATCCTTTGGAAGATTTTAACAGTTTAACTCAGCTTATTGTTCACGAAAGTCAGGAAGCAATCTTTTTTATGAATGGTCAGGCACTTGATTTATTCGGGCCCGGTCGATACACCCTTGAAACGCAGAATATTCCCAAAATCGGCAAAGTGTTAAATCGTACCACAGGCGGCGAAACACCTTTTCACTGTGAGGTATATTTTATCAACAAAACTGTACAGATGTCAGTGAAATGGGGAACAGATTCAAAGGTGCGCTATATTGAACCCACATATGGTGTTCCCATAGAACTTGGAGCATCAGGAGAGATGAATCTGAGAGTTTCCGATTCACGCAAACTTCTTGTGAAGCTTGTGGGTACGACAAGTGGCATTGCCTGGGATGACAGAGGTGCAGGATTTACAAAATCCCTGTCGGCATCCTTTCGCCCCCTTATTTCAACGGCTGTAAAGACGAATCTTTCAGCCTGCATAAAAGCCAATAACATAAACATCCTTGAAGTTGATGAAAGCCTTACCCTTCTTTCAGATGTTCTTAAAAGTAACATTCTTCCCGGATTTGAAGAATACGGTCTTGGAATTGAAGAGTTTTATGTAACGACTGTTGTTCTTCCCGAAAGTGACCCCAATTTTAAACGCATACGGGAATTATATACCATATCCCTGCAAAAAAGGATGATTGAGGCAGAGGCAGAAGTTAAAACAGCGATGGCTCAGACAGAAGCGGAAATTACCGCTGCAGAAAGGCAAGCAGTTCTTGAACGTGAAACAACAGCCACAGAGATGGCACGCCGCGAGGCTGAACGTGAACTTATCCGTGCACAAACAGAGGCACAGGCAATGAAAATGTCGGGCTTTGCAGAAGCAGAGGTTATGCGTGCCAAAGGCTATAACGAAAAGGATGTTCTTCAGGCTGAAGTTCAGAAAGCATATGCCGAGGGCATTGGGAATATGAACATCACAGGCGGTGGCGGCACAGTTGCCGGTGATATGATAGGACTTGGCGTAGGAATGGCAGCCGCAGGAACAATTGCCCCAAAGATGGGCGAAATGTTTAAAGGCTTCGGGGGATTTGAAAGCGAAAGCGCGTCATCTCCAAAAATCATATGCCAAGGCTGTGGAAGTGAAATCCCCGAGGGCTCAAAGTTTTGCCTCAATTGCGGCAACAAAATTGAGATTCTCAGAGAAAATGAAATGATTTGTCCTTCCTGCAAAAGCAAAACACCCATAGGCAAATTCTGCACAGAATGTGGAGCATCACTTGTAGCAAAATGCGAAAAGTGCGGTGCAGAGCTTCCGAATGGTGCAAAGTTCTGTCTTGAATGTGGCGAGAAACTTTAATGGAGGGGAATGCAATGAAAAAATTATTCAAATCTTATTTTGTAATATGGGCAGTATTGCTTGTACTTTTTAACATAATTTCTTTTGTTTCTGTCGGATGGTGGGGACAAGAAAAATATACCGTTTCATTTTGGATTGGTTACATATCCATAACTGTGGCTTTTATCGGACAACTTGCCTGCTCATACTATGCGTTAAATGAAGATAATATCAATAAAACATTCTATAATGTTTCTCTTTTCAAAACGAGCTACACAGGTCTTATTATGACCGTAATTTTCGGCGGACTTTGTATGGCAATACCACAGCTTTCATACTATGTGGGCATAATTCTCTGCGCAATTGTTCTTTCAATTAATATAATTGCGGTAATTAAGGCAAATATTGCAGTTGAAGCAGTTGGGGAAATTGATGACAAAATAAAGACACAAACAATTTTTATTAAATCTTTAACAGTTGATGCCGAAAGCCTTATGGCAAGAGCAAAAAGTGAAATTGTTAAAGCAGAGTGTAAAAAGGTTTATGAGGCAGTTCGCTATTCAGACCCAATGAGTCACGATGCACTTGCACCGGTTGAAAGTGAAATCACAGTTAAGTTTTCAAAACTTTCAGATGCTGTTTCGGAAGATGATAAAGAAAAAGTTGTAGAAATTGCAAATGAACTTGTTATTTTAATTGGTGATAGGAATAAGAAATGTGTATTATTAAAGTGAGGATATGAAAAGAGGATAGAACATTATGTCCATATTCAAATGTAAAATGTGCGGAGGATCACTCGAAATCAATGGCAGTGAAACTGTTGCAACCTGTGAATATTGCGGAACAACACAGACTGTTCCCACAAGTAAGGATGAAAATTTGCAGGGGCTTTTTAACCGTGCAAATATCCTCAGAATGAAAAGCGAATTTGATAAGGCGGAACAGCTTTATGAAAAGGTTATAGAAAAAGATGAGACTCAGGCAGAGGCATACTGGGGACTTATTCTATGTAAATATGGAATTGAGTATGTGGAAGACCCTGCTACATTTAAGAGGGTCCCCACCTGCCACAGAACGTCTTTTGATTCTATTATTGCCGATGAGGATTATAAATCTGCACTTAGCTTTGCAGATTCTGTTCAGCGTGGTATTTATGAAGAAGAAGCAAAAGAAATAGACAGACTTCAAAAGGAGATTCTTGAACTTTCCCAAAAAGAAGAACCTTATGACGTATTCATCTGTTATAAGGAAGCAGATGAATACGGAAAAAGAACACAAGATTCCGTCATTGCAAATGATATATACCATCAGCTTACTCAAGAAGGTTTAAAGGTTTTCTATGCGGCAATTACTTTGGAAAACAAGCTCGGCTCGGCATACGAACCGTGCATTTTTGCTGCACTTAACTCTGCAAAGGTAATGCTTTCAATTGGAACAAAACCGGAATACTTTAATGCAGTGTGGGTGAAAAATGAATGGTCAAGATTTTTAAAACTTATTCAAAAAGATCGTTCCAAACTGTTAATCCCCTGCTATCGCGATATGGATGCATATGAGCTTCCCGAAGAATTTGCACATCTTCAAGCACAGGATATGTCTAAAATCGGGTTTATCAATGATGTTGTTCGTGGTATTAAAAAGATTGTTACACCTGAAGTGAAAGAAACACCGATTCAGCAAACACAGATAATAGAAAATGCTAACGGAAATGTCAAAGCCCTTTTAGATCGTGGATTTATGGCACTTGAAGATGGCGAATGGCAAAAGGCAGACGATTTCTTTGAACAAGTTCTTAATTTTGATGCAAAGCTTGCAGAGGCGTATCTTGGAAAACTTATGGCAGAGCTTCGTATCAAAAAGCAAGAGGATTTGAAAAATGTTAACAAGCCTTTTGATGATAATGTCAATTATAACAAGGCAATTCGTTTTGGCAGTGAAAAATTAAAAAATCAGCTTGAGGAATATATTATACATATAAAAGAAAAAATGGAGGAACAACTCAAATTCAATTTGTACAACAAGGCAGTTAATATGTTAGAGAAAGGGCGTGTTTTTTCGGCAATACCTGTGCTGAAAAAAATTGTAGGCTACAAAGACACCGAAACTCTTTTGGATCAAGCTATAAACTGTAGCAAATCATATATACAGTTGGTAGCAATAAAATCAAATGATAAATGGGGCTTTATTAACGAAAAGGGTGAGATGGTAATAAAACCACAGTTTGATGGTACTTTGGGTTTTGATGAAAACGGTCTTGCCACGGTAGAATTAAATGGCAAGTGGGGCTTTATTAACGAAAAGGGAGAGATGGTAATCAAGCCACAGTTTGATGAGGCTTATTACTTTGACGAAAACGGTCTTGCTGTGGTGAAAATAAAAGGTAAATATGGTTATATCAATGAAACCGGTGATATGGTAATCAAACCACAGTTTGATTATGCTTCTTACTTTAGCGAAAATGGTCTTGCTGCAGTAGAATTAAACGGCAAATATGGATTCATTAACGAAACTGGTGAGATGGTAATCAAGCCACAGTTTGATTATGCTGAAGTCTTCGGCGAAAATAGTCTTGCATGTGTGCGATTAAATAGTAAATATGGCTATATTAACGAAAAGGGAGATATAGTAATCAAGCCACAGTTTGATCATGCTGGTGACTTTGCCGAAAACGGTCTTGCTGTGGTGAATTTAAATGGTAAATGGGGCTATATCAACGAAATAGGCGATATGGTAATCAAGCCACAGTTTGATCATGCTAGGGATTTTGCCGAAAACGGTCTTGCCAGTGTAGAATTAAATGAAAAAGATGGATATATTAACGAAAAAGGCGAGATGGTAATCAAACCACAGTTTGATTACGCTGAGGATTTTGCCGAAAACGGTCTTGCTAATGTAGGATTAAATGAAAAAGATGGATATATTAACGAAATAGGCGAGATGGTAATTAAACCGCAATTTGATGATGCGGACGATTTTAGTGTTATATCAAAGAAGTCTATTGACAAGCGTAATGAACGATGTAAGATTATACAACAAAAGTCAATATACAGAGATAATTGCGTGTGCCAGCATTGTGGAGGTACCTTCAAAGGATTATTCTCTAAAACCTGTACCCAATGCGGAAGAAAAAAGGATTATTGAGAATAATGAAAGGTATCAACGAAACGCAGATAAATTGAACATAATAGCAGAGTATAATCAAAATTTATACATATATAAACTCGTAAAATTGCCATAGAATTTATACCGGTATTAACTATTTCTATTATGAATACGAAATCGAAAGATAGAGAAAAAAGAAAGAGCATAAAGGAGAATCGCAATGACAATCTTTAAATGTAAAATGTGTGGTGGCGCACTTGAAATTAACAATAACGAAACCGTAGCTACCTGCGAATACTGTGGCACACAGCAAACGTTGCCTAAACTCGATGATGACCGTCGAGCAAATCTTTATGATCGAGCAAATCATTTTCGTCGCAATAACGAATTTGATAAGGCTATGGGCATCTATGAGCAAATTCTTAATGAGGACAATACCGATGCAGAGGCTTATTGGTCTTTAGTCCTCTGCCGCTACGGTATTGAATATGTGGAAGACCC
>SVJK01000054.1 GCA_015069015.1 Oscillospiraceae bacterium
TTCGTTCCTATACAGTAAAAAATTTATTATATTGCCGTGCAAATTTTTTTGAAAAGCAAATTTGCTTTTCAAAAATGCACATGGCTTAAGAAAAGCGATAATGCTCCGCACTCCCGCCGCAGGCGGTACGGCGAAGCCGCTTTTCTTGCTGTATAGGAAATTACGCAGAATTTAGTTCGCGAGACAAGATGTATATCAAATTACGCCCGCGACTTGGGTGCAGGCTCAGCCTGCTTTTTATTTTTTAAAATTCTTCTGCAAACAAATCCGACAGATGCATAAGGGCTCTTGGCAGATGGAAAGGATCTTTTACGGGAAGTGCCGCACTTTCGCCAATGTTTCCGTCGTTATCAAGCCAGTTATACCAGTCGCCGTATGGTGTGGGATAGTGTGAAAAAGCATAATCGTAAACTTTTTTGTGCCAGATTATAAATTCTTCGTCTTGTGTGTGCTTGTAGGCATACAAAGTGGCAACCAGGGCTTCAAGTTGCACCCACCAGGGTTTATATGTTGGTTTGTTCCAGAAAACGGGAACTTTTCCGTCAATGTCAAGGGCAAGAATAAGACCGCCTTTTTCTTTGTCCCAGGCAAGTTCAAGATGCCTTTTTATAAGAGAGCAACATTTTTTGATGTTCTCCTGCTCATTATGGTCTTCAAAAATGTTTATGAGAAACCACATACATTCAATTGCGTGTCCCGGAACACAGGAACGTCCTTCGGGGGTATCGGTAAATTTTCCGTCTATCGTGACAAATTCTAAGATGGCATCTTTTTCTTTCACATAAAATTCATCAAGAACTTCCATTGCAAGTTTGTGGGAATATTGTCTGATATCATCTCTCTTACTTACCTTTGCAAGGCAGTGGTAAAAATAGGAAAAAATCATATTCACACCGTGGGTTTTGGTGCCTTTTGGAATCACATAGGGTGCAACGGAATATGAGCCGGGGTTTTCCATCTGGCGTTTCGTACATTCATAAATTTCAAGTGCGGTTTCAAGGGCGGTTTCGTCGCCTGTTACAGCATAATATTCAGTCATTCCCGCAAGAACAAAGCCGTCAACATATATGCTTATATCCTCCTGTAAAACTTCTCCTTTTTCATTGTAAAGATAGTTCCATTTTCCGTCGTCTCTTGCACCGATTGATATGAGATACTCAAAAAGACCTTTTGCAACGTTTAAATACTTCTCATTTTTCTCAATTCGGTTATACATGGCAGAAAATGTCCATAGGGCTCTTCCCTGAGACCAGATGTAGCGGTCTTTGGAAAGAACTTTCCCCTCTTCTGATATGCAGTTGTTTATGGCACCGCTTTTGTCTATGGAATGCTTGAGCCAGAAAGGAATCACTTCTTTTGTGAGTGTATCATAATATTTTTTGCCAAGTCCCGGCAACTTTTCATTCAGTAGGTTGTTCATAACTTCATACTCCATTTTTGAAATTCATTCAGATTTTTGTTGATGCGGCATTTGTTGCTGCAATTCTCCCCTTTTCGTCCTGACAGATTATCCAGAAAAGTGTTGCGTCCGATTCAAGGCTGAAAACCGCCTCTGTGATGTCATTATTTAAAGAACGTACACCTTTTGCATATCTTGTATCCGATATGAGATTTATCTGTGTGCAGGGGGATGTTTTAATGTGAACATTTTTGCCTTCAATGTATAACTCCTTAATCTCCACACCTGTTGATGAATAAAAATCACGCCTTTCAAGAGCATCTATAATGGACTCATAGGTAAGACTTTCAGACTTTATCATTATGTATCCTCCGTCCATATCGCAAAAAGGATCTGATAAGTTCTTTGCCTTTAACATATGACTGTCGTCGGTTGCAAAACATGCGGGAGATTTCCCCGCACGAAGCAAAGATGTGTACATATGGGGATTATATCCGTTATACTCCTGAATCTGACTTGAATGGTTATATATTTCAAAAGCAAAAAGCCCTTCCAATGGAACAAAATCCTTTTCTGTGTGAAGTGACCAGACAGGGTGATTGTAGCATACGAGAAATCCGTTTTCGTTTGCCGCCTTTATTGCTTTGTTGATATATTCCACACTGTGTTCCGATTTTGAAACTTCACCTATAATCTTAAAAGTTTTCATCTCTTCTTCTGAATATATCCATGCACCGTTTCTCGGATCAAACATCACCTGATGGTCAACAAGAGGATTTTTTGCATAGAAATTGAGATGATAGCACTCTGTTCCCGGACCGCCTATCATTCCCTTATTAACCTCAAATTCATAGGCGTTTATGGCAAGGAAATCAGAATCGGTAAGGTCATTGTGACAAACAAGACGTGAATGGTCGGTGAATGCCACAATGGAATATCCCATAGATTTATAAGTCTCTTTAACCTCTTCCGGCGTGAGTCTGCCATCAGACACTGTTGAGTGGGTATGCATGGCGGCTTTATAGAATTTACCTTCTGGCGAAATCAGATATTTTCTGCTCATTTGTTCCTCTCCTTACAAAGCCTCTATCTTTTCTGAAACAGAAACAGATTTTATAACCTGTCCGTTCTTTCTTTCACATTTAACTTTGATGGTTCCTCTTATTGTATCCATGGATAATTCAAAATTATCTAAACCATCGGGAAGTTTTGGATCAATCATCACCTTTTTGTATCCGGGTGCAAGTTGATGAATTCCGCAAAGATATGTCATTATCCAATTTTCAACTGCTCCTATAGCATAATGGCAACAAGAACGACAACCGTCATATTCCCAGGCTTCGGAAACTGTCGAGGCACCTTTTTGTCTGATGTAGTCAAGACCGGGATATCCCTTTGCCATTACAACCTTGCAAGCATCTTTATGATAACCATATTCAGAAAGAACAATCGGAAGATACATGGAAGTATACATTCCCATACAGGTGTGCCAGTCTCTCTCTTCGAGGTCTGCTATCAGATTTTCCATAACTTTTGAACGAATTTCATCTGTTGCTATTCCAAAGGCGATTGCCAAAACATTTCCTGACTGGCGAAAGGGTGTGTAGTCCTTTTTGTGATAGTAGCCTTTTTCTTCATCAAAGTAGGTATCATTAAAAATCTTAATGAGCCTTTCTCTTTCAAGGGCATATTCCTTTGCATCATCTTCTTTTCCGAGAGCCTCGGCAATCTGAGTCATGCGTTCAAATATGCGTATGTGATATGCTCCCTCAACAAGTTCGGGTCCCTCGGGTGGTTCAGCATAGTCATGCATAACATCTCCTGTGGGAGCAAGCCAGTCACCAAGACCTTTTTTAATAAGGTCTCCATTTGTCCATTTTTTGAGATATGATGCATATTTTTTCAGGCCGTCATAGTTTTCTTTCAGAGCATCAATGTCTTCATAGCACCAGTAAAGACGGTATACAATTTCAGGCCAGCATACATCTGCCGCAGGTGTTGGTCCGCATACGGCCTTCCATCGTGTTTTCCCTGAAATTCCCCAGCCGGGTGTCGGAACAATAACTGAAATTTCGCCCTCATCAGTTTGAGAGTCAAGGAAGTCTTTCATCCATTTGCGGTAAAACTTATGTGCATCAAAGTTATACATAACCGACGGAGAAATTGCCGCCGCATCTCCGCCCCATCCGTGTTTTTCAAATACGGGTGTGTCTGTTGAAAGACCGTGGAAATTACAAAGGATTGTTCTTCTTGAGGCATGATGAATCCAGTTTATGAGTTCATCTGAACATTTAAATTCCGTTATGCTTTTAATGTCGCTGTGTACAAAACATCCGGTGGCATCGGAAATATCAAGATTTTCTATTCCTTCAATCAGAACATATCTGAATCCTTTATAGGAAAACATGGGTCTATAGGTGAATTTTTCTCCTGAACTTATGAAGAAATCTTTTTGAAGTCTTCCGTTTGGTGTGATTGTGTGGAAAAGATAAGGAACACCCTTTTCATCAAGGCGCTCGGTATACTGTATGGAAACTTCGGTATCTTTTTCGCAATCAATTTGAAGTTCAATCCATCCGGTGAGATATTTGTCAAATTCCAGCATAAACTGTCTGTCGCTGATTTTTTTGCAAAGTTTCGGTTTCACTTTTTCTGTCACGGCGATAGGTTCTGAAAAATCATAGGTCAAAGTGCCTCTTGGTTTTGAAACCTGAACGCAATTTTCCCATCCTTTTGTGCTTTTGGAAGATTTCCATTCAAAGTCGTGAACTCGTGCATCAAAGGTTTCACCCATATACATACAGTCCTGCAAAATCCCGCTGTCTTTTGCTTCCCAACTTTCGTCTGTGACAATATAGTCTTTTGTATTGTCTCTATATTCAACTTCTGCCACGGCAATCATTTTAACCTGATCTGCCCAAAGAGCGGTTTCGCCGTTCCAGGGTGTACCGGCAGTATTGAAAGCATATCTTCCTCTTCCGAGGATAAAACCGAAAACGTTTTCCCCGTTCTTTAATTTTGATGTAATGTCATATTTGTTGTAATATACTGTTTTTTCATAATCGGAAACTGTGGGGGCAAAAACAATTTTTTCGTCAAGGGCCATGCCGTTTACAAAGCCTTCATACTGCCCAAGTCCTGTAACGTATAGGGTTGCTTTTGAAACTTCCTTTTTAAGTTGTGCAATTTTTCGGATAAGGGGTGCAGGCGCACTTTCGCTTCCCAAAACTTTGCTTTTTCCTATCCACTTTGCTTTGTGAGTTTCAAAAATATCTCCAAAGCACGGATTAATTCTTTTGTTTTCTATCATATGGTTTAACCTCCTTACACATAAGTTTTACTAAGGTTTTTGGTTTTATATTGCAATTACATTTCAAAAATGGTTTCAACAAGGGAATATGCAAACATATAGTTCATTTCCCTTGTGGGATGATTTATTTTATTGGACAGAAGCTGCGTGATGTTTATTCCCGAATCTGAAAGTTTTTTCCATTTTCTGTAGCAGTCACAGACAGTAACTCCCTTATCTTTGCACACCTTGAGTGCCGCTTCAATATAATTATCCATGGTTTTGTTAATCTGGCTTTCAACGTTAAGCATGGCAACTTCCTTTATGAGAGAATCGGTAATGTGACAACTGAGATCGGTACATTTCATATTTGGTGTCATAAAGATGATTTCCGTGCCGAAGTTTTGCAGTCTTTCAAAGATTTCACCAAGGCTTTTTGTGTATACTCCGATTTTGTCCATTCCTGCACTTGAGTCATTAAGACCGAAACATACGATAACAAGGTCGGGACTTTGGCATAAAACATCTCTTTCGAGTCTGTCGAGGGCGTGTAGGGCAGTTCCGCCCGATATTCCTGCATTAATGATGTTTACGGGAACAGACGGGCAAAGAACAGAAAAGATATCCGCAAAGTATTTGTGATATGCGCAAGTTTTGTCAAAAACCGTTTCCAGTTCCTTTTCGCTTTTTCTGTATACCTCAAAGCACCCCTGAGTCACACTGTCGCCCAAAAAAGCAACTGTCACGCCTCTTTTTTCATAATTATTATTTTGTTTTTCAACAATTTTTTCAATGAATTTCATCCTATTCCTCCATCGCTTCAATCTAAATCGGAAACACAGAAACTTTTTGTATCAACCTCATATTTTTTGCCGTCAAGTTCCATGGAAGATGCTTTGCATGCAAAGTTATATGCATAAAGTTTTTTTCTTCCTTTGCTGTCTTGCCAGATTACTGCATAAATTTCAGGAACTGAATCTGTGAATGAATAAATCCCCGGTGTTTTACCCTGATTTTTTCCCTTCCATGTGATTTCAAAAGTATCACAGGAATATTTTGGAATTTCAAGAAGTCTTCCATAGAGAATATCTTCCTTGTTTTCTTTGTAGAAGTCTGTTCCGCGTTTTACGGCATCAAGAAAATCTTTCTTTTCTTCAAGTTCCTGCATTTCGCCTGCTTCGATGCTTGGAATCATTCCCCAGAGAATATTTTTGATATAGTTATATTCAAAACGGTCGAGATTGTCAGGGAAACAACAAATTGAGCCGTAACTTAAGGCATAATCGCCGTATATCATGGAAAAAAGAGGAACAGGAATAGAATTTCCGCATCCCATAACCGCATTCAAGGCAGTATGCTGAAAACAGGTGTCAAGAACAAGGAAAAGGTCAAAAACGTCAACATAAGTTTCGCAACAGGATTCTGTTGTCATGATTTTGTCTTTACCCAAAAGGGATTTCACGTTCCTCAGCATTGCGTGGTAGGAATCATTCCACCAACTTCCTCCTCCCCTTGGGTGAGGATGGCTTTCATCAAAACAAAGCATAGCATTGAATGATGCCACCTGATCAAGATATACTCCGTCAAAACCTTCATCCACAGCAAACTCTCTGCACATATCCACAACCTTATTCTGCCAGAGGGCGCAACTTGGGCAAATGGTGGTAAGATGTTGCTCCGGCGTCCAGGGTTCATTGAAAATTTCGCCGTCTTCTCCCTTTATTGCCGCTTTGCTTGCACTGAAGTCTTCCCAGGATTTTGTTGTTCTTTCCCAAAGGCGTGCATTTGTGTATGGGATTTTTATAATTCCTTCATCACTAAAACGCCCGTTCCAATCTTTAAGTTTCTCGGGCCATCCGATTTTTTTCACTTCGTCGGGGAAATAGTCAGGTGAATCCCAGTCGTGTTCGTGGTTGAGATTCCATCCGTACCAGTGAAGAGCAATATTACAGTCAAGATAATCTCTGAGCATCAAAGAGGTGTTGAAATATTCCTCGGTTCTTGTACCAAGTTTGCCGTTTGTGTGATTTACTCTCCAAAGGTCTGTGTTAACAAGGTTTTCGCTGAGATATTTTTCAGATAGTTTTTCTTTGCACCATTTCTGCCTTATTGCCCATTTTCTGTAAAGTTTTGTGGCATCCTGCCAGTCGCCTTCATACATTTTCAAAACAAATTCGTAGGGCATACAGTAGTTTGATGTTTTTCCCATGTTTTCAGGATAATTGATTATTGAAAAGTCAATTCCGTGTACCTTTTCGTTATATGCCCACCTGAAGGTTTTTATATTGGCATTTTCGTCTTCTGTTGCAAAGTAGTAACCAAATTCGCCGGGGCTGTAAAATGTTGTATACTGATAGGAAAGTCCTGCGGGGTAGTCATTTTCATATGCGCCCTTTCCTCTTCCCATCCAAAAGGGTATCTGTTCGTCTTTGGAAAGAAGACTGTCCACAGGATTTTTTAGGAGTGTTCCATTCTGATAGCCGACCAAAAGATAATCTTCATTTTCAAACTTAAGTCCTTCAAATATGGGGAAAATAACTTTTCCAACGGTGTTTTCACCTTTCAGGTCAACGTTTATGCTCCAGTATATTTTCCCGCTTTCTTCTGACCTTAAAGTTACGGTTACCACAGCCTTTTCATTTTCCCAGAAAAGTTTAAGCATATCTGAATATGCCTCATGCCTGAATGATGTCATATCCTTTATTTCCAGTGCTCCGGATTCTGCTTCTATTTTCCACAGGCCGGAAAAAAGCGAAATTTTCTTTTTGCCATATTCAATTTCTTTTAAGTATCCGCACTTTTCATCAAAGAAAAGGGGGGATTGTCCTTTTTTAAATTCTATCATTTTTATTCCTCCAAAAGTTATATTTCAAGATATTTTTCCAAAACATCCGCCATTACCTGATAGCCTTTGCAGTTTGGATGAACCCCTTCGTGGGTAAGCCCATCCTTTACCGTAAGTCCGTCAGATGAGCACATATGACTGTGATAATCCACATAGATTGCACCGTATTTTTTGCATATATCTTCTATTCCCTTATTAAGTTTTACTATTGCCTTGTTATATGCATCTTTGTCATAAGGGACAGGAAGTTTTGACGGGATAACAGAGCATAGATAAAGGGCGGTATCTTTGCATCTTTTTGCAAACTCTTCTATATTTAAAAGTGTATTTTCTATAACTTCATCAGCATCCCTGCCGGCAATATTCCACCAAAAATCAGGATGTATTGCCATAAGGTCGTTGGTTCCTGCCATATACACAACCCTTTTTGGTTTTAACTGAAACACATCACCGTCTGCACGCTTGTTTATGTATAGGGTGTTATCTCCGCCTATTCCTCTGTTTACAAGATATCCCCATTTTCCAAGATACAAATCCACAACCCAGTTGCAGGTTATTGAATCACCCACAAAGAGAATGTCGGGAACTATTTCCATTTCAAGAATCTGTTCATTGCATATATCATAATGATCCCTTCTTTCATCTGCCGCAATTGCGGTCTGATCGGTAAATTTATCGGGTTTGATAAAGTTTGTCATACAATAACTCACTCCTTTTTGAGCCTCAATTATATCATAAATTATACTGCAAAGAAAAATTAATTGCATTACAAATTTTATACAATGATAAAAAAAGCAAAACTAATCATAAAAAAAGAACAATCAGCCTTGGGAAAACCCTATTCACGTTGAGTTTTCAAGCTTGTCAATACATAAGAAATTTAACATATAGAAAAACTTATACACCTGAAAGAAATTGCAACAAAAAAGCAGGCTGAGCCTGCACCCAAGTCGCGGGCGCAATTTGATATACATCTTATCTCGCGAACTAAATTCTGCGTAATTTCCTATACAGCAAAAAAGCAGGCTGAGCCTGCACCCAAGTCGCGGGCGCAATTTAATATACATCTTATCTCGCGAACTAAATTCTGCGTAATTTCCTATACAGCAAAAAAGGGATGTAAATTAATTTGCCGAATTAATTTACATTCCCTTTTTCATACAAATCAAAAGAACATCTTTTATTTTATATAAAACTCAAAATGTATTTCTTTTTCTTTGAGACGATATTTTTCCAAAAGTTCAGGTCCGCAGGAATTTGAACCCACTCCTGAATTTTTATAGTCAATACGTATGTTGGTGCAATCGGATTTTTCAAGTTCATCCTGATGGTTTGATTGCATAAGGGTTTGGAAACTGTAGTGAGACACGTTAATTTCCATACTGTCTTTTGCCACAAAACTCAAGCCGTTTTTCATATCAAGAACCTTTGTCTTTATGTGATTTCCGTGTTCCTGAGGCATTATGTAGTTAACATATTCATCATCTGCACAGCTTTCATACCGATCAACCATTGAACCGTGATGCATATCACAGTAGTTTTCATAAGGTCCCATGCCATAATATGAAAACTCTGATCTGTCATAGGGAGTTTTAAATTCAAAGCCAAGACGGGGAAGCCACGTACACTTGTCTTTCACATTTGCATCAAGTGTTGCATTGATTATACCCTCTGATGACACTGTGTATTTTAAAGTATATCTGAGATAGGGCGTTCTTGAAACTCCTGCAAGACTGCCTTTTACAGTAATTTCTTTTCCGTCAAAACCGCATTCATACACCTTGTCAAACTGTCTGTCAAGATTTTCAGCCTCCCAGGGGCCCTGCCAATACCAATTTTGTTTTACTCTTCTCTCATTGTCTATCGGAGCACGCACCGATGTTATTCTTACAGGTGCCACAAGTTGCTCCACGCCTTTTTTCAAAAGGCTTACAAATGTCCCCTGATCTTTTGAGAACCTGTAGGAAAATCCGTCACCTTTAAAGACTATGAAACTTTCATCTTCTGATGTTTCTGCGTTTTCACAAAGGCATATATTTTCTGATGGCAAAAGAGGAATTTCAAGTTGTTTTTGTGCAACGGTATATCCTGATTTATCAATAAGGAAACAATGAATGTAGGCGCCGAGAGTGCAACTTTTGGGAAGCGAAACTTCTATTTTTGTACTACCCTTTGGCTTTACATCAAGCACAAGAGTTTTTTCTTCTGTCGTCTTTGCGTCAACCTTTATCTGATACTTAAATTCAAACTCCGAAAGATTGGTAAAATCGTATCTGTTATGCACAACAATTGCATTTCCCGAAAGTTTGCAGTCCATATACTGATAAGCATATTTAACTTCAAGAGAGCCTGCTTTAAGACTTCTGTCGTGAAATACCATTCCGTCTGCACAAAAGTTTCCGTCATTGGTCATCTCGCCCTTAAAGTCTCCGCCATATTTCGCAACTCCGTTTTCAAGCACAGTATGGTCTGCCCACTCCCACACACATCCGCCAATCAACTTTTTGTGTTTGTATATTAAATCCCAATAGTCACAAACATCTCCGGGGCCGTTTCCCATTGCGTGAGAGTATTCACACAAAAAGTAAGGATATTTGAAGTTAGGGTTTTCCGCCTTTTGCGTGACTCCTTCAATGTCTTCATACATTCTTGAGAATATGTCCGCCCTGTCTGCATAGTGAGAAGTTGAAACTCCGTAATCCTCAGAAAGTTCAGACATCCTCGATGCATCCTCTGCATGAACAAGGCGTTTTGAATCATTCTTCCTTATATATTCAATCATTGCAACGTGATTTTCTCCGTGACCGCTTTCATTGCCTGTTGACCAGGAAAAAATACTGCAATGGTTTTTATCTCTCTGATATGCCCTTTCCATACGGTCAACAAAAGAATTTTCCCATTTCGGATTCACACATACCCATTCGGGATTGTCAATGCAATCATATCCGCATCCCCCTGCCTCTCTGTTTACGATACCGTGACATTCAAGATCGGTCTCAAGCATTACATAGAATCCGAGTTCGTCGCAAAGTTCAAGAAATTTCGGTGTGGGGGGATAGTGAGAAGTGCGGATGGTATTGATGTTCAACTTCTTCATAAGAAGCAAATCGTTTTTAATTTCTTCATCGGTCATAACCCAACCGTTTTGGGGATGGGTGTCGTGGTGGTTTACACCTTTTAGTTTAACTTCTGTTCCATTTACCAGAAATTCATAGTTTTCGCCGATGGAATAACTTACAAATCCAACTTTCTGAAGGATGGTCTCACCCATATATTCAAAACGAATTTCATAAAGATAGGGTTTTTCTGCATTCCATAATACAGGGTTTTCAACTTCAAAGGAAACAAAGTTTTCGCCATGTTTTTTCTGAATAACTTTTCCACCATCAATGAGTGAAACTTCTGCGCTTCCTCCAAATTCGACGTTTATGACATTTTCATCTGTTGTAATATGTATGTCTTTTATGTGACCTTTCGGTCTTGATAAAAGATATACATCTCTGAATATTCCGTTGAATCTGAAAAAATCCTGATCTTCAAGATAACTTCCGGAGCACCATTTTCTCACCTTTGCGATAAGAGTGTTTTTGCCGGCATTTACATATTCCGTTATATCAAACTCTGCCTGCAGATGACTACCCTGAGAGTAGCCTACATATTTGTCATTTATAAAAAGTTCCAGACAACTTGAAACACCTTCAAAAACTATATAGGTGTCCCTTTTTGTGTCCTCAACATCAAATTCACGTCTGTATACGCCCATGGGGTTATGGGTTGGAACATAGGGAGGATCATAGGGGAAAGGATATGCCACATTTGCATAGTTGGGGTTTTCATAGCCTTTCAATTGCCAGCATGAGGGAACCTGAATTTTGTCCCATTCTTTTTCTTCATATGACTCTTCAAAGTCGCAGTCATAGAACTTAAAGTCCCACTCACCGTTTAAAAGTGTGCAGCCGTCTTTGGGAATATAATATGACCTCTGAGGTTGTCTGTTTTCACTTATGAACCCTAAATCTTCATATCTTCTCATAATGTGCTCCTTTGTATGCATTCATTAAATTTCTTAGATTATATCACAATACATAAAATAATACAATCAGACATTTTTTATAATTTTTATCATATCTTTTCTTATTTTAATAATTCCTCTTCCATTAAAAACATATTTTTCATCTCCGAATGTCTCTATTTATGTCATATTATATCACACAAATTTTCTTTTTTTCAACAACACAAAACGTAATGTGTAACAAAACGAAAGCACCTATTTTTTATGCTTATCCCTTTTCATGTCATCGGTTGCAGGGTTATTTATGAGATTGCCGTTTTCTTCAAACCTTGATCCGTGGCATGGACAATCCCACGAGTGCTCCTCCTTGTTATATTCAAGCGCGCATCCCATAAGCAGTTGCGTTAGTATCCGAACCCGTTTTGGGTGCGTGTTTTTACGCCACTGCATCGTTAAAATACTCGCAAATGCATCAGCATTAGCTGTGTTTTTGCCTCGCATTGACGCAAAAACACTGCACCGAAAATTCACAGAACCTAAAACAAGATAAAATTGTCGCTTTTTCAAGGCGGAAGGTCGAAGTAATACCGGCGTATTTTGAGACCGACAACAAAGAAAAACGGCTATTTTACTTGGTTTAGGCGGGTTCGGATGCTGACGCAACTGCTTATGGGGACATCTTGGCGTTGTGGGTTTAAGCAGTCCTTTTGCAGATTCAAATATGTTCAGGACAAGTTGAGGATGAAAGATGCTTCTCGATGGCGAATATACATCGGAAAATTCGCTTTTTCCTGTGCATATCAAATCAGAAAGTATCATGGCAGAAACCATTGACGATGTCATTCCCCACTTGTTAAATCCCGTTGCAACATAAAAATCGGGCGTTGATTTTGAATACTGTCCTATATAGGGTATGCCATCAAGAGTCATACAATCCTGAGTTGCCCATCGGGTAACTTTTTTTGCTTTTGGATAATATTTATCTGCAAATCTTTCAAGCTGCGCCCAGCCTCCGCCTTTTGCGCCTGTGCGGTGACTTCCGCCGCCGAGCAAAAGATATTTTCCTAAAGAGCGAAAAGACAACCCTGTCATGTCCTCGTCAACATACATATTCTTAGGTTTTTCAAGATTTTCAAGTGCAAGAACATAGGATCTGTGCTGATACATCTTAAGGAAATAACCACCGTGCTTATTTATAATCGGGAAATGTGTTGCCACAATGATTTTGTCCGCACTAATCTTTCCGCCATCTGTGGTTGCCATATGGGGTTTTAATTCCAGAACCTTTGTTTTTTCATATATTTTCAAGCCTTTTAAAATTGAAAAAGCAAATTTCAGAGGATTGAAACTTGCCTGATTTTCTATCCTCACCGCACCTGCCACACCAAAGGGCAGTTCTGTGTCTTTGCAAAAATCCACCCTGCAACCAACTCTGTTTAAAGATGCAACTTCCCTTTCAATCACATTTTTGTCATTTATTGAATAGACAAAAGAGTCACACCGTTCAAAATCATCGTCAATCTCCGATGCAAGGGAAGTTAACTTATGGAAGGCATTTTTCTGGCTTAAATAGTATTGTTTTGCCCTTTCTATGCCGTATCTTTTGATGATTTTATCATATATAAGACCGTGTCCAAATGTGATTTTGGCAGTTGTATTGCCTGTTACACCCGCACATATCCTGTCCGCTTCAACGAGTACGCAATCTATGCCCATATCTTTTAACACATATGCACATAAAATGCCGCATAAACCTCCGCCGATGATTAACACGTCTGTTTTAATATCTCGTTTTAAGGATTCAAAATCATACCTTTTAACGCCTTTGTTCCATATGGATTCCATAGACTCACCTCTTTTTTATTATGCCTGATTTAAAGAGATGAATACGTGCTTACTGACTGATTGCCATTGCAAAGTAAAAAAGTGCGTTGATACGCACTCTCAGCGTGTCGATAAAGTCGACACGCTGAGAGACTTTCGAAAATGGTCGCAGGCAAGGAAGAGCGAAGCAGACAGTACGATGGTACGGCAATGAGCTATGACGAAGCAAGCAAAGTGTCTCAAATCAAGACTTTTGTAAACTAGATTTACAAAAGTTTCATTAATAACTATTTACATCTTGAATATATTTTTAGAAAATTCTAAGCCCGCACTTTGCGATGCGGGCTTTTTCGACAGTCTGAAAGTGCGTTGATACGCACTTTTTTATTGGCCTGCCAGCCATGCATTTTTTACTTGCTACCCATAAATGGGTTGTTTTTTCAGGCTTCCCCTTGATGGGAAGCTGTCGAGCATCGCGAGACTGATGAGGTGTTTATTAAGCTCTATACTTTATATATTTCCACCTCATCCGAGTTTTGTTTCAAAAAAACCACCTTCCTCTCAAGGGGAAGGCTTTCCAACGAATTGTTTGTGCTATACTGCAATGCTATAATAACAATTTACTTTTTGAATAAATTCTACTTCATTATCTGTCCATCGGTTAACCTTTACTGAACGAACAATTTAGATGCCATCTAAATCATTCGCTTCTTTTGGCGAAGAGAATTATGATTGATTCATCGCGCGCGGAAATCTCAGAGGGCGCTTTTCCTTCACCCAGCTCAAATCCGTCCGCTACCGTCTACCCATGGAGAATAACAAAAACTATAACACAAAAGACTTTCTTTTTCCAGAGGGTACATTTTATATACAGTATTCACAGAAAAAAATCACTTTAGTTTCAATCCGTCGCTGAATGCCTGTCCGACTGCTTCTCCGAGCTTACGGTATGTGTGATGTACAGGGTCATAGGTAATCGGACTAAATTTTTCAAGGTCAATTTTTCCTTCTGCATTTAAGATTCTTTCATCAGCACAGACATTTACAATTTCACCAACAAGTCTGCAACTTTCTTCATCATAGCTGATGAGTTTGCACTCCAAAGCCATAGGAAGCTCCTCAAATAGAGGTGCATCCACAAATTCGCTTTTAAGAACTGTCCACCCGGTCTTCTTAATTTTTTCCGGTTCTTTATTACCCGACACAATGCCAACATAATCACATTGAGCAACATTTTCTGAATCTGCAACACTTACAGTGAATGCACCGCGAGCAAGGATATTTTTTGTTGTCTTGTGGTCTTCACTTACACAAATTGAAATTTGTGTTTCTTCGCTGATTCCGCCCCAAGCAGCATTCATTGCATCGGGTGTTCCGTTCTCGTCATAAGAGCCTATTATTAAAGCAGGCAT
Source organism: Oscillospiraceae bacterium (assembly GCA_015069015.1). Classification (GTDB taxonomy): domain Bacteria; phylum Bacillota; class Clostridia; order UMGS1810; family UMGS1810; genus RGIG1828. Next base: position 14,782 of record SVJK01000054.1, read on the forward strand.
CGGATATAACATTGCTTTTGCTCCATAGTTTTTTCTCATAACTTTTCACTCCATTCACTTTCTTTGAATCCAACCAAAACTAAACCTTCGCCAATCACAAGCGGGCGTTTCACAAGCATTCCGTCTGTTGCAAGAAGTTTTAGCTGCTCCTCCTCGGACATGGTTGGGAGCTTATCCTTAAGTTCCATTGACTTATACAAAAGTCCGGAAGTGTTGAAGAACTTCTTCAGCGGCAATCCACTCATTTTATACCAAGCAGAAAGCTCCTCCAAAGTTGGATTGCTTTCCTTTATATCACGAAGTTCATATTCAAATTTGTTGTCAACAAGCCATTTTTTCGCCTTCTGACAAGTAGTACATTTTGGATAACAAATAAATTTAATCATGGCAATTCTCCTTTTATTTCTCCATTCCGCAGTCATATGCTCTTTTTGATACAATCTCATCATAGAACATAGAGCCGTAAAGCCTGTATCCGCCTGCAAAATTGTAAGCGTCAAAACCATTTTGCATAAGTATTCTTGTCGCAAGATAGCTCCTGAGCCCACTCTGGCACATTACATATACAGGCTTTGAACTATCAAGTTCTGTAAGCCTTTCACGCAGTTCATCAACCGGAATATTGATAAAGCCCTCTGCGTGACCACGCATATATTCATAAACGGTTCTTGTAT
>SVJK01000001.1 GCA_015069015.1 Oscillospiraceae bacterium
ACGGTTACCTGATCGTTGGTTTCATTTCTGTATTCAAGACCAAGGTCGTAATATTCTGTTTTTAAATCCACATATGGAATGAGAAGAATATCCTTTATCATTTTCCATATGATTCTTGTCATTTCGTCTCCATCCATCTCAACGAGAGGAGTTTTCATGGGTATTTTTGCCATTTTTATCATTCCTTTTCTCTATTATTTCTCTTCGTTATAACTGTAAGGTGTTCCGATGAATCCAACCTGATTGAAATCAGAAGGATTGTTTCTGATTATCCAGTCTATGTAGGACATTACCATTTTTGCTATTAATATGTAGCCTGTGGGAGTCATATGACCAAGGAAGAAAGTTTTGCGGAATTTTTCATCAAAGGTGGGTGCATATTTTTCAAGGTCAATGATATATGTGTTATCAAAAACTTCTGCAAGGGCTCTGATGGCTTCGTTCCACTCAATTCTTTTTTTAATCTTTTCTGCACTGTATGCTGTGTCATCGGGCATTGTCACAAGAAAGAACTTTGCCTTGGGTTGTTTACGTTTTATGGCTTTTATGATGTTACCGTAACAAGTCATAAAACTATCATCATCCCATGTGGTAAGTTCTTTACTCTTATAAGGATCTCCCAAAGCGCCGTCTTTGTTGTGGTCATTGATTCCAAGGGCAATGATATATGCCTGACAAAGTTTTTCATATTCAAAGGCTCCGCACTGTGAACCAAAAGACTCGATAAATGCCTTTGTTGTCATTCCGCCACGGGAAAAATTATATACTTTGCTCCCAAGGGCACGAGCCATGAACTGTCCCCAGGAATATTCATAAAAATCGTGATAGCCTTTTATGCCTTCCTCAAAAGATTCAAACTCTCCTGAGGAAAGGCTGTCACCTATAACACCGATTGTTCTGAAAATTTTGCAAAATCCACCGTCATCAACAATTCTGTCAAGTGGTTTTTCGTTCTTGTCTGCATAATAAAGATTAATATCCATCAATGATTCCTCCTTATTTGCCCAGTTGCGCTTTTGTGTAACTTAAAAGTCCGCCGGAGAGAACTATTTCCTTTGCTCTTTCGGAAAGTTCACATTCACACTCAATGTCCACGCCTTTTGTTTTGTTGGTGATGATGATATTCTTTCCGTATTTGATTGAATCTATAAGATTATTCATTGAAATCTCATCATTTAAGTCAAACTTGTCATAATCTGCTTCGTTTTTGAATGTGAGGGGTAGTATGCCTGCATTTATGAGATTTGCTCTGTGGATTCTTGCAAAAGATTTAACCACAACTGCTTTTACACCAAGATAGAGGGGGGCAAGGGCTGCGTGTTCTCTTGATGAACCCTGACCATAGTTTGCACCGCCGACAATTATGCTTTTGCCCATCTCCTTTGCTCTTTGGGGGAATTCTTCATCGCATACTGTGAAGCAATGATTTGAAATTGCAGGAATATTTGAACGAAGAGGAAGAATTTTTGCACCTGCAGGCATAATGTGGTCTGTGGTGATGTTATCTTCAACTTTGAGTGAGCATTTGCATTCTACACTGTCTGCAAGAGGTTCTGTTTTGGGGAAGGGTTTGATGTTTGGTCCGCGAAGAATTTCAACAGAGTCCATGTCCTTTTCGTCACAGGGTTTTTCAATCATATTATCATTGATAATAAATTCATCAGGCATTTTAAACTCGGGCATATCCCCAAGGGTACGAGGATCTGTGAGGAAACCTTTTATTGCAGATGCGGCTGCAACTTCGGGAGACACAAGATAAATTTGACCGTCTTTTGTTCCTGAACGACCTTCAAAGTTACGGTTGAAAGTACGAAGTGAAATACCGCCTGAATTTGGAGACTGTCCCATACCGATACACGGTCCGCAGGCACTCTCTAAGATTCTTGCTCCCGCATCAATCATAACAGAAAGGGCTCCGTTTTTAGCCAGCATATTGAGAACCTGTTTTGATCCGGGAGCAATTGAAAGAGAAACATCAGGATGAACTGTTTTGCCCTCTAAGATGTGGGCAACTTTCATCATATCCTGAAGTGAAGAGTTTGTGCAAGAACCTATGCAAACCTGATCAATCTTCATCTCTCCAATTTCTGAAAGGGTTTTTACATTATCGGGCATATGGGGGCAAGCCGCCATAGGCTCAATTTTTGAAAGGTCAATATCTATTACTTCATCATATACTGCATCTTCATCTGCACAAAGAGGTGTCCATGCATCTTCTCTTTTCTGCGCTTTCAAAAACTGTCTTGTTGTTTCATCAGACGGGAAGATTGATGTGGTGGCACCAAGTTCTGCACCCATATTTGTGATTGTTGCACGTTCGGGAACAGAAAGGGATTTAACACCTTCACCTGTGTATTCAATAACTTTTCCTACTCCGCCTTTTACAGACATTCTTTTCAGAACTTCCAAAATTACGTCTTTTGCCGCACACCAGGAAGAAAGAGAGCCTGTAAGATTTACTTTTACGATTTTGGGGTATGTGATATAATATGCTCCCCCACCCATTGCAACTGCAACGTCAAGTCCGCCTGCACCGATTGCAATCATTCCGATACCGCCGCCGGTGGGAGTGTGGCTGTCAGATCCGATGAGAGTTTTTCCGGGAATGCCGAAACGTTCAAGGTGAACCTGATGGCAAATTCCGTTTCCGGGACGAGAGAAATATATGCCGTGTTTTTTTGCAATTGAGCCGATAAAGCGGTGGTCATCTGCATTTTCAAAACCTGACTGAAGTGTGTTATGATCTATGTAGGCAACAGAGCGTTCTGTCTGTACTCTTGGAATTCCGATTGCTTCAAATTCGAGGTATGCCATTGTTCCTGTAGCATCCTGGGTGAGAGTCTGATCAATTCTGATTCCAATTTCTTTTCCCTTCTCAAAAACACCATCTACTGTATGCGCTTTGAGTATTTTTTCAGTTAATGTTAAACCCATTTGTATTCATCCTTTCTTTTGACTTTTGATGTGAGTATATAAACCAACTCAAATAGCCAAATTACATCAATTTATAATACCATATAAGATGAGATATGTCAAATGTTTATGGACGGTTTGTAAGATTCTTTTATACGATTATTTTGTCCGGCAAAACAAAGTTGGTTTGTATGCGGTTAAAATCCGTTACACCTTCATATCAAATTTGACTTATGTGAATTTTTATGGTATTATACAGTAGAATTCTAAGTTATGCAAAATATTTGTGTATTGCTTAAAGAAAGGAATTTTTGTATGAGTATTAAAAAGATTATTGGATTGCTTCTTGCATTTTGCTTTTTGCTGAGCATCGGAGCGTCCGCAAAAACAATGGAATTTACAATCGGGTCAACAGATTTGTATGTGAAAGATGCAGAAATTGAATCAAAAACCATCGACGCTGTTCCCTATATTGAAAACTCAAGAACAATGGTACCTGTGAGAGTTGTATCAGAAAACTTCGGTGCAGAAGTTGACTGGAATAATGAAGCAAGAAAAGTTACCATCACATCAGAAGACAAAACCGTAGAGCTTACAATTGATTCAAATGTCGCCCTGGTAAACGGAGAGGAAAAAGCACTTGATGCTCCTGCCACCATAAAAGACGGAAGAACAATGGTTCCTTTGAGATTTGTCGGTGAGGCTCTCGGCAAAAATATAGAATTTGTCGATGCTTCAAAACAGATTTTAATTACAGACCATCCCTCTGCCATAACCGTTGATGGGTATGGAATTAGTATGGAGGATGTTGAAACTGCATTACGATATATAGCATTTACTCCCGGTAATATTGAAGAATCCGTTCTTAATGCTCTTGATTACTTTGTGCAAGTCACCCCCATAGCAAATGCCGCAAAAGCAAACGGAGTCTATCTTAATGATTCTCAAAAAAAAGAACTTACCGACAGCGTTATGAATGACAAAGATTCATATTATTCATCAACTTTGACCGCTCCGCTTATAAAGGTTCTTTCAGATAATCTTCTTGCAAAAACATATCTTGATACACTCCTTGAGCAGTACCCAATAGGCAACGATACAATTGCAGATTTCTATAATCAGGCATATGTGAGAGCAAAACACATTCTCATTCTTACAGAAGATCCTCAAACCGGAGAAGCACTTTCAAAAAAAGAGCAAGCTAATGCAAAAAAACAGATTGAAGATATTGCAAAAAAACTTAAAAACGGTGAAGATTTTGATGCTTTAATGAACGAATACTGTCAAGATCCCGGAATAATTCAGAATCCCGATGGCTATGTCTTTACTGCCGGTGAAATGGTGCCTGAATTTGAAGAGGCGGCATTTGCACTCAAAGAGGGTGAAATCAGTGGGATTGTTGAAACAAGCTACGGGTATCACATACTCAAAAAAGAACCACTTCCCGAAGTAAGTGAGTATATAAAGATGATTATTGAAAACACAATCAGAACTGAGATTTCAAACAGGATTATTCAGGGATTGACAGATAATGCAGACATCGAACTTGTTACTCCTATTGAGAAAATGATTGAAGAGTTTTCATATCTTGGTTAAAACAGCTGATTAAAACTATAATTGAGATAGTTAGCCATCGAAAATCCGACGGCTAACTTAAAATCCTACAAAAATATGACGGCAAATCTCCGATTCAGAACTATAACAGAGATTTGCCGTCATTGATTTTTATGAAAGAAAAATCACGATTCTTTGATTCAAAAACCTTGACAAATAAAGGTGTTACTGATATAATGGTCAAGTAACGACAAGGCCCATTGGTCAAGCGGTCAAGACGGCGCCCTCTCAAGGCGCAATCACGAGTTCGATTCTCGTATGGGTCATAGAAAAAAGGTTGCGGAAAACGAAAGTTATCTGCAACCTTTATTTTTAAAAATTCTGAGGGAGAAATGATTATGGGCGCAAAAAAGGAAATTGAAAGAAAATGGCTTGTGGACAAAGCAAAAATACCCTTTGATTTTTCAAAGGCAGAACCTCTTGTTATGGAGCAATCTTACATAAACTTCTCACCTACAATAAGACTCAGAAATACAAATGATAAATCCTACATTCTCTGTGTTAAAAACAAAGGCGGAAAAGACGGACTTTCAAGAGATGAATTTGAAACTGAAATTTCTAAAGAAGATTATGAAAAACTTCTTTTGAAAACCGAAGGCACAATCATAAGAAAAACGAGATATTGCATAGATACAGATGACGGGCTAACAATGGAATTTGACTTTTTTGAAGGTGAACTTTCAGGTCTTTGTTATATGGAAATTGAATTTTCATCAGAAGAGGATGCATTGAGTTATCCAAATCCCCCATGGGCAATAAAAGATGTGACGACAGATGTGGGATATAAAAATGCTATGCTTGCGAAAGTCGGTATGCCGTCTGATGCGCAAAAGAATATATAAGTTTTGAAATTACAATAACCCCGTCAAAAGATGAACGACAACTTTTGAGGGGGTTATTGTATGATTAATCCAAGAATCCGAAAAGCAGAATACGAGAAAGGTTCATAGCAAAAAAAGAACGCAATTTGCGTTCTTTTTTTGGAAGAGCCGAATGGTTTAGATGCCCTTGGTTTTAAATATAAATAACAACGCTTTTGTATCCATCAAGGAAAAATGCTGTGAGGACATTTTTACCTATCTATTTCCTAAAAAATCGCCGATGCTTTTTATAGCATTTCTCAATTCATTTTCTTCAGGAAGCATTACAATTCTGAAGTGCTCGTTATCTGCACAATTAAACCCACTTCCCGGTATTACTAAAATATGCTTTTTATCCAACAGTTTTTCCGCAAATTCTCTGTCACTTTTTAAACCAAACTTTTTAATATCTATCTTTGGGAAAAGATAAAATGCTGTCAGATTTTTAACATAACTTATTCCTTCAATTTTATCCAGTTCATCTGTGGTAACATTTCTCTGCTTTAAAATCCTGCCATTTGGACCAATCATGTTTTCAGTATAAGCTGAATCTGCCAACGCATCAGGAATGACTAACTGCATAAGAGCATTTGAACACAATCTAACGGATGCAATTTTTACAAGTGCGTCTCTTAGTATCTTTTTTTCCTTTTCTATTCCGCTTATACATAGCCACCCACACCTTAACCCGCATATACAATGTGATTTCGAAAGACCATTCATTGTAATTATAGTAACATCATCAGCAAGGGCAGCTGTAGATATGTGTTGTTTTTCGTCTAAAACTAATCTGTCATATATCTCGTCAGATATAATAACCAAACTATTTTTTCGTGCAATATCAATTATTTCTGATAGAATTTCTTTGGTGTACAAAGCACCTGTAGGATTATTGGGGTTTATAATAACTAAGGCCTTTGTGTTAGCTGTAATGGCTTTTTTTATGCTTTCAATATCCGGTTGCCATCCGTTTAATTCATCACATTGATAAAAACGCACCTTTCCGCCGACAAGGAATGTAAGATTTGTCCACAAAGAGTAACATGGAGCAGGAACAAGCACCTCATCATCTTTTCCTATCAAAGCGGCTATAATCATATGTGCAACTTCACTTACACCATTTCCAATGAATATATCATCTTCGGTGATATTATTTAACCCTTTTGAACAGTGATAATTTCTAATAGCTATTCTTGCACCCTCTTGTCCTTTTATATCGCAATAGCCCAGTGATTTTTCTACATCGGTAACAATTCTGTTTTTTATGCTTTCCGGCATTTTAAATCCAAATGCAGCAGGATTTCCCGTGTTTAATTTTAACACCTTATGCCCCTCTTTTTCAAGTTCAAGAGCACGCATATAAATATCGCCTCTGATATCTGAATAAACGTTTTTAAGATTTTTTGATAATACCATACTGTTCACCTCAATATTTTCTAATTCCTATTGATTTTATCACAAATATGATATATAATCTAATACATATATAAATATAATTTTCATAAACAAAATTTATGAGGCGGTTGTTATGTTTAAATATTCTGAATATATTTACGAGATTTATAAGGAAAAAAGTTTTACAAAGGCGGCTAAAAATCTCTTCATTTCTCAACCTGCACTTAGCGCAACTGTTAAAAAACTTGAAGAAGAATTGCAAATACAAATTTTTGACCGTTCCACATCACCTTTGACCCTAACAAACGAAGGGAAGGCATATATTAAAGCCATAGAAGAAATATTTAATGTAAAAAAAGAATATGAAGACTACATAATTGATATATCGAATTTAAATGTAGGAAGTATTTCTATAAGCGGTGCAAACTTTATATCTTCATATGTTGTCCCAAAAATTATAGTACCTTTTTCAAAAAAATATCCTATGATTAATATTGAACTTCTGGAATCAAACTCTAAAACTCTTACACAAGAACTTATAGATGAAAATATAGATATCTTAATTGATTATAGCCTTGATGAAAAGTTAATTGATTCTTACCCGTTGTTTAATGAAACTATCCTTATATGTGTGCCAAAACATCTTGATATAAATTCTAAGTTAACAAATTTCTCATTAAATAGTGCAGATATAAGAATTGATAAACATTTGTCAGACGATATAAAGAAAATCACAGTAGAACACTTTAAAAACGAACGTTTTCTTATGTTAAAAAGTGGCAACAGCATGAATTATCACGGATTCAAAATATGCCACGAGGCCGGCTTCACACCTGAAACATCTATCTATTTTGACCAACTTATGACTTCGTACAATATGTCGGCGGCGGGACTTGGCATATGTTTTGTAACAGATACATTGGTTAAAGAAGTCGCTCCAAACAATGAACTGTTATACTATAAAATTGATAGTGAATACGCAAAAAGAACAGTTTATCTTTTGCATAAAAAGAAAAGATATCTTAATAGAGTTATAAAAGAATTTATAAATACCGCTTCAGATGTTTATAAAACTAATCAAATATAGTTTTGTTAGCACCTCCCCAAGTGATCGATTTCCTTTTAATTAATTATCCACCAAAACAAAAAAGAACACCACTCGGTGTTCTTTTTGCTATTATTTGCCGGAGTTATTTTTAGTTGTTTTAATGGAAGCAATCAATAAGATTCCAATGGTAGAACAAATTTTATTTATGGATTTGTATTTTGTTTCATCAATATAATCTGTTTTGTAAAGCATTTCAAGCCATTTCCCGGTTTCGCTGGCTTCTTTTAAAGCAATTTCCAATTTCGCAATAAAATCAGCTCGGCTATGACCATATTTGCTTTCGGCAATGTTAGCACAAATGCTTGTTGCACTTCTTCCAATTTGATTCGAAATTATATTTTCTTTTTTAGTACGTAAATCTTTAACCAAATTTAAAACTTCAACAGATAATTCCATTGATAGTTTACCAAGTTTATCTTCCTTCATCTGAAACCACCTCATAGCAGATTGTACCATACATTTGCACGAAGTGCAACATCGTTTACACCGAAAGTGTAACATCATTTGTGCAAAGCACAACACTATTTGCCAAAGGCAACATCATTTTGTGTCCGCTAAAGCGGAATGATGTTCAGGCAGAGCCTGAAATAGTGTTTGCGACTTTGTCGCAAAATGATGTTGTGTCCTGCGGACACAAACACAAAAAAAGAACGCAAATTGCGTTCTTTTTTTGATGGACCTTCAGGGACTCGAACCCCGGACCAACCGGTTATGAGCCGGTTGCTCTAACCAACTGAGCTAAAGGTCCAGATTAAATTTTATATGCCTCACTTAAGGCACTTTGCTATTATATCACATAGAAAACAAAAATTCAAGTCTTTTTTTATATAATTTTTAAATAAATTATATCATTCTTTCCCTATTTCTTTTATTTATTATTTGCAAATTATATCCGTAACTGTCAGCACTTCATTTTTAACTTTAAATTTTATTTCATATTCTCCAAACTCAAATCCGTATTCTCTGTTTGTATCATCGTGATATGCAGGTCTCGGATCTCCGGACAAAACAGATTCAAGAATTTCCGACATATCACTTGGAATTATTTTCTTTAGTTCATCAGGGAAAACAACTTCAAGGGCGTAGTCTTTAACCTTATCCGAGAATCCGCAAAGAGCATCGGGTTTTGAATCTGAAATGCTAAGATAAGGTTTTATGTCAAAAATCGGGGTTTTATCTGTCATATCCGCTCCACTTACAATAAGGACCGTCCCCTTTCCTTGTTTTTTCTCAATTCTTTCAAGTTTAACACATGAAAGTCCTATTGGGTTTGGTCTGAAAGGTGAACGGGTTGCAAAAACTCCCACCCTTTCATTTCCGCCAAGTCTCGGTGGGCGGACTGTGGGGCGGAATTCCTTTGATTCCGATTCTGAAAAATGCCATATGAGCCAAAGATGGGAATAACCCTCAAGACCGCGCAATGCGTGATCATTTTGATATTCTTTTTCAAAGACAATCTCCGACAAAACTTTTTCGCAAAGTCCGCTTTGGCGCGGAATTGCAAATTTTGTCTTATATGCATTATATATGTGGGCTATGGGCTTTAATATGACCTCTTTGCTCATTTTTCTCCGTCCTTTGATAATCTCTTTTCCTGTTTGTCACATATTATACTATAATTTAAACCCCCCAGTCAAGTTTGCCAATCTTTACAAAAGCCAAATTTTCTGATATAGTATTATTATACATTTTGAATTTTTTTACATTTATATACAAAAGAAAGGAAGTGCCGGTTATGATATTACCTGATATTTGGGGACAGGGAGGAATTTTTTCCTACAGTGCCGCTTACGGAAAATGTAAAAACAGCGAAACATTTTCAGCAAGACTTTTGGGCGACAAACCCGGTCTTATATTTAACACAAAAAACAAGTGCAGTTTGTCTGTGTATGCAGATGGTCTGGAAGATGTTTCCTTCAGCACCGTTATGACAGACTTTATAGATGCGACTTTTAAAATTGATTCGGGTGAATATAAAGTAAGTTTTATCTTTGCAGACTGTGATACAGTTGTTGTCACATCTGACTATGCAATCGAATTAAGATGCGATTTTGAAAAAAATGTCAATATTAAAAAAGGGAAAAAGGCAACGGTATACACATCGGAATCAGAAACATTTGCAATGAGTTCAAAGAAAAAAGACGGCATTTTAACCTATGCTTTTTCATACGGAAAAAATGCCGGCGACAAATGCACACAGATTCTTGAAAAAAATCCTGCCGACATGGTTCAGGATAAGGAAAACTTTTATAAATCTCTTCCTGAAATAAGGATTCCCAATGAAAGAATTGAAAAACTTTATTACAGATGTGCATCTGTTCTTCTCTCGCAAATAACATCACCTGAAGGGATCATAAAATCACGTTATATCACACCAACAAAAGGAACTGATGCACCTCTTGAGTCATTCTGGTCTGCTTTTTGCACTCTCGGTCTTAGACATATCGCCCCTGAAATTGCAAAAGAAACTCTCGAATCCATTCTTGCATCTCAGTCAGGTGACGGAATGATAAGTGCAAAGATATGCGCAAAGTCAAAGAGTTCCGACATAAATCCGCCTATCCTTGCATGGTGCTTCTGGGAACTTTATCTCATAAACGGTGATAAGACAATGCTGTCCGATGCATATGCACCGCTCAAAAAATATCTTCACTACATAATGGAAACAAGAGATATTAACAAAAACCATCTTTATGAGTGGCAGATTGATGATTCAAAAGAGTACTGCGGTCAGGAAAGTATAATGGTCAACTCGCCCCGTTTTGATGACGGCATAATTCTTGACTCAGTTGATTTCACATCATATGTGGCAAACGAAGCATACTTTATGAATCTTATTGCCGAAGAAATTGACAAACACGGAGAATCATTATACTGGAACGTTGTTTTTGAAAGAATTAAAGGCGCAATCAACGAACTTTTGTTTGATGAAGACGACAAAATATATTATGACCGTGCCGTTGTTTCAGGAATGTTCAAAAAGTCGAAAACTGCCGCATCTTTCCTCCCTCTTTTTGCAGGAGTATGTGAAAACAGAAATGCAATGTCGCTTTTAAGACTTCTCAACAATGAAGATAAATTCAATCTGAAACACGGTGTTCCTACAGTTTGTGCAGATTCTGAAGATTATTCTGACGATATGTTCAGAGGCCCTGTTCATATGTACATTAATTATCTTTTATCAAAGGGTCTTGAAAAATACGAAATGCACGACAAGGCAAATGAGATTAAATTCAAAAGTCTTGATGCAGTTATGAAAGAATTTGAAAACACCGGTGTTCTTTATGAATACTACAGTCCCGACGGTGAAAAACTTTCGGGAAACCTTAAAAAGAAAGATTCATCCTCCCAGGGATTCTTCTTTGACAGCCAGAATGTTAACATCAGAGATTTTGCACCGACTGCTGCAGTAATTGTTGACATTCTTCTTTCAAAATCAAAGAAACTTTCAGCAAAATAAGTTTTATTCAGTATTAAAATACCATTTTTGTTAAAAATACAAGTATCGCAATGATACTTGTATTTTTTGTTGGAGGGAAAATAATGAAACAGTATATTGAAATTCTTGATGTTTTTGCAAGAGAAATTCTCGATTCAAGAGGCAACCCAACTCTGGAAGCTGAGGTAATCTGCGAAGGAGGATATATCGGCAGAGCGGCAGTGCCGTCAGGTGCATCCACGGGAGAACACGAAGCCGTTGAAAAAAGAGACGGTGATATGAACCGGTATTTTGGAAAGGGCGTTGAAAACGCAGTAGAGGCAATAAACAATGAAATTTCTGACAAAATTGTGGGCATGAATGTCCTCGACCAACTTCTGATTGACAAAACTCTCATTGAAACCGACGGCAGTGAAAACAAGGGGAATTTTGGTGCAAATGCCATCCTCGGTGTGTCTCTTGCCTGTGCAAAGGCTGCCGCCAACGCTCTTGGCGTGGGGCTCTATAACTACGTTGGCGGTGCCATGGCGAATGTCTTGCCCGTCCCTATGATGAACATTTTAAACGGCGGTGCCCACGCAAACAACAATATTGACATTCAGGAGTTTATGATTATGCCCACGGGTGCAAAATCATTCAAGGAAGCCCTGAGAATGTGCGCCGAAGTTTTCCACAGTCTGAAAGGTGTTCTTTCTTCAAAAGGACTCATAACATCTGTGGGTGATGAGGGCGGCTTTGCGCCTGCTCTTGAAAAAGATGAAGATGCACTCATGCTCATATGCGAAGCGGTGGAAAAAGCAGGATATAAAATGAGGGAACATTTTCACATTGCCATTGATGCGGCATCATCTGAATGGGCATTGGAGGGCGGAAGATATAAACTACCGAAATCTTCAGTCACCTTTTCTACAGATGAACTTATAAATTACTGGTCTGTGCTCTGTGACAGATATCCAATCATTTCCATTGAAGATCCCTTGGGCGAAAACGACTGGGAAGGGTGGCAGAAAATCACCGATAAACTTGGAAAAAAAGTTCAACTTGTTGGTGATGATCTTTTTGTGACCAATCAAAAAAGACTAAAAATCGGACTTGATAAAAAATGCGCAAATTCGGTCCTTGTAAAGGTTAATCAGATAGGAACCCTTTCTGAAACTGCACTTACTGTGACAGAGGCAATCAGGCACTCTTACACAAGCATTATGAGTCACAGATCAGGCGAGACGGAAGACACAACCATTGCCGATCTTGCCGTTGCTTTTGGATGCGGACAGATAAAAACCGGCGCACCGTCTCGCTCTGACAGATGCGCCAAATATAACAGACTATTAAGGATTGAGGAAGAACTTGGAGAAAATGCGGTTTATCCGGGACTTGATGCGTTTAATATTGCCAATTGGTAAAATATTAACTGATTCTATAAATATGCGTCTCACGAACTCAATTACCCGTAATTTCATATAGTTCAAAAGGGACAGTAAATTAATTCGGCAAATTAATTTACTGTCCCTTTTGGGGAATAGAAAAAAAGATTCAGAATTGTCAAATCGAACTCAAAGCAAGGCAGAGCCATGCTTTGAGTGGTAACCCGAAGCTGTACAAAGGTACTGCGAGTGGTGAGATTTGGCAATAGCAAAAAGGCATATATTTGAAGAAAAACATCTGGGAACAGATGTTTTTCAACATTTTTAGCAAATTCAAATGATTTACAGGCTAATTAATACTCTGTATTGCTTATTATCACTGCCTTTTTGCGGTCTGGACTTTTTTTTAATTCCCTTTTGCTGTTATAGTCTTCATATGAATCTTATTTTACAAGGTTCATAAGTTCACCTTCATCTATAACAGGAATTCCGAGAGATTTTGCCTTGTCAAGTTTTGATCCTGCTTCCTCCCCTGCCACAACCATTGTGGTTTTTTTGGAAACGCTTCCTGTCACCTTTCCCCCGTTTTTCTCAATAAGATCACTTGCTTCTTTTCTACCAAGAGTTGGGAGAGTTCCGGTAAGAACAAAAGTCATTCCGGAAAGTTTTGTTCCCGATGATTCGTCGGACAAATATTCGGTATTGACTCCTGCATCTTTTATGCGGTCAATGATTTCTCTTACATGATCCTGTGCAAAATATTGAATTATGCTTTTTGCCATTGTTTCCCCTATATCGTCTATTGAAGTGAGAGTCCGGACATCAACCGTGAAAAATGCATCAATTGTTTTTAACTTTTTGCATATAAGTTTTGCACTTCCAAGACCTATGTGACGGATACCGAGAGCAAAAATAAGCTTTGGAAGATCATTGGATTTGGATTTTTCAATAGCCGCAAGAAGATTATCTGCACTCTTGTCTCCCATTTTATCCATGGAAGATATCACATCTTTTGAAAGGTAATATATATCTGCAAAATTTCTAATATGTCCTTTTTCAAGAAGTTGGCTTACAATTGCAGGGCCCATTCCTTCTATATCCATAGCATCTCTTGACACAAAATGGGTTATGCTTCTTTCAAGTTGAGCAGGGCAGTCTACACCTGTGCATCTGTATGCCGCTTCACCCTCATCTCTTGTAACAGGCGATGAGCATACAGGACAGACAGATGGCATAACAAATTCTTTTTCAGTTCCGTCTCTTTTATCAAAATCCACACAAAGAACCTCAGGGATTATATCACCTGCCTTAAAGACAGTAACGGTATCTCCTATTTTTATGCCTCTTTCACGGATGTAGTCCATATTATGAAGAGTTGCACGACTGACAAATGTTCCCGCAAGACTCACGGTATCAAATCTGGCATTTGGTGTAAGAACACCTGTGCGTCCCACCTGAACAGTTATTTCACGAATAACTGTCTGTTTTTTTTCTGCAGGATATTTATATGCAATTGCCCAGCGTGGGGTTTTTGCGGTTGAGCCAAGAATCTGACGCTGGCTAAGGTTATTCACCTTTATCACCGCTCCGTCTATGTCAAAAGGAAGATTTTGTCTTTCATCTCCTATTTCCCTAACTCTTTTTATTGCATCTTCCATACTGTCAAATACAGTGTCATTCATAATTACCTTAAAGCCTGCATCTCTTAAAAATCTCATGGCTTCTATGTGGGTTTTGATTTCAACACCTTCAATTTGCTGAATGTTAAAAACAAATATGTCAAGCCCACGTTTTGCGGCAATGGCAGAATTGAGTTGGCGAAGAGAACCTGCCGCCATATTTCTTGGATTTGCAAAGGGTGCCTCTCCGTCTTCCTCCCTCTGGGTGTTAATTTTTTCAAAGTTCTTTTTGGATATGAAAACTTCGCCTCTTACTTCAAGATATTCCACATTGACATTAAGTTTTAAAGGTATGGACATTATGGTTTTAAGATTTTCTGTCACATCTTCGCCCACAGTTCCGTCTCCTCTTGTTGAACCCCTCTGAAAAACAGAATTTCTGTATTCAAGGGAAACGGAAAGACCGTCTATTTTGTGTTCAACACAATATCCCACGCCATCCGAAATCACACTTTTGACTCTTTCATCAAATTCCATAAGTTCTTTTTCGTCAAAGGCATCCTGAAGACTTTCCATTTTCACCTGATGTGTTACCTGTTTAAATTCTGAGAGAACCGTTCCGCCCACCTTTTGAGACGGGGAATCGGGAGTTACCCATTGGGGATGTTCCTTTTCTATTTCAAGAAGCCTTCTCATCATCTTATCATATTCAGAGTCTGTAATTTCGGGATTATCCAGAACATAATATTTATGGCTGTGATAGGCTATATCCTTTTTCAATCTTTCATATTCTGCCTTCATAAAAATTCCTCCACATATACATACAGGGTTTTCCGAAAGGAAAACCCTCATATTATCTAATATCCGTAAGGTAGTATTCGCCATCGGCAAGTTCAACAGTATATGTCCAATTATATGTTTTTGAAACCGTTTCACCGTCAGCATAGAAAATAGTCTCACCTTCAGACACCTTAACATCCCATTTTGTGTCACTTAGTTTTTGTACGGAAACAACCGACAAAAAGTCAAACTGTTCCTCTACCCCTTGGGAATATAAGGACGAAACCATCCCTTTTTGCAATGTGTACAGATTACCTTTGATGTATGGCGAAACAATCGAGAAATCGCCGGAATTTACCGAGTCTACATACGCAATACAAAATCTTTCTATTATTTCCTCTGCCTTTGCAGATGTCAGTTCATACTTCTTGCTTTCTTCTTCTTTTTCCTCATATTCTTCTATTCTCTCACCATATTCTTCAAGGGCTGCCCGCTCTTGTGGTCTGAGATATGATATGTCAATCAAATCTATTGTTTTTTTCGCATCCTCATAGCAAGAACTGTCCATAAGTTCTTCAACTTTGCCAAAAATCTCGTGTGCGACTTCGAATTTTTCTATTTTACTGTCCAACAGCTCCACATCATCACAAATGGCGTAGTCGACATAATCTTCAGGGATTTTATCAAAATATGAGCGTGCCTGTTCATAATCTTTTGCACGTATTTTTTCCATACTGCGATTATAGTTGCGAACTATCTGACATAACATGACATATTCCTCGTTGTCCGGTTCTTCCTCTATCAGCTCCATAAAAACTTTCTCTGCCTCTTCATAGTCCCCAACTTTCATATGATTCATACCGGATTTGAAAACCTTATCGGTTTCTTTTTGTTCATAAGCTACCGTATCATCTTCATCATTTATCTTCTCATCTTTAGACAGGTCTATAACACCGCCAAAGACGAGACCTGCAAAGGTGAGTCCGACAATAATTATCGGAATCAGTATTGCAAGAAGAATCTTTGTGTGGTTTTGCATGCCCTCATCTTCATCATATTCATGTGGTAGATTGTACATATTCCCCTGTATCTGTGACTGTCTTTGCACACTTTGGGTATCCGGTGCACGGTTCCCGGACACAGTACTCCTCTGTTGCATAGACGAATACTGATTTGCCGCATATTGACGTTTATCATCGGGGGCATATGCATTACCACCCGGTGTTTCTTCAAGTTTTATTCCACACCACGGACACCAGGCTGAACCGTTAGACTCTTTTTTACAGTTTGGACAAATCATATAAAAGCTACCTTCCTTTTTCAGCTGATAAAAATCTCATACCGTTACTATCAATCAATCATCGCCAAATCAATGGACATACCTGATCCTGTAACAGTTTTTCCCTCTTTGTCTATAAGAACAACTTTTCCGAGGACATCATATACCACAGCATATCCTTCATCGCCAAACGAATGTGCATATGTATACTGCGGTTCTATAACCATATTCCCTTCAGAATCGATATATCCCCACAGGTCTCCTGTACATACAGGTGCAAGTCCGTTCGAAAACTCTCCGGCATCCGAATACTGAGGCTTCACCTTGAATTCTCCCCTTGAATTTACAAATCCATACTTTCCGTCACCAAGGCAGGCAAACGTCAACTCTTCACCACCAAAATCACCAATGTCATGGAATCTATGATCAATAGCATAGTTGCCTTCTTTATCTATATATCCGTATTTATTTCCAACTTTCACCTTTGCGTACCCTGATGCATCAAATTCAAAATATTCATCAAACATCGGTTTTATGATAAACTTGCCTTCTGTGTTGATTACGCCATAATCACCGTAAAGTTTTACTGTTGCAACGGAATTTGCAAAGCTGTTTGCTTCTTCAAATTCGGGTTCGATGACAGCTGTACCTTCAGAATTTATATATCCCCATTTACCATTTGATTTTATCGCCGCATATCCGTCATCGGAAAACGGAAGTGCCATTTCATACTGGGGTGCTATTGTATATTCTCCATCCTCACCGATATAACCGTATGCTCCATTTACAGAAACCAAAGCAGTTTTATTCTTCGAAAATCCCGATGCTGTTGTAAATTTCGGATCTATAACATATGTGCCGTCTTTCTTTATGTATCCCCATTTTCCATCTGTTTCAACTGCAATATATCCGTTATCCGATACAGAGCCAAGGCTTTCATACCGTGGTTCCGTGATAAGTTGTCCTTTTTTGTTTATAATGGAATATTTTCCGCCTATGCAAGCAAAAGCAATGTCTTCGTAAAAGTTTGATACTGCACGAAACTGGGGTTCTATCGCATATCCGGAAAGGTCATCTATTCCTATATACCCCCACTCTCCTCCTGAGTATACTGCCAGCATATCCGATGAAAAAATCCCTTTGGATTCAACCTCTACCGTAACCTTTTCCTTTTTGAACATACTTTTTATAAATGATATTGCAACAACAATCAATAATACTATTACAATCAGTCTGATAAGTTTCTTATAATCAATTTTATATTTTTTTACCTTTACTGATTTATCCTTCTTCAAATCTCTTGTTTCCGTTGCATTTTTTGATATTTCTTCTGTTTTGTCAGTGTCTTTGCCGTTCATATATGCAGTATTATCTTCTCCGCAAAATTCACACACAGGAGATTTAAGCTCCCTTTTACACACTCTGCATACCATCTTATCGTACCTCCTGTACAATATAACTGAAATTACATACATTACTACATTATAATTATACTCCATAAGGGATAAAAAGTCAATCGAAAGCCATATATTGCGTTAATTTTTTTACTATTCTTTACACCTTAATATGCGCCGCCGTAGCCTTTGACAGGATTTCGTTTTTATTTACAAAATCATATCCTACTTCCATCTGATGTAATAAAATTATATCGGGATATGGGTAAAATGAAAGGAGAATGACACCATATGAACATGAACAAAACCGAGTCAAAAAGCAATCTTCCCGTAACGTCGGAAACAGTTAAAAAAGCCATTATGGTTTTAGGTAAGTATAAACAAGGAAAAACAAACCTTGAAAAAAGAATTGTAGAAAACGAAAAATGGTGGAAAATGCAGCACTGGTCACTGATGCAAAAAACAAATTCCACAGATCCCGAACCGGCTTCCGCATGGCTTTTTAACTGTATTGCCAACAAACACGCAGATGCTATGGACTCATTCCCGTCTCCATCTGTTCTCCCAAGAGAAAAAGGAGATGAAAAAAGTGCATCTGTTCTGTCTTGCGTGATTCCGGTTATTCTGGAACATAATAATTTTGAGCAAACATACTCGGATACGTGGTGGTACAAACTAAAAACCGGAACCGGGTGCTACGGGGTTTTCTGGAATAAATTTCTTGGAAACGGTCTGGGTGATGTGGATATAAAGCAAATTGACATTTTAAATCTTTTTTGGGAAAGTGGTATAAAAAATATTCAGGACAGCCGCAATGTCTTTTGTGTGGAACTTGAATCCAATGACATTCTTTTAGAAAGATTTCCAAACCTCGACGGAAAACTTGGAAATCCTGTTGTTGACATTGCAAAATACATATATGATGACACAGTGGACACAAGCGATAAAAGTGCTGTGGTTGACTGGTACTACAAAAAAAGTGTGGGCAAAAAAGAAATTGTCCATTACTGCAAATTTGTGGGTGATACAGTACTTTACGCATCTGAAAACATCCCCTTCTTGTATGAAAGAGGATTCTACGACCACGGAAAATATCCCTTTGTTCTTGATACTCTTTTCACAGAGGAGGGAACACCTTGCGGATTTGGATATGTAGATGTGATGAAAAATGTTCAGATGTATATTGACAAGCTTAATCAGATTATATTGAAAAATGCACTCCAGTCGGGCAGACGAAGATTTTTCATATCTGACAATGCGGGAATCAATGAGGAAGAATTTGCAGACTGGTCAAAGGAATTTGTCCACACTTCAGGCAATCCCGACGAAAGAAATATCAGAGAGATTCAAGTTTCACAACTTGACGGAAGTATTATTAATCTTCTGCATCAAAAAATTGATGAACTCAAAGAAACATCAGGAAACCGTGATGTTTCTCACGGTGGAACCGCCGCAGGTGTTACAGCAGCCAGTGCCATTGCCGCACTCCAGGAGGCAGGAAGCAAGCTTTCAAGAGATATGATTAAAAGTTCATACAGAGCTTTTAAAGAAATTAATTATTTCATAATTGAACTTATCCGTCAGTTCTATGATGAGCCAAGATGCTTTCGCATAAGCGGGCATACCGATGAAAACAGATTTGCTGATATATCAAATAACATTTTTCTGCCTGATACAGCTACAAAAAACAGTATTATCAGGAACCCGATTTTTGACATTACTGTTACAAGTGAAAAAAGCAATCCTTTTTCGACTTCGGCGCAAAATGAGCTTGCAAAAGATTTGTACAATCTCGGTATGTTTAATCCTCAAATGGCGGATCAGGCTCTTTTATGTCTTGAAATGATGAACTTTGAAGGCAAGGAAAAAATCATTGAAAAGATTAAAGAAAACGCCCAAAAAGAACTTCCTGTGCCCGCTGTTGTTTCTTCAAACACAAAAAGCTCATCAGACGAAGGATATCTCGTGGATTCCTACCGGAAAAATATGCCGGGCAAAACAATTCTTGATGCTTTAAAAGGAGATAAGCTGTGACCGAAATCAGACTGACACACCATGAAGGAAAAACTGAGCTTACAATTATGGGGCATTGCAATGCCGGACGAATCAACGGGTTTGACCTTTGTTGCTGTGCAGTTTCAATGCTTACCCATACCCTGCTTAAAAGTCTGAGAGATATAAATCTTAAAGATTTTGAAGGGAGATATGGCGGAGGATGGTGTTACATCAGATTTTCGGACACATCCAAAAAAAAGCAGAAAGCATACATTATCATCGAAACAATTATGAAAGGGTTTTCTATGCTTGAAGAAAGTTATCCGGCAAATGTGAAAATTTTTAAGCAGTAAAGGAGATATTACAATGAATACAATTACAGACGGATGCTGTATTATAGATGCTCTTTGCGGCATAGATACCGCATCGCCCCAGGTTGGGCAATTCTCAGATAATTTTACAAAGATTAAGTTTATTATCAAAAAAAATCTTCAGGACTATAATATTCTGCTTCTTACCGATACCGACGGTCAGGTAAATTTTATTGCCCCTGACGATACTGTGCTTATTAAAGATACCACTACAAATACAAATGAAACAACTCTTCTTTGGAATATCGGAAGGGAAATTACCGCGAAATCAACCGTGGTCATATATCAGATTGTTGCATACAAGGGAGATATTGATAATCCCGAGTCAACATGGTATTCAAAAGAAGGAAGGCTTACCGTTACCGAAAGTATAGACTCATCTTCAAAAAGTGCCTCTGTCATAGGAACATATCCCAATCTTTTAACAAGGCTCATTTTAAATGTGGAAAAGTGCAAAGAGAACTATATCAGCCTTTCTGATGCAAAAGTGGACAAGGAGGAAGGAAAGGAACTTTCTGCAAATGATTTTACAAACGAACTTAAAGAAAAACTTGAAGGCATTGAAGAAGGTGCAGAGAAAAACGTGAATCCCGACTGGATGGAAACGGATTCTTCAAAGGATTCATACATAGAAAACAAGCCTTCAAATTTTGGCTCTGTGCTCTTTGTAAATGAGGATATGACAACCTTTGAATTTAAAGGCGACGACATGCCTGTCACCTTTGTGCAAGGACATGGAATTGATTTTAAAATTCAGAACAGGCCTGATGAAAGAAGCGTTTCAATTTCAAGTGTTACAGACAATGAATATAATTCCCAAAGCGACCTTCCCCAAAGCGGAAAAGCGGTAAAGGAGGCAATCAGTCTTGCAATTGCATCCCTTGCTGATTCCGCCCCTGAAAATCTTGATACACTGAAAAAAATTGCAGATGCCTTAAACAATGATCCTGATTTTGGTGCAAGCATAATTACAGAACTTTCAAAAAAGGCAAATTCAAAGGATTTATCAAAGGTTGCGACAAGCGGAAGTTATGAGGATTTATCGGACAAGCCGCCAATACTCAGCGAAGATGATGTGATAAACATACATCGTTATCACAATTATCCTGTATTGAAAGCAGAGGCTGATATCTATGGTAACAAAATTCATTTAACTTATGCAAAAACAACTGACGTTGTTAAATCATACAATGACTTGACAGACAAACCTTTTAGCAATGTTAACTGGCTTGATATTGATTCTCTGTATGGAAGAGAAAAAGACGGAATATACAAGGTTTCGGGCAAGGAAATGTCAGGCACTGTTGGTATGGGCAACAGTTCAAGTTATATGCTTGTCATGACAAATGTGAGTGGCAATGTGTTTCAGACTTGTCAGTATCTTATTCACAGCGACGGAAAATCCCAATACAGACTCGGAACAGGAACAGGCATTGAAGATTGGTCAGAATGGAAGTTAGCAGGCGGAAGCGACATAAATGTTGTACACAATATTGACAATATTTCAGGCGATGACGAATTTGATGCCATTCCGTCAGCAAGAGCAGTAAAGATTCACGTCGGATTTGTGCAAAACGAAATAATCGGCTACACAGACAGAGCAATAGGTGATGTGGAAACTTCTCTTGAAAACATAATTGCAAAATACGGATTGGGTGGTGAAAGCGAATGAGCATTGCAGAAAAATTTGAGATAATAGCAGATGCAGTTTATGAAAAGGGCATATCTGGCAGAGATGAACTCATATACAATGTGGTTACAGACAACGAAAGAAGAATAAATTATCATAATGCTTTTCAGTATAGCAATTGGACAGGATATGAATTCATCAAGCCCATTAAGCCCACAGGCTATATAAGTAATATGTTTTACTCTTGTAATAATATGACATCACTCCCCACACCTTTAGATTTTAGTGAAGCGTTCACGGCTGATAATTATGTTGAATCCTATACTTATCGTACAAGTGTATTTGCATATTGCAGAAACCTTGAATTTGTTCCTGACTTAAATATGAAAGCACTTGGTGGAATAGAGCAATGGTTTCGGCAATGTCGGGAATTGCACACAATTGAGTTATTAAGGGTTAAAAGGGAGACCATATATACCAATACATTTTCAGAATGTTCCGCTTTAACAAACATTACTTTTGAAGGTGAAATCGGACAGAGTATATCGTTTAAAGATTCCCCTTTGCTCTCTATAGAAAGTCAGATAAATATAATAAAGCACCTTGTTGACTTTTCGGGAACTGATGATGCAGGCACAAGAATATTGACAATTCATGCTAATGCGTGGGAAAAACTTAATCAGACATACAGTTCTCCAATTGAAGTTGGAATATCATTTTATGGCTCTTGGATTTCATATGTGGAATCCCTCGGGTGGAGTATGTAAAGGGGGTATGAATATGAAAAAAGGTGTTCACAAAAAACTTGATGAAACATTAATTCCAAATACCGTGATGGAAATTATATTAATTGATGGTATTGAAACTGCATATGTCATAACTCCCGAAAAAGGATACAAACTTCACGCAAAAGAACTTGACCGTCCCATATTTGATGAAGAGGCTATGACAGAAACAAATGAAATTGAACTTGGGTTTACCGAGGGGATAAAAAGTTGTTCCATAAATTATAATTTTGCAGAAAATCCAAGAGAATTTTATGCGGTGGAGAGTGATGAGCAGTGAAAAATTTTTTTGACATTTTAATATACATCTCCACCTGCCTTGGTGCAGTTGGTGCAATCACTCTCTTTTTAAAAAAATTCCTTGCAAAAATCCTTTCTTCTGAACTTGAGCCTTTAAAAGGGCAGATTCACAAAATGGATGTTAAAGAGTGCAGAAGATTTTTGATTGACTTTCTTGTGGATGTTGAGCAAGGATGTGACAAAAACGAGGTACAGTGGAAGTTTGCACACGATGTTTACGATCACTACACAAATGATTTGGGCGAAAATTCATATGTTAAAGACTTTTGGGAAAGGGTGATGACAAATGGGAACAATGAATAAGATTTTGGTTTTAATCGGAATAACAACCTTGATTTTCATATGTGCCTGTATGTATTTTGCATGGCACGAAAAGATTGTACCCGACTCATTAATATATTCATATTTTGGTGCTATTGGCGCTGAAGGAATAGTGATGGGTTGGATTAAAAATGTAAAGGAGAAAAGCAATGGAAATAATAACAAATAACATAGGCAGTATTCTTGGAATTGTGATGATTCTGGCATTTTCGGTCAATATCATCGTGCAGGTTACAAAAGATTTTATACTGCTTCCCACAAAACTCTGGTGCATAGTTGTCTCTGCATCACTTATCATCGGATGTGTGCTTTCGGTTATGGCAATCGGATACATAAAATTTTCATTCCTTGCAATCATTCTTGCAATTGCCGGCTCTTTTATTGTTGCATTTATTGCAATGTATGGTTTTGACACTTTCAGAGAACTTTGGGAAAGGTTTAAGAAAGGGGAAAACATCAATGATTAAAACTTACAGCAGAAAATCAGACGGAGCAAAAAAACTTTCTGAAAACTTTTGTGTCAGAGAGTTTGCCTGCAAGGATGGATCCGATACAGTTCTGATTTCAGAAGAACTTGTGAAAATTCTTCAAAAGATAAGAAATCATTTTAAAAAGCCTGTAACAATTAACTCTGCCTACAGAAACAAGGCATACAACAAAAAAATTGGCGGTGCAACTTATAGTCAGCACACATACGGAACTGCGGCAGATATTGTTGTGCAGGGGGTTAGTCCTGAAGAGGTGGCAAAATATGCAGAATACTTAATGCCAAAGACAGGCGGTATCGGTCTTTATCCAACCTTTACACACGTTGATGTGAGAGTGGCAAGAGCAAGATGGAAAAACTATGGCAGAGAAGTTGGCGTTTCGGGATTCCCCGGATTCAAGCAAAAAGATCTTACAGACACACCTGAAATCATATCCGAACTTGAGGAAAGAGGAATCGTCACAAATCCCGCTCTCTGGAATGTGAAATGCACATCTGACAAAAATGCTTACTGGCTTGCAAGAAAAATTTGCAACAAGACAAAAATGAGCAAAGGGAGAAATCCTAAACTTGAAAGTGTCAACGACATTGTGTGGGAACTTGGGGAAAGAAAAATCATCACAGACACCCATCTTTGGATGAAACTCTTTGAAGATGACAAGGATCTTTACTGGCTTGGATACAAGGCGGTTAATATGACGGTTAATATATGAGGTAGTGAAAAATGTATATCAAAACATCAAAGCCTTCGAATGATTCAGAAAAAACTTATGAATCTATTATAAACTATATTGAAAATCTAAAAGAGGAGATTTCTTTCAGGCTGGAAAACCTAAACAAAAAAGCTGATCTTCTTCAGGCGGCTATAAACGAAATGAGAGGTGAATCCCAATGACAACATCTGATGTGATAACAAAGTGTGACAGAATTAAACCAAACGAATATTCCTACGGGCAAAAAAGAGAATGGCTTAACAAAATTGAGTCTGAAATCAGGCAATATGCTTCTATGTATTCAGGCAAAAATGCAGACCTTTCGTATACAAACGTTGAAAACCCTGTTTTGTTTTTGGATGACATATATATGGACATATATCTTTATTATATAATATCCATGATTGATCTTTCAAATCAGGAATATGCTCTATACAATAATTCTTCGTCATTTTACAACGACAGACTGAGAAACTGGCAAAAAAAATATCGCCGGGAGAATATGCCCGAATGTAATGTTTCCATAAATTTATAGGAGGTGAATTTTATGCTTCCATTTATGACATCAAAAGTAAAATTCAATGAAAAAGCAATTCGGTCTTTCTTGGGACTTAACAAAGGAGAAGATATGTCTGTCGGGGAAATTACAGAAAGTAATAATATGACATCTCTGTACTTTCCGGCTCTCGGAACAAGAAAAAAAAGGATGACATTATCTGAAACAGAAGGGATAATTAATGGCTTTTCAACATTTGAGGGATATATATATACTTCATATATTCCCGAAAGTAACCGAATGTTTTTAAATTATGACAGTACTGATTATGAATTTACTGAATTCACCGATTCCCCTCCGGAACATATTAGAAGATTTGCCGCTCTTTCAGACTGTATTCTGATAATTCCTGATAATATCCTTTTTTACACAAACTCCAGAAGTTTTTCAAGGATATGTGTTTCGAATTCGTCAACCATTAAAAAAGTAAAGGATAAATTTGCATTGGAAACCAATAATTCAAGTGCTATGGATAATGCACAGACACGCTATATTGCGTCATATACCCACAACAGTATTTCATACAGAAAAACAAATTATTCCATAAACGGAATTAAGGATTTCTACTATTCAAATTTTGATGTTTCCCTTAAGCCCGGTGATATTATAAACCTTAAAATGACGGTGTTTTCAGACAGTGCCGAAGAGGATAATGCTTACAGAGAATATGTCCAAAAAATGAAAAATGGTATCAGTGTAAAAATAAAAGATATTACATCAGTAACACATAGCACAGTTATCGGTGATATAACTGAAACAGTTGCACTTATCTTCGATGATAATACTATCGACTGCGGCAAATATAAAAGCTTGAAAATATCAAAAATCATTGTTGAAAGAGGAATGCCTGTACTTGAAAATATCTGTTCTCACAACAACCGCATCTGGGCAACGGCAGGAAATGAAATATATACATCAAAACTTGGAGATGCATCGGAGTGGAACGATTTTTCCGTGGATTCACATGGTCTGCTTCCTTATGCCTGCTTTAACACAAAAGCAGAAACCGGCGGTGTCTTTACAGGAATCATTGCATATAACAACTTTGTATTTGCTTTCAAAGAAAATGCCATTCATAAAATTTATGGAAATACTCCTGACGAATATTTACTATACACCAAAATATGTTCAGGTCTCAAAAACGGTTCGAACTTGTGTCTTTGCACCGGTGCAGACTCTATCATATATCCTTCTTCGGACGGAATATACACATACTCGGACGATTTTCCAAAGTGCATATCCGAAAAGTTGAATTATAGTTTTAAACCTGTGGATGCCTGTTCCAACAACAGATACTACTATCTTTTGGCATCTTGTGAAAACAAAAACATTCTTCTTGTATACGACCTCCGAAGGAAAATCTGGCATACTCAGGACGTTCCTGAAGATTCCGTCTTTTTAGCATCTCACGGAAAAGACATATATCTTGCAACAAAGTCAAAGGTATTGCTGGTTGACTCATCCTTAGAGGATGAAGAGAAAAAAGAAAATGTATTATGGAGTTTCAAAATGGATTTTGACGACCGTCTTTTTGATAAAAAGGGGTACGGAACAGTATCACTCAGATACTCTCTTGAAAAAAATGCATCATTTAAGGTAAGAACTATTTATGATGATAATACCAAAGGTGCAATTTGCGGAGCAATATATGACGAAAGCCAAACCGGCGGATGCACAATAACCATACCGGTCAAAAGATGCCGAAAGTTTACTCTTGAATTTTCCGGAAGAGGTTTTTTCCTTCTTAAGGGATTAAAACTCAAATTCTATCAGGGAAGTGAAATGTAAAAAACAAATTTTTTCTATGAAAGGAGCAATAAAATGTCCACATATTTTGACAAAAAGAAACTAATTGACGAAAACAAAGACTTGTATATCTCATCTTACGACAAATCCCTCACCCCTGACGCACTCTCAAAAATTGTCGAACAAAAACGAATATATAAAAAGGCTGAGGAATCGGGAGACATCAAAACAATGAAAGAAGCAAATGATAAAGCCAATTCCATAAGAATGAATAACGGTGACTATGATGGCGGAAGGGACGGAAGTGAATATAATACAAGTAGCAAAAAATATGAAATCAGGAACTTTTCTTCTTATGAATCCCCGTATCAAAAACAAATAGATAACATCACAAAAGAATTACAAAACAAAAAGGGATTTTCATATAACTACGAAGATGATCCTGCATTTAAAGCATATTATGCGCTATATCAAAAGCTTGGTGATGATGCCTATGAAAGAGCTCTTTACGAAAATGCTGTACGCACAGGAGGAATGGTGAGCACAAGTGCAATTTCCGCCGCAACCGGTGCAAAAAACCATTATAATTCTATGATAAGTGCCAAAATTCCCGAACTGTTCAGAGATGCGTATTCAAGATATAAAGACGAATACGAGAGGCTTTTTGACACTTTGGAACAGTTATCAGAGCTTGATGAAAAAAACTATTCCCGATACAGAGATGAAATTGAAGACTTTGAATCTGACAGAGAGTATTATTACAAAAAGCAAAAAGACGGTCTTGATCGCATTTTTGATGCTTACAAAACAGACAGCAATCTTGAATATAATATGCAAAGAGATATGAGTGAGCTCGACTACAAAAAAGAAAGAGACAGAATTGATGACATCAGACAGGACAAAAAAATTGATGTACAAAAAGAGAAAAATGAGCTGGATGCCATTATTAATCTTGCCAAAGCCATCTATGGAAAAACTCCTGTCAGCTCATCTGTCATATCCAACCTTTACTCATTAATCAAATAAAACAAACTCCCCGCCAAAACAAAGGCGGGGAGTTCTGTGGTTTTATGTTCAAAATATTTATAGAAATTCTTATTAAATATTCGCAGTAGAGATCCGATTCTTATATTTACTGAAATTATACACAATTTTTTCCACTTTGTCAACATTTTTTGCAAGTTAAGTTCGGAAAATATTCATTTTTTAGCCGTTTTATCCACATTTCAATACACTTTTTTGCTTTTTTTGCAAGATTGAGCAGCAAAACATTCGTTACAGAGTGTTTTTTAATAGTGAATATCTTAAAATTAAAACACACTTAAGTTTTTATAAAAAAAGTATTGACATTTATTTTTGGCTATGATATAATAATCAAGCTGAAACGAAATGGCCGAGTAGTTCAGTTGGTTAGAATGCCAGCCTGTCACGCTGGAGGTCGAGGGTTCGAGCCCCTTCTCGGTCGTAAAAATAACACTTACCATATCAGGTGAGTGTTATTTTTTTTGAAATAAAAGGGGCTCGAACCCCGTGGGGGTTTTTGCGTTAAAAAAACGATTGATAATCGTTTTTAGCAAAAAGGTGCGAAGTCCGGTACCGAATCCCACAGGGATTGGGTGGACGAGCAAGAAAGACGCGTAGCGGATGTGCCCCTTCTCGGTCGTAAAAATAACACTTACCATATCAGGTGAGTGTTATTTTTTTTGAAATAAAAGGGGCTCGAACCCCGTGGGGGTTTTTGCGTTAAGAAAACGATTGATAATCGTTTTTAGCAAAAAGGTGCGAAGTCCGGTACCGAATCCCACAGGGATTGGGTGGACGAGCAAGAAAGACGCGTAGCGGATGTGCCCCTTCTCGGTCGTAAAAAATAGCACTTACCTGACGGTAAGTGCTATTTTTGTATTTTTATTCCATTGCAACTTTGTCTATTTCCTGAAGTATGCGATCTCTTTCTTCAGCGCTCTCTGCTTTAGCAAGCTGACTCTGAAGTTGAGCAAGTTTTTCGTCTTTTGTCATTTCCTGAGATGAGTTGTCTGGTGATTCATCACTTCCGTTATTCCCGGAATTGTCAGGCGTGTTTTCTGGAACGTTTGACGGTTCTTGAACATCACCGGTATTTTCCGGATCTGACGGTGTTTCTTCCTCGTCATCTACTACCTTAACTTCAATAGCATTATCCATAGCATATTCATATGCAAAACTATCTTTACTGCAAACTATTACCAAATTGTGACAACCAAAAAATGCATCTTCTCCAATTTCTGTCACAGAATCGGGAATTTCTACTTCTTCAAGTCTTTCACATCCGCTAAATGCTCCATCACCTATGCGAACAAGCTTTTTACTGAAAACTATTTTTTCAAGGGACTCACAGTTTGTAAAAGCATGATTACCAACTGTTCTCAAATCACTTTTCTCACTCTTAAGTGTAACCTCTTCAAGATATGAACAACCATAGAATGCTCCCTCTCCGATTACAGCAACGGAATCTGACAAAGTTACATGTTCGAGATTTGTCAGATCGTCAAATGAATATGAACCAATCGTTGTGATTTCACTACCAATTGTAAGATTTAACACTTCTTCCGAATGTTCACTCCAGGGCTTGTTTTCTTCGTTACCGTCAAAGCCATCCATTATAAGCGTTTGATTTTCAACTGTCAAAGTTACTGAATGAAATCTGAATCCAAGGTCTTCCGACACATCGGAACTTATAACTTTTTCTCGTTTTGCTTTTCTGTTCTTGCTGGTTTTTGTGGTCTTTACAAGACTTGTCACAAGATTATTCACAAGATATATTACCCCAAAAGCACCTATTATAATGAGTGCAACAACAATAACCATTACACTCTTTTTATTCTTCTTTTTCCTTCGTTCTTCTTCTCTTTGCGCTCTTCTCTCTTCAAGAGAACGTCTGAGTGTCTCAGATTGAAGGTCATATTCTCTTTCTTTTTCGAAGCGTTGAGCCTCTTCCGGACTTTGGGAATCTTCCTTTATAGAATTAATAATTGCCGCTTTTTCCCTCTCGAAATCTTTGCCGGTTGCAATTTTCACAGTCTCACCTGCCAATGCAGATTCCTTTTCTTCATTCTTCTTTTTTGTATCACTTACAGGATAATCGCAGTACGGACAGACAATTTCCGTGTCCGAAATTTCATTTTCACAATTATAACATTTTATAATATTCATAACCTTATCCCTTTCTTTTCTTTGGCGTTATTTATTTTTGTATTTATCCATTTGTTTATCGGTTATTATACATATAATCGCGATTATCGCAATTATTGTAGTTGTTAAAAATACTATTCGTCCGTACTTTGTGTCCAAATAAAAATTTTCTTCATCAGTTTCTTCTTTTTCCTCATCAAATCTTACAGCCATTTTCGAACCGGTATAATCTACATCATACCCATATTCAACCTGCGAAACAAGTTTGTCAACTATCTGACGCTCTTTTGATGTAAGACGAGAAGGGCAAGATATGGAATAAGTCCACTCTATTCCGGCATAAATCGTATTATATTCATATACATATAATCCGGATTGCCTGTAGGAACTGACGATATACTGTGTGGCACTTTCACCGTCCGTCTGATTCCATTTCACCTCAACATCTATGGTTCCGACATTATTACCCTCAAGATAGTCTTTATACTCCTGAAGTACCTTTTCCTGATCTTCTTCGTTCTGTACAAGATTGTAGTCATACATATATTTGTCATACTTCTCTTTATCTTCGCCTTCAATATTGGCAAAAACATCTTTACACTTTATATATACATTCCTATCTTTGTCATCAGATGCATAAAAATATATGTCACCGGGTTTCATTACCTGTTCTACCCAATCTTCGTAAGTATGGTTAAATCTTTTGAGCATTTTCATAAATGCGCTGTCGCATTTTTCAAGAGTACATACCCCGAAATCAGAAGGAACTACAATGTTTCCCAACTCAAACTGCTTAATCTCATATTCTTGAGCCCCTACGACAGAAGAACAAAACATGAAAAACATTAACAACAGGATAGGCAAATTTCTGATTAATCGCATCCGATTCACCTCAAATTTATTCCGCCTGATAAAAAACAGAAGTAATTCCATCTCCGCAATTGAGATAAGTTACGTTTTCCTCCTCGGACGAAATGATTATAAACAATCCATCCGCAATGTAACTACCTATCTCGGTATTTGAACCATCAATTATGGAGTACACCTTTCCATCTGAACTAAATCCATATACTGTTCCGTCTGATGAAATCAGCTCTGCATCAAATTCCGTCCCCTTAGGCACCTGGCCAAGCAGAAGGTTTTCATCATAGAAAAATATATACTTTCTATCCACAAGTCCGCCTTCATAAGTTGCCTTGTCACCTTTGAAAGCTAACTTAGTTCCGACAAGATTCCATGTTCCGGTACTTTTTTCTCCATCCTTTTGCATTACATATTCGCCATTTGAATCAATATCTATATACTCTGCATTCGGATTTGAAGACAAAACAAATTTCCCGTCTATGTTGTTACTGTTTTCCAACTGAATATTAATCATTACAGATATAACAACTGCACACACAATAACAAATATCAACGGAATAACAACTTGGTATACCCCAATGTGTTTTTTTGGTATTCTGATTTTTCCACCAAAAAAAGACTTAACATCGTTTGTCGGATTTACCGCTGTGTCACTTTGTAATTCGTTATGGGATTCCATAATTTTCCCCCTATAGATTTTTTGTGCAGATTATTTCTGCCTGTCGTAAAACAAAGGTGCTATACCGCTGTCTGTTTCTGAACCGTCCAAATTGTAATCAAACATTAAAAACTTAGTGGTGGCATTGTTGAGCGTTATATTGATGTATTTTCCGTCAGTGTCATAGTTTCCGGAAAATGCATACTTCAATCCTTTGTTCTCCGAATTTTCATTAGTATCAACAAACTGTGCTTCGGCTTTTCCATCCGATTTTATGTTGATGGTCATGGTACCATTTGCCGATGCTGACACAAATGTAGAATCAAATCTTTCCGAAGACCGAACCTCTCCATAATACACAGAATTCCATGCAATAAGCGAATCATTAAATATAACATACATATTTGGCTCACTGTCTGTCGGAAATCCTATTACCAACAGAGTGATATTGTCAAATTTTGCATCATCAGACTTATCAGACTGCCACCAGCCCGACACACTCATTCCATCCATTGTTTCTGCTGTAACTGTTCCGTCAGGGAAAAGTTGCATAAAAGAATATGCTTTGGAAGGATCTCTCATATCGGCTTCACCGCCAAGAACATATGTTCCGGGAATATCCGTATTCAGTGTTTGTCTAATATGATCTGACTCCTTTTGTACCTTTTCCAACTGTTGTGTCATATACTCATCCATCATCTGTTTCTGTTTTTCTTCTTCTCTTGATTGCTTAAAATGTCCCAAGATATATACCGTTGCAATTAATATGATAACAACAACTGCTGATAAAACTATTATGATTTCATTTCTCTTTCGAGATTTGCTCTTATTAGCCTTTCCTCCTGACATTTTATTTCTCCTTTATCTGACAACTTACTATACATTATCATAATACTATTTATTTTACCATAATCTATTTTAACACAACAATGACTTATTTGCAAGAGGAAAATACCATTTACAAACAAGTCATTGTGCTTTGCTTAAATGTGACAATATTATGCCGATTTATATATTCAATTGAGTTCTCCCAAATACAACCTTTTTATATGTTACAATAAAAATAAGCCAAAGGGCTATTATAGTAACAAGCCAGGACAGAGGATATACAGCGTATACAACACTAAGAGTCGGGTACAGTTTAAATATGGTCATAATCCATACCACCCTTAAAACACAAACTCCGAACACAGAAACAATCATAGAGCTGAATGATTTTCCCATTCCTTTCAGACATCCGCTGGAAACAGTCATTACCGTAGCAAGGAAATGGCAGGAGAAAACCCACATAAGTCTTTCACACCCAATTTTTACTGCCTCCGGACTGTCGGTGATAAAGAATCCCACAAGAGTATGCCTTGAAGGAATGATTATCAAAGACAGTATGACTGTCATTATAGCGCCGAGAAGATTTGCCTGATAAAACACAGTTTTAAGTCTTTCATATTTTTTTGCACCTGTATTCTGACCTGCAAAAGTCATTCCGGCACTTGAAAATCCCTCTGCCACAAAACCCCCATACATTTCCATTGTAAGTGCCGCACCGTTTCCTGCAACGGCTGCACTTCCAAAAAAGTTTATGGATGACTGCATAACAACATTTGAAAGACTGAACATTGCACTCTGAATTCCCGCAGGAATCCCAAGAACCATTATCCTTTTGAATCTGTTAAAGTCGATACGGATGTCTCCCGGTGAAATTTTGCAACAGTTATCACTTTTTATGAGAGTGTAGAGAACAAGTGAAGATGCAATAACGTTGGACATTACTGTTGCGATTGCAACTCCGTCAGTATCCATACCAAAACCTATTACAAAAACAAGATTCAAAATAACATTTGCAATTCCGCCGATTGCAAGATAAATAAGCGGGCGCTTAGTGTCCCCCATGGTTCTTAGTATCCCGCTTCCGAAATTATAAAGTAAAACAAAAGGTGCTCCGCAAAAATATATCTTCATATACTTTGCAGCATATTCAATGTTCTCCTTTGGAGTTCCCATAAGTTCAAGGATCGGTTTTGAAACAATAAAGCCCACTACACCAACTACTACTCCGCTGTATATTGCGGTGGCTATGGCAGTATGAGCCAATTCATTTGCTTCTTTTTCGTCACGGGCTCCAAGAGCTTGTGAAATTGCAACAGAAGCACCTACAGAAAGACCTATAAAAAGGCATATTATAAGGTTTGTAAGTGACGCGGTTGCCGTTACTCCGCCAAGAGCATCAGCACCTGCATATCTTCCCACAACCACATTGTCCGCAGTGTTAAATGCCTGTTGCAAAATTCCGGAAAGAATTACCGGGATTGTGAAAAGTATCATTTTTTTCAGCATAGGTCCTTTTGTCACGTCAAGAATTTCGCTGTCTCTGTTTTTCCCAAAAAACATTCTATCGCCTCACAAACTGTAATACAGTTAAATTATATCATTCACGCTATAAAAAGTCTATAATATATTTAACAAATTTTATGTGGACAAAGGAATTTTATTGTGGTATAATATAATAAAATTACGGTATTCCACAAAAAGGAGATGGGGATATGAAAAAATTTATATGTTTAATTCTGATGTTAATTCTTGCCCTCGGGCAATCATCTGTGCTTGCTTCAAATGACATCACCCTGAGACTTGACGGAAATGTGATTGAATGTCCGGTTCCTCCAATGATTGTTAACGACCGTACCATGGTGCCTTTCAGAGTAATTTTTGAGGCACTCGGTGTTGACGTTGAGTGGAGTGATGCTCTGAAAAAAGTGTACGCAATCAGTGAAGACAAAACCATCATTCTTACAATCGGTTCCGACAAAATGCTTATAAATACCGACATCCTCACTTTGGATGCTCCTCCAT
Organism: Oscillospiraceae bacterium; assembly: GCA_015069015.1. Taxonomy (GTDB): domain Bacteria; phylum Bacillota; class Clostridia; order UMGS1810; family UMGS1810; genus RGIG1828. The sequence goes on from SVJK01000001.1 coordinate 34,210, forward strand.
TTATTTCTGACGGACGCACACTTGTTCCTGCAAGAGCAATTTGCGAGGCACTTGACTGTGTAGTGGGATGGGACGGTGAAAACCGTGAAGTTGTTATAAGAACAAAAGATTACGTTCCACCCGTTGAGCCTGAAACACCTGAAAATCCCGATGTGCCTGAAACACCGGATATTCCCGATATTCCGGAAAATCCCGGATACACACCCGTTATTGATGATAATCCCGCATATATAAACAAAAACAATACCAAACTTCCACAGGAAGTTATTGATTTGATAAACAAAGAGAGACTGGCAAACGACCTTGCACCTCTCACCCTTGATGCCAATGTTGCAAAAGTTGCGTATGAACATTCAAAAGATATGGCAACATATGACTACATTGATCACACATCACCCTCCGGTCTTTCTCTCTTTGACAGACTTGACCTTGAGGGAATCTATTATATCACCGCAGCAGAAAATATCGGATCAGGTTTTATCACTGCAGAGGATGTTGTAAAAAGCTGGATGAACTCAGAATCCCACAGAGATAACATTCTCAACTTTGAATTCACTCACATCGGTGTTGGTTACTACTTTGGCGGTGTCAACGGAACATACTGGACACTTGTGCTTGTATCAAGATAATATTAACAGATACATTAAATCAATGAGAATGTAGAATAAAGTACAGATTGCATATAGTTTTGATTATATCAGAACGGGGTGAAAAAAATCCACTTGATTTTTTTCACCCCGTTTTCTTGCGAAAACAAAAATAAGAGAATGCTAAATTATGATTTAACATTCTCTGTTTTTTAATAAGAACCGTTTCTTCCTCTGCCGCTTCCTCTTTTTGATTCCATATTACGTTTGATGTCGTGCATCTTTTCATCGCTTGCCTGTTTGAACTTGTTGAGTTTGTCTTCAAAGGACATTTCAGAATCTGAATTTGAAAACCAACTGAACTCCTCCGGTTGTGAATGAAAGTCAGTTTCTGGAAGTCTCGGTGTGCGATTTTTCTTTTCAAACTTTGGTTTCGCAGGGCTTTCACCTTCGCCTCTTTCCTGCATCACCTGTTTTATTGAAAGACCTATTTTACCTTTTTTATCTGCAGGGAGAACTTTCACGTCAACTGTGTCTCCGACTTTAACATGATCATTTATATCCTTTACATAAGAAGTGGAAATTTCAGAAATATGTACAAGTCCGGTCACGCCGTCACCCAAATCAACAAACGCACCAAAATTGGTTATTCCGGTTATTTTCCCTGTGAGTATCTTTCCTTCCTCTACCTGCATTGTAGAATACAGCCCCCTCGTTTATTTGTCATTTGAATTAATATATACTTTGTCTCCGGGTTCAACAAGTCCCAGAGTTTTTTTTGCGATTTTTTTATAATTTTCGTCAGTATGCATATTGACTTTTTCTTCCTGAAGTCTTTTGCTTTCTTTGGTTGCCTCCTTGATTTCGCTGTTGACCACCGATATTTGAGAATTATATTCACCTATTTGTCTGAATACACCAAAAAAAGCGGAGAAAACAAAATAAATTACTCCTGCAATTAAAAGACTCTTGCCAATATTAAATTTTTTTCTATTGGTTTTTTTCATCTTCTTTTCCCTCTAAATGCATTCCTTTAAAAAAAACACTACACACTCTAACATTATATACTATTTTTTTCAACTTGTAAAGAATTTTTTTTAATTTTTCTTAATTAATATTTAACAGTCATTTATTCGACTGTTTTCTTAAAAAACAACAAAGGGCTTTCTTAGTTTTATTTTTTATACGTCCGAATATAGTTTTAAATTTTCCGACAATCTTCAGACATTTATTTTTCAAGACAAGATACATCTTTTCTACGTATTTCATAATACGAATTAAACATTTTAAAATTCCTGCGCTTACGGTACAATAGTACAACATCGCGCCAAGCACTGCTCCGGCAAACTCATACCATCTGACGCTGCCGTCATTTTCGTTGTTTACAACATACGAAAACATAATGAATATAATGCCTACCGTGAATATATCCTGAATTGCGACACCTCTTTTTTTGAGTTTGAAGCATCTTCTGCTGGCTCTGAAAAAATCTAAAACCACTCCTGACACAATACCGCTAAAAAGAGACAGAGCAAAAACACGAATATCATGAACTGAGTCAATTGTCATTGTAAACATATGTTACTTAAATATCCTTGCAAGAAATGAGCCGCCGCTTTTCTTTGGTTCGGCATACTCAAGAAGTACAATTCTCCCATTAACCGTAATTTCTCCGGAATCAAGATTTAGTTTTGAAAGATTCATTCCCTCTCCTTTTATGCTGAGAATTCCCTTGGATGTGTGAAGAATAACCTCAGACTCGTTGTAACTTTCTGCATTCTCAACCCCTGATATGCTTATCTTTGAACGGTTTTCCATAATGATATTGTGGGGAAGGTCTGCCTTGACATTTCTTACCATCTTTTTTTCGTCCATATTATCTCCTCCATATATTAAGAATAGTAAAATATATGAATAATATGGACAATTTATACATTAGCCTGACAGGAGTTATTCGAAATTTAAAGAGGTTTATACATTTCCTTTGCCTCGTCTTTAAGTACATGTTCCGCAACGGAAAGAATCTCGGCTCTTAAAACCCTTTCACCGAAAGTCACTTCAATTATGTCGCCGATCTTTACATTCTGTCCTGCTTTTGCAACTTTGCCGTTAACCGTAACTTTCCCTTGATCGCATGCTTCCTGGGCAACTGTTCGCCTTTTTATTATTCTTGATACTTTAAGATATTTGTCTATTCTCATAATTCTCTCCGTGTTTATCTTATAATTTTTATTTTCTTACATATTTTCATCATTTTTTCTGCTTTTGGTAAAAGTTCAATATCTTCCTCATTTATCCCCTTTAAAACAACAATGGTCAAAAGATAAGAAATTCCTCCGACAGCTATTGGAAGTGCGCAGGATAAAACTCTGCCCATGCCTGATGTAAAAGGTTGCAAGACAAGTATTACCACACACATAACAAGCGATGAAATCAATGGTTTTACCACAAGTTCCCCAATGGGAAATTTGATTTTCATATGACGTTTCATATCTATTATATTGAGTGCAAGTATTACGATGTAACAAACTGTAGTTCCAATCGGTGCACCTTTAATATTCACCTCGGGATGTGCTACAAGAAAATAATTGATTACCACCTTAAGCACACCACCTATGAGCATATTTTTAACAGGAACAACCGTATTTCCCGTTGCCTGAAGTATGGCATTTGTCACAAGAACCAATGATACAAAAACTATGCCCAGAGAAAGAATTTCCAGAGTCTGTGCAGCATGGGTTTTACCATATACAAGATTCAGAATTGGTTCTGCCAGAAGACTCATTCCCAAAGCACAGGGAAGAGAAAACAGAACCGTTATTTTCATACTTTTACAGGTTGTGTGAGATGCTCCCTGAGAGTTCCCGGATGCAAAAGCTGACGCAATGGCAGGAACGATGCTGATTGTTATGGCATTTATCAAAGTGGGAGGAAGATTAAAAAGAGGAAAAGCAAACCCTGAATATGACCCCCAGAGTTTGTTTGCTTCCATTTCAGAAAATCCTCCTGCCTGAAGTCTTCTCATTATCATCGCCATATCAATGAGGCTTGTGAGAGAAAACACCGATGCCCCTATGGTTATGGGGACAGCTATTTTTATAAGTTTTTTCAACAGTGCTCCGTCAGATTCCGAAACACCAATCTCATTGCAATCAAAATTTTGCTTCTTTTTGTTCCTCAAATATATAAAAACAAGGACACCGCATCCTATTGCCGCACCAAATGACACACCAAAAACCGCACCTGCCGAGGAAATCTCTATTCCGAAACCAAACCATTCCTTAATGGCAAAAGCAGCCAAAAAGCCTACAAGAAGTTTGCCGATTGATTCTGCCACCTCTGAAACAGCCGTCGGAACCATATTCTGATGTCCCTGAAAATAGCCCCTGTATGCACTCATAAATGAAACAAAAAGCATTGCCGGTGCAATTGCTTTTATGCCCGGAGCCGCCTGTGAATTTTTCAAAAGCACTTTTGCAAAAAAATCCGCTCCGAAATAAAGCGTCAGAAATCCGAATATGCCAATCACGGACAAAAGTTTAAAACTTACAGAGAAGATTCTTTTTACCTCATAAATTCTCCCCTTTGCCCTGCTTTCTGAAACCATTTTGGAAATTGCCACGGGAATTCCTGCGGTTGCAATTATAAACATCCATGTGTACATCTGATATGATGTGGAAAAATATCCCATTCCCTCTTCACCGAGAACATATGTAAGCGGGATTTTGAAAACTGCTCCTATCACTTTAACAAGAGCATTGGCTATTAAAAGAATTATGGCACCGTGCATAAAACTTGCGTTGTTTTCCTGTTCATGAGCCAATGATATTCACACCTTTCGTCTGTGATAATTAATTGTTATAAAGTTATATTCTATATATTATAACATATTATTTTAAAAAAAGAAATATATTTTATACTATTTTTTGAAATAAGGGGGCAAAATGAGAAAGAAACTTTTTTTCACCAAGGTTATGCAAATGACGGCAAGTTTCATCATTTTTAATGTGTCCGGACTTTTATATAATATTTATATATCACATAAAATCGGCAGCATGGGAATTGGGATTTTCCATCTTGTTATGAATGTGTATTCCATGGGCATAAGTTTTTCTGTATCCGGAATGAATCTGACTTGCACAAGGCTCCTTTCGGAAAAGCCCTTAAATCAAGGATATGCCGAAAGTGTGCATATTATTAAAAAATGTGTTACATTGTGCCTTGCAACTTCTTTTGTTTCTGCTTTGATTATGTTTATAGGGGCAGATTTCATATCCGTGTTTTTAATCGGTAATCCCGATTGCGCTATGGGCATTAGAATTCTGTCTCCCGGTCTTTTCTGTGTCGGAATCTCAGGTGTGATTGGAGGATATTTCACCGCTTTTGCTAAAGTAAAGGAATGTTTTCTCTCTCAGCTCTTATGTGAAATTTCTTCCTGGGCAATAACACTTTTTATTGTTGACCGTTTTTCGCCCGATAAAATGTTTCTTGCAGTTATTATTTCTACGTCTGCATCCGTCTTTATAAGATTGGCATCTGATATTTTTATGTTTCTTCTGTCTGTCAGGTGCCACATTCAGAAAAAAGGAGACACAAAATTTTCGGGCGTTTTGAGGCTGTGCACTCCCCTTGCCCTTGGTTCATACCTTCGCACAGGGCTTTCCGGACTTGAAAACTTTCTTATTCCAAAAAGGCTTTCCCGTGGCGGTGACGGAAAATCTATTGAAACCTATGGCAAAATCAAAGGAATGAGCATGGGGATTATCCTGTTTCCTTCGGTTTTCATAAATGCTTTTTCCTCGCTTCTGATTCCTGAAATCGCAAGGCGACATTTTGGAGGTCAGAAAAAATCCCTTGCCTACATATCCTCCCTTTCACTTGAATACACATTGAAGTTTTCCTTTTTAATATCCTCAATTCTGTATTTCTGGGGATATGATATATCTTCGTTTTTCTATCCTGAAAAAAATGTAGGGCAATATATTACGCTTTTGTCATTTCTTCCTTTGCTTATGTTTTCAGATTCTGTTTGCGATTCAATTTTAAAAGGGCTTGACGAACAGGTATTTACCCTGAAACTAAATGCCATAGATTCCATTTTAAGAAATCTTTCTATATTCTTTATTCTTCCCATACTAAAAGAAAAAGGATATATTCTGATTTTATATGCGAGCGAATTTTTCAATCTCAGTTTGAGTTTTTTCCGAATGAAAAAAAGAACAGCCATGCAATTCCCCTTAGGCAAGGCTGTTCTTTTTCCGGTCATTTCCATTTTTTTCGGAAGGTTTATTGTTTCGTATCTGCCTCATCTTCCGCCCCTTTTTGAGATGCTTATTTTTTCGGGAACATATGTGGCAGTATCGGAATTTATGAGCGTACATAAAAAAGTTATCTGACAATAATCCTTGGCTGAATCTGATGACCGTCAAGAGCACTTTTAACAGTTTTTTCAATGAGGGTCATATCTGCCACAAGAGAATCAGGCTTTTTTACAGGATCATCCTGACGGAAAGGAACAAAATATATGTTCTTTCTTGCAAGAAGAGAACCAATGTTTTTTGCACCGGCTCCGAGACCGTCATTGGTGGAAATTGCAATGACCACGGGACGGTTGTTTCTTAAGGTTGCCTTTGCCGCCATAGCCACGCATGAATCTGTTATGGCGCCTGAGAGTTTTGCAAGAGTATTGCCTGTGCAGGGTGCAATTATGAGAGCATCCAGAAATGCCTCCGGTCCAATTGGTTCTGCACCTTTTATTGTGTGTATCACCTTTTTACCTGTTAAAAATTCCGCTTTTTCTATGAAATCTTTTGCAAGACCGAATCTTGTGTCTGTGCTCCATGCAGTTTCTGACATTATGGGGTAAACGTCTGCCCCCAAAGAGATGAGTTTTTCAAGTTCTGTCATAACTTTGGAAAAAGTACAGAATGATCCTGTCAAAGCAAAACCTATCCTTTTTCCGATAAGTTCCATAGTTTTCCTTCCTTTCCCATTTCTTCTGAAATATTTTCAATGGTTTCAAGAATAATTTGTGCTCCTTTGGAGGGAGAATATTTTCCGGGAATTCCGGGAAGAAAAAGATAGTTTACACCCTCTCTTTGTGCCAATACCTTATCCGCACCCCCCGGAAGTGACGCAATGTCTGCAAGAGGACATTCTTTTCTTATAAGTTTCAACTCTTCTTTTCCGAAAATTATATGAGGTACGGTGTTGAAAATCACATCGGCTGTTCCAAGATGATTTTTCATTTTGGAAATCCTGACCCCGTTCATTCCAAGGGCTCTTGCAAAAGAGAGGTCGGATGAGCGTCTTGCACACACGGTCACATTTGCACCAAGAGATTTCAAAGTGAAAGAAAGAATCTTTGCACATTTACCGAAACCTGTGACAAGTGCATTTGAACCAAGTACCGTTCCCGGCATATGCTTCATCACTGCTTCAATTGCCCCCTCGGCTGTGGGAACAGCATTCAAATATGCAAAATCATCCCTTTTGGCATAGTCATAGAAATTCAAATTTTCGGGAGGCAGAAATCTTTCTCCCACAACTCCACCGAATATGAGAGCATCAGCTTTAACATTTGTGTAAATCTTTGAAAGATACAGACACTCATCACAAAGAGGGGTGTTTACAGTTATCCCGTCCTTGGTATAGGGTATGGGAAGTATTATTACATCTGCTCTCTTTACCTCATCTTCAAAAGATTCCATATCATACTCTTCTTTTTTTGCATCAATGCCGAAGTTTCTGACATGACAGTCTTTTTCTTCAAGAATTCGGGAAAGATATAAAAATCTTTTGTCTCCACCTATAACTAAAACATTATTCATAAATCTTTTTCCCTCCATTTACATAATATGCTCCTTTTCCTTTGCCGGTGAATGACAAAAGGAAATCCTGAAAAAACCTTGCATTATTTGTCAAAGTATGTTATAATTTGCTTTAACAGTTTAATAAATGAAAGGATTTGAAATCATGAATTATGAAGTACTTGCCTTCGTTCTTTACTTTGTTGCAATGCTTTCAGTAGGTGTTGTGTTCTTCTTCAAAAGTAAAGGCAATGGCGAAAAAGAATATTTTTTAGGCGGAAGAGCCATGGGACCGTGGGTTACTGCAATGAGTGCCCAGGCATCTGATATGAGTGCATGGCTTCTTATGGGACTTCCGGGAAGTATCCTTGCTCTCGGTCTTGGCCAGGCGTGGATCGGAATCGGTCTTGCAATAGGAACAATCCTCAACTGGATTATCGTTGCAAAAAGACTCAGAAAATTCTCAAAGGCTGCAGGCGATGCTATAACAGTTCCCCAGTATCTCACAAACAGATTCCTTGCAAAAAGCTCTGCACTCAAAATTATCTGTGCGATAGTTTTCCTTGTAAGTTTCACAATTTATGTTGCTTCAGGATTTTCTGCAGGAACAAAAGTTTTCACACAGCTTTTCCCAAATCTTGGCGAAAACACTGCAATGATTACCTTTGCAGCAATCATTCTTATCTACACATTCCTCGGCGGTTATAAAGCGGTTTGCTGGACAGACTTTTTCCAGGGACTTTTAATGCTTGTGGCAGTTCTTGCTGTTCCGATTATGATTGTTGCATTTGGAACAACAGATGCCTCACTTCTTAAAGAAACAATCACAGTTGGCGAAACCGAATACAGTTTCGTAAACAACTTCTTCTCTGCAAGTTGGAAAGACATCGTATCAGGACTTGCATGGGGACTCGGATATTTTGGTATGCCTCACATCCTCGTAAGATTTATGGCTATCGAAAAACCAAGTATGATTAAAAAATCAACAATTGTAGCAACCGTATGGATTATCCTTGCACTTGGTGCTACCATTGCTATTGCATATTTCGGAAGAATGTTTATTTTAGACGGTCAGAGTTTTGCAAACTATCTTCTCTCTGATGTTGGAAATCAGGAACTTATCTTCGTCGTTCTTGCAAGAAAACTCTTCCCTGCATTTATCGGTGGAATACTCCTTGCGGCAATCATTGCGGCTTCAATGTCTACTGCAGATTCCCAGCTCCTTGTTGCATCTTCCTCATTCACAAGTGATATCTACAAACCCCTTATAAGAAAGAACGCTTCCGCAAAAGAACTTCTCTGGGTTGGAAGAATTGTTGTTGTTATCGTTGCAGTAATTGCTTTCTTTATTGCAAACAGCAAAGGCGACACCGCAGCTGCAATTATGAAACTTGTATCAAATGCGTGGGCACTTTTTGGTGCGGCATTTGGCCCTGTAATTCTTCTTTCACTTTTCTGGAAGAGATTTACATATAACGGTGCAATTGCAGGTATAGTTGCAGGTGCTGTGGTGGATATTTTGTGGTTAGTTTCAGATAGCTTTACCATTGCTTTTGACGGTGGAGCAACATTTACCATCATCACATCTGAAATATACGAACTTCTTCCCGGATTTATTGCAGGTGCGATAGCTGCAATATTCTTTACACTTATTGACAAAAAACCGTCTAAAGAAGTTGAGGCAATTTTTGAAACTGCCACAAATCCTCAAAATGATGACTGATAAGCAAAAAAATCTATAAAAAGAACGGCTGCCAAAAACCAAATCGGGTTTTCAGCAGCCGTTTTTTGCTATATAGGAAATTACGCAGAATTTAGTTCGCGAGATAAGATGTATATCAAATTACGCTCGCGACTTGGGTGCAGGCTCAGCCTGCTTTTTTGTTGTATTTTATCCTTTATAAATTTTCATAAGTCCCTTTGTGACCGATTGGTCTACCTGTTCATCAGAAAGGACAATAATCTCTTTTGAAGAAACCTCGCGAAGAATCGCAGCAGTCGCCTCTTTGAGTTGATGTTTTCCTCCAATTACAACCAGAGGAACATCATATTTCTCCACTTCTTTTATTTCATCAGTCAAAATTATTCCAAGGAAAAAACTATATAACTGCGATGAACCGGCAGAGAAAACATTTTTCAAAATTCTGACCTTGAAAAGGGATTTGTTTATTCCATGCTCTTTGCAGAATTTATACCCCTTTAAAAGATATTCATAATCTATATTTTTACATTTTAAGTCTATTGCATCTTTTAAAATGGTATCATCAGATATTGCCTTTACCATTTCCCCTGTTAAAAGAGTGGAAAATGTTTCTATTTCCCGGTCAGGATTCACTCTTATTACTTTTGAGTGAGAGCCCGGAAGAATATATATACAATCCCTTTCACTGTCCGTCATAATGCCCATAAGTTCAGTTTCTTCTCCACGCATCATATCTGTATCTTCAAGGCTGTCTCCAATGCACTTTACTCCCCGCACGAACATAAACGGGACAGGACAGATTTCGTCTAAAATCACTCTTTCCATATTTTGATGCAATTTTCCAAGACCTGCCGGAACATTAATATGGTCCAGGGGACAAAGACCGAATTCTGAGGTTATCATTCCTGATGCAAGAATACACTCTATATCCTCGTATGACTTTTTAGAATTTGACAATAGTGAGTCTATTGCAGACTTGATTGCTTCTTTCAGCGCACTTTTATTATCAAGAACAGAAAATGCTCCCAGTGAAATTCTCAATGTGGAAATTACGTCCTCATCCCGTGTAAGGCTCACCCTGGTGTTGCTTGTGCCACCGTCTATTGTTATATAATGTGCCATAATTATTCTCCCTTTGCAGCATTGACATACCTTTTTGCAAGTTCTGTTATCGCACTGTAGTCTTCTTTTTCCAGAAGTTTTTTATCAATGATGTTGGAACCCACACCAAAGCCTGAAATTCCCGTCTTCAGATAGTCTCCCATATTTTTGTCATTCACCCCGCCAACCGCAAGAAGTTTTACGCCGCCAAGGGGAGCCTTAATTGCTTTTACATATTCTGCTCCAAGGCTTGTCACCGGAAAAAGTTTCACAAAATCCGCACCGCATCTGTGGGCTGTGCAGATTTCCGTCGGAGTGAGGGCACCGGGGATAGAAACCATATCAAGTGAAATGGTTTTTTCTATGACTTTGGGATTTGTGTCGGGGGCAATTATAAATTCTCCGCCCGCTTCTTTGGTGAGTTTCACCTGACGCTTCGTGACAACAGTTCCTGCACCGATATGCATTCTGCCTTTAAAGTGCTCAGACAATTGCTTTATGCTTTCGGCAGTTTCCTCGTCTGTTACTTTGCCGTCGGTGGAATAGGTAACCTCCAGAAGGCGCACACCACCTTCATACATTGCCTCTGAAAGAGGAATAAGTTTGCTTTTTTCTATCCCTCTTACAATTACAATAAGCCTTTCCCTCACGATAGTTTCTATGATTTCCTGTCTTATACCTTTCATTCCCAAAGTTTCCTTTCTATGTTTGGAGTAAGTTGGGCAAGCATTCCGCCATCTACTACCAATTCTGATCCGGTAGTGTTTCTGGACTGGTCAGTGCCAAAATACCACACAGCATTGGCGATATCCTCAAACTCAGCAATATCTTCAATGGGAGTATAGTTTGCAAGAGCGTATTTAGTATTGTTGAGGTTTTCCTCCCAGCGTTTTGTCTTTATCATTCCCGGCAAAACACAGTTTGAACGTATGCCATATTTTCCCCAGTCAACTGCCAGGGATTTTGACATTGCAATTATGGCACTTTTAGAGGAACAGTAAGCGCAACGGTTTTCCGTTACACGGAGTGCAGAATTTGAGCCTATGAATACTATTGACCCTTTTCCTTTTTCCCTCATATGTTCTCCTGCATTTCGTGCCATAAGAAAGTTCCAGCCGATGTTTGTTTGGAAAACATTCATAAATTCTTCTATGTCAACATCGAAACTGACCTGACCGATTCCAAGATTTGCCGCATTTAAAACAAGGGTATCAAGAAGATATCCCGTATTTTTTATGTCGTCAAAAATAGACTTTACTTCTTCCTCGCATAAAACCTCAGTCTGATATTCATATCCTTTGGAAAAAACTCCATATTCTTTTTGGATTTTCTCTGCACTTCCCTTTGCATTTTCTCCGTTTCTGCTTCCAATGAAAACTGCATAGCCCTCCCGGGCAAATCTTTCCGCTATGGCAAATCCGGTGCCTGCTTGCGCACCCGTTATAAATACTGATTTCTCTGTCTTCACTTGTTTTTCTCCTTTTTTTGCTCAAAATCCTTATCTGCCAGATCACAGTATTCCTTTATGATATCTATCTCCTTTGGATTATACGGATGATGATTTGGTCTGTAGAGGTCATGGAACCACTTTGTAAAATCAAAATTCATATCAGGGTTTTCTTCGTATTCATCCCACACCTTGTTCCATGGTTCATATGTCTGATACTTACCTGCAACAAAGCCCCAATTGTAGCAAGCGATGCCTTCAAGATAGAAAAGCGGAAACATTTCCTCAACTGTATTTCCATAGCATCTCCCGAGCCACTCGGTGTTTATTATGGGACGGTTGTAGGCTTTAAGTCTTTTGATTTCCTTTATGTTGTCCTGATAATCTGAATAACTGTGGTATGATATGATATCCGAATTCTCTATGGAATATTTCTCAGTTTCCAGAAGTTCCACTTTGGGATCGCCTCTGAAATTCCACACACAACTTGTTAAAGGCTGAATAGGATCAATTTCTCTTATTATTTCAAAGATTTTTTTAAGATGTGGCATTGTTATATCCTGACGGTTACTGTTGCCCGCTTCGTTATATACATCCCAGATAATAATTCTCTCATCGTTTTTATGTTTTTCAACAATTTCTTGTATCATCCGGTAATACTGCTCTCTTGATTCTTCCTCGTCAAGAACATGGAATCCCGGAACAGAAAATGTGCCATGCTGAGAATTTTTTCTTCCTCCATGGTAGCCCCAGTCATAGGTCTGAACACCGATTTTCGGTTCTTTCCATGCATCATTTTTGGGTGGCATACAATCATTTGCAAGAACTACCGTTGCAGTCATATTATGCTTTTTAAGCATATCAAGATATCTGTCAAAGCGTTCAAAAAAAGTGTCATGCTCATCTCTCCAGACCACAAAATCCACTACAAGACGTAAACTGTTAAAACCAATACTCTCAGCAAGAGTGAGTTCCTTCTCTGCAGTTTCCATTCTTTTCTCAAATCCAAGAGATTGCCACTGGTCAATTCTATTGGCACAGTCTGCGCTCATGTAGTTACATCCTCTAATCCAGGGACGGGAATTGTACCAGTTCCATATTCTTTCTTCTGACCATCGTTTTCCCATTTTCACATCTCCTTTTTACCAGTCTGCCACAGAACCATCTTCAAAATACTGTCTTGGAGTTGTCCATTTTCCGTCGTAGATTTTATCTTTTAATGCCTCTTCATCAAGTTCAACACCAAGCCCCGGTCCTTTTGGAACATCAATGTAACCGTCTTTTATCACAAAAGGATTCCTGATATATCCCACACCAAGGTCGGATTTATCGGGATTTCCCGGATGCTCCTGAACAAGGAAGTTGGGTATGCAGGCATCAAGTTGGATACAGGATGCAAGTGATATGGGGCCAAGGGGATTGTGAGGTGCAACAGAGCCAAAGTACAGTTCTGACATTGCAGCAATTTTTCTGCCTTCAAATATACCTCCGCAGTGACAGATGTCAGGCTGAACAACGCTTACTGCCTGCTTTTCCAGAAGTTCTCTGTATTGCCATTTTCCAAAAAGTCTCTCCCCTGCGGCAATCGGAACAGAAGTTGAACGTGCAATATTTACCATACAGTCCACGTTTTCAGGAAGACAGGGTTCTTCTATAAAAAAGGGCGTATAGGGTTTCAGTTCCTCGGCAAGTCTTATAGCCATAGCAGGACTTACTCTTCCGTGAAAATCTATGGCAAGATCCACACCCATGCCAATCTTTTCCCTTATTGCCCTGAAACGTTCAACGTGTTTTTGCGTGTTTTCAGGGGATTCTATTGCCTTTATCGGCGGAATTATGGAATATTTAAGTGCAGTATATCCTTCATCAAGACGGCTTTGTGTGATTTCAAGCATTTCATCTATGGAAAAGTCACCGCCCACAGCCGCGCGTTTCACATGGGTGTACATTCTGATTTTATCACGGCATTTTCCGCCCAGCATCTCATACACGGGACAGTTATAATATTTACCTTTTATGTCCCACATTGCCTGTTCTATTCCGCTTATGGCAGACAGCATCAAAGGTCCTCCACGATAAAAACCGCCGCGGTAAAGTGCCTGAACGTGGTGTTCAATCTGCATGGGATCTTTTCCTATAAGATACTCCTCAAACTCATTTATAACCGCTTCAACTGCATTGGTATGTCCTTCAAGCACAGGTTCGCCAAGTCCCACAATATCTGTGTCGGTATACATTTTGAGAAACATCCATCGAGGTTTAACTTTTATAAGTTCAATTCGTGTGATTTTCATTATTATCTCTCCTGCAATTCTATTTCTTCATAAACAGATGGTACAACCTTATTTTCAAAGGGGAAATCATCAAGGCTGAGACTATCAAAAAGTCCGCAGTGATATGGTATTGCAACTGCTCCCACCTTTGTGCAAAAGGCGGCGGCATCTGTCATATTCATATTGTTGCCAACGCCGTTTACAGGAAGGAATATGTAGTCGATATCAGGCGGGAGACCATCTAAAACATCTGTATTATAAAGAGTGTCTCCGGTAATGTAATATTTCTTTCCTTCAGCCTCAACAATAATTCCGATTGCGCAGTGGTCGGAGTGTTCCGCTTTTACTGCAGTAAATCTCACATTCCCCTCAGTCCAGACTGTTCCGGGATTAAACTCAACATAATTATTATCACCGCCAAATTTTCTCACGCTATCCCAGGCATTGGCGGATGCCAGCACCAGAACACCCGAATCATCTTTAAGGTAGTGTTTCAGAGTTTCAGGATCTGTGTGATCAAGATGATTGTGAGTGAGAAGTATTATGTCGGGCTTTATTTTCAGAAATTTTTCACAAACAGGTATTCTGCGTCTGTTTTTCGGATTAATTTTTTCAACGCTGTCGGAAAGGTAGGGATCGGAAATTATGATTTTTCCGTCTGTTTCAAACATAAGACCTGCCTGACCGAGCCATGTAATTTTCATATATCTTCCTCCCTTCGGATGAGTAAACCATGATTTATATATTTTCACAACATTTTACTTATAATGTACTATAAAACTTTTCATTTATCAAGCAAAATCTCGTGGATATTCTTTCACATTTTTCTGTACTTGACTAATTTACCGTGCTATGATACCATTTTTGTATAATGAGGTGATTCAAATGACATGCTTTGCCATCGGTGAGCCACAGTACGAATGCAGTAACTGGTACAAAAGAATATTTGGCGGACTTTTAAACGAAAAAAAGCAAAAACGTTTTATGCTTATTCTCCTCTCATGCATTGAAGAACTTAATGAATTTTTTGTAACAGAAAACGACGTGCTTTTTGTCATAGGTTCCGATGCAGCATGGCTTGATGAAATAACAGATACCGCCAAAACCTTTTTCCAAAACAGAATTATAGTTATGGGCAATCACACTCCCGGCCTCGGAGGAAAAACCTATTCTGTTGTGACCGGAGATATTTCAAAAGATATGAATACTCTTTACACACATCTCAAGTCTTGCGGCAGTACAAAAATATGTCTTTACGGAGTCAATCCCAATTCTACAAGTGACAAATTCAAGGAAGAAGCATTTTTTGCTCTGGAGCCCTGCAAAGACAACGTGTTTTATAACAGAGGTTCACTTGTTCGTTGTTTTGAAGACTTTTCAAAAAGACAATCAGAGTTTGACGGTTGTATTTGTGTCAATGATTTTGCGGCAATTTCCCTTATAAGTCATCTTGAAAACAAAGAAAGCATATTCATTGCAAGTTATGGCGGCAACAGCCTCGTCACCATGCACAAACCTGCTATAACTCATGTGAAATCAAATCTTGATTGTTTTGCAGGTGCAGGACTTGAACTTGCAAAACTGCTTTGTAAGAATAAAAATATTAACTCAGTTATAATATATATTTCAAGTACATTTGTTACCGGAGAAACAACCGGCAATGTATCTGATAAGCAATTTGAAAAAGTTTCTTTGAAAAATGATGCCGAAAATTCCGGCGACAAACTTTTCTACTCAGATGAAGAAGTGAAAAGGCTTATTAAAATCGAAACCCTGCTCTCTTCCCTTTGTGATCCCGACTTTATTATTGTTGAATTGATGCTGGAGGGAAACACCTATGAGGAAATTGCATCAAGGGTCAATATGTCTGTAAACGGAATAAAATATAAACTTAAAAATATGTTTGAAATATGTCAGGTGAAAACAAGGCAGGAATTTTGCACGTTGCTCAGACAACTGAGAATATTTTAAAACAAAAGAGGGGTTGCAAATTAATTCGGCAAATTAATTTACAGCCCCATATTTTATATGGTATCCAGAAAATCTCTTAATTTTTCGAGTGCTTTAAACCTGTGACTTATGGAATTCTTCTCTTCGTCCGAAATTTCAGAAAAAGTTCTTTTGAAATCTTCCACATAGAAAACAGGATCAAATCCGAATCCGTTTTCGCCTCGGAGTTCATCAATTATGAGTCCTTCGCACTCGCCTCTGAATGTGTGCTTTTCGCCGTTTGGCATCAAAAGTGCAATGCAGGATACAAAACGTGCAGTTTTTTCTTCGGGTTTATAATCTTTGAGATTGAAAAGAAGTTTTTCAATTCCCTGCATGGGAGTTGTCCCCTCTCCTGCATAGCGGGCGCTGTAAAGTCCGGGAGCACCGTCTAAGACGTCAACCTCAAGACCTGAATCGTCTGCAATGATGATTTTATCTGTGTATGCCCTTATAGCCTCTGCCTTTAAAAATGCATTTTCTTCATAGGTTACTCCTGTTTCATCAACTTCAATGTCTGCTCCCACATCACTTTGTGAGAGAACATTGTGAGATGAAAGAATCTTTTTGATTTCAGAAAGTTTCCCTTTGTTATTTGTTGCAACTACTATATCCATGATTTTTTCTCCGGTATTATAAAATTTCTTTTCCGCCATCTCCCGTTTCGGTTACATAAAAATCGGGTTTTATGCCGGTTTTTTCTTCGTAATTCTTTCCGACTTTTTCAATGTATTCATCAACGCTTGCACCATCCACAATGCTGACCGTACATCCGCCAAAGCCTGCGCCTGTCATTCTTGAACCGATTACTCCCTTTATCTTTCTTGCCTCATCCACCATGGTGTCGAGTTCAAAGCAACTTACTTCGTAATTATCACGCAAAGAATCATGGGAACTGTTCATAAGTTTTCCGAAAGTTTCTATGTCACCGCATTTAAGAGCATCCACGGCTCTCAAAACCCTGTCATCTTCTTCAATAACGTGGGTTACTCTTTTTAAAATCACCTCATCTGTTATAAGATGTTTGTGGGTGTCAAATTCTTCCTTGCTGATTTCACCAAGGAAATTCTTTTCAGGCATTGCACTCTTTAGAATCTCAAGACCTTTTTCACATTCTGCACGTCTTTCGTTATATTTTGAACTTCCGAGAGCGTGCTTTTTGTTGGTATTGGAAATTACAATTTTTTTGTTTCCAAGATCCAGAGGAACCAAAGAAAAATCAAGAGTTTTGCAATCCAGGAAAATTGCGTGGTTTTCTTTTCCCATACTTGAAGCAAACTGATCCATAATACCGCAATTAACTCCTGCATACTCTCTTTCTGCTTTCTGAGAAATCTTTGCCATCTCTATCATATCAACTTTTTCATTCTTTCCGTTTTTCTCATTGGAAAGTGTGGCAAAACAAAGCGCAGTTGAAACCTCATTTGCAGCAGATGATGAAAGTCCGCTTCCGTGGGGAACTGTGTCATGATACAAAAGGTCTGCACCGACTATTGTATATCCCGCCTCTGACAGAATATACATTACACCAATCTGATAATCCCCCCACTTGATGCCTTTGTAGGAATCGAGTTTTTTTATGTCTGCCTCAACAATATTCTCCAAGTCTGTGGCTTTAAGCCTTATGATATCATCATCTCTTTTTCTTGCAAGAACCGTGGTGTTCATCTTAAGAGCCGCAGGGAAAACATATCCGCCGTTATAGTCTGTATGCTCACCTATAAGATTTACTCTTCCGGGAGATGCAAAAACTCTGATATCAGATTCATCCCCGCCATAAATCTTAACAAATTCTTTTTTTAACTGTGAAATATTCATCTTTGCCTCTCCTTAAACTTTGTTATATATCCATTTTGCAAAACCGTCATTTACAATATAGTATTCCTGAGTTGACTGCCCAATAGTTATGAGAAGAATGTTATCTGTTATCTCATAGGTGCCGGCATACATTTCCTTTACAGGACTACCCTGCCCCGAATCAGTCTTTCCTGAATCTTTCACTATTTCAAGAATGGCGTTGTTGTCACTGTAGAGATTAATAATCTGCGTGTCACCGCTTTGAGGTGCACGGCTTACAAACATTGACTGCTGAGTTTCGCTTTTAAGATCAATGTCTCCTACAAAATAGTTTTTCGAGTCAACTATATATCCGTCACAAGCCCACATGGAATCCTGATAGGAACCGCCGCTGTATAGTTTTATTTCGCCGTTTTCAAGTTTCCACTCACCGGTGAGTTTTATGTCCTCGCCTGTATCTATACTGTCATTTTTATATGACGGATCAAACCCGCCTGAAAACGTTCCCTCATATTCACCTGTGGGTTCATAAGTAAATTGATAGTACCAGCCGTCATTTTTATCAACATAGTACCCTGCAAAGGTCTGAGGACTAAGCTCTTTTTCTATTGTTTCAAGGTTTTCTCCGGGTGTTGCATCTGATGAAGAAAGGTGTTCCATTGCTGTTTGTGTTTTATGGTCACCTTTCTTTTTCACCCTCGGCCCGGTGAGTGAAAGAACAAGGATGAGAGCTGTTATGAATGCAACTGAAATCACCGATACTGTCACTACTGTTTTTTTGTTCATTTCTTCTCCCTCCATATTCTTTGCACTTTGCAGTTTTTCCAAAATATTGGGATGTAAAAGTTTCAAATGAATTTTTTACATCCCCATTATATTTATTTTGTGAGAATTACATTTGAAATTCCGGAATCCGTTACATAGAAGAAAGCAACGCTTCCGCCTATGCTTGCATATATTCCGTCATCTTCAACCTTATAGGTTCCTGCCTGCACATATTCCGGCATTCCTTCGGGTTCATATATAAAATATCCGTCACTGTACATACGGATAAAAACTTTCTGTGTTTCACCATAGTTATCCATCTCTATTGAATAAACCGTATAAAACTCATCCGTGGATTTTTCACGCTCGTAGTAGCATGACATATCAACAAGACCTTTTGAAGTTATTTTGAATTTTCCGATTTCAGTTCCGGTCTCACCAAACAGTTTCAGAAATCCCTCTTCAATCTTGAAATATCCATGTTCTGTATCAAAAGCCAGTTCCTGAGATATACCCTTTTCAACATCAAATTCATTAACCCTGTCTTCGTAGCCGTTTGCTTTGATAAATCCCTCAAAGTCATCTTTGAGAGAACCTGTTCCTTTTATATATTCGTTATACTGTTCATAAAGATATTCAGTTTCAATGAAGTTCATAATAACCTGATCGCGGATTCTTTTCTGAGTCATACCTGACACATATGTTCCGTCATATTCAACAGTATCGATAACAACGTCAGACTCTACCTGTTCTCCGGCTGCCGAATCTGCCGCAGAATCAACAATTGTATCATCGGGAATACTTTGCTCAGATGGTGTTGCATTCTGAACACTTTTCTTTTCTGCAGTGAAAGTAAAATACACACCGTTTACCTGATCGCTGAATGTTCCGTCAAGCTCTTTTGCACTGATGCCGTCGACATCTTTTATTGTGTCCTCCATTACAGCTTCGGAAATCTTTGCGACATAATCAACTTTAACTTTGCCGTCTCTTCTCGGTGCAATAAATTTGGTATATACCAAAAATGCAGCCAAAGCAACAAGAATTACAACTAAAACACCGGCAATAATTTTGAGAGTTTTATTGTTTTTTCCCTCTTCATCATTATCAGTTTGCACATCAATACTTTCTGAATCTTCCGTATTTTCGTTGATTACTGAATCTTCCGTATTTTCGTTGATTACTGAATCATCCGTGTTTTCGCTGATTACCGAATCTTCTTCTGCTTCTTGGGGGACATAGCCACAGTAAGGGCAAGTCAACTCCAAATCATCATATTCTTTTTTACATACAGGACATATTTTCATAGCCAAATTAAATCAACTCCCATAATTTTTTATCTTGCCATCAATTATATCACATATTTATCTTTTACACAAGAATATTTATCATTTTACTTGTAAAAAATTTGTTAATTTTTTAATGTACTAATATTAAATATCTGTTACAACAATTGACTATTTTTACATGTTGATTTATAATTGTAGTAGTCGAAAATAGGGGGAGTATGTACTTTTTATAATATTCTCAAACCGGAGGACAAGATGAACAAAAAAAACGAAAATAAATGTTGTCATATGACTTCCATCGGCGGTCAGGCGGTAATTGAAGGTGTTATGATGAAAGGCCCTTCAAAAATTGCAACCGCAGTGAGAAAATCGAGCGGTGAAATAGTCATTGATGAAAAGGAAACAAGTTCTTTCATTACAAAATATAAACTTAATAAAATTCCGATTTTAAGAGGTGTCCTTGCCTTTATAGATTCTATGGTTACAGGTGTTAAATGTCTTATGTTTTCTGCCGACCAGGTTGACCTTGAAGAAGGTGACTCATCCAATGAGCCCTCAAAATTTGAAAAATGGCTTGAAGATAAACTCGGCGACAAAATTAAAGACATTGCAATATATTTTGCTGTAGCGGTATCTTTGGTATTCAGCGTTGGACTTTTCATGATTCTCCCAACGGTTATTGCCGGATTCTTCTCACGATTCATAAGTAACCGTATCGGTTTGAATCTTGTTGAGGGTGCCGTGAAAATCAGTATTTTCCTTTTATACCTTTGGGGCGTGTCCCATATGAGTGATATTAAAAGAGTTTTTGAATATCACGGTGCTGAACACAAAACCATAGCGGCATATGAAGCAGGAGTGGAACTCACCCCTGAAAATGCAAAAAAATACAGTCGCCTTCACCCAAGATGCGGCACAAGTTTTCTTTTAATCGTTATGGTCATAAGCATACTTATGTTTTCTCTTTTTTCATGGAAAAACGTGTGGATACGCATAGGATACAGACTTTTGCTTCTCCCGGTAGTTGCAGGGGTGTCCTATGAAATCACAAAAATTGCAGGCAAAAAGCCCAATGGAATTGTCGGACTTTTGACAAAACCGGGGCTGTGGCTCCAGAAGCTCACAACAAGAGAGCCTGATGAGAGTCAACTTGAAGTTGCAATAGTTGCAATGAAAGCTGTTATTCCCGAAAACAAAGAAGATGACAAATGGTGATTTTAAAAGATGTATTAAAATCCTGTGCAGATATTTTGAAAAACAGCGTTCCGTCACCTTTTATGGAAGCACAAATTCTTTTGGGACACGTCCTTTCAAAAGACAGTCTGTACATTAAAACCCATCCCGATATTCCTGTCGACTCTCAAGATGAGAAAAAGGCATATTCCCTTTGCAAAAGAAGAGCAAAGGGCGAGCCTGTCGCATATATCACGGGAATAAAGGAATTTATGTCTCTTGAATTTGAGGTTTGTCCCGCAGTTCTTATTCCGCGTCCTGACACAGAAATAATAACTGAATATATAATTGAAAAATATTCCGATTCAAGCATTGCAGTTTTAGACCTTTGTACAGGTTCGGGAGCAATTTCGGTGTCACTTGCAAAATATATGAAAAACGCTCGCATTACAGCAACCGACATAAGCCCCGATGCAATCAGGGTTGCAAAAAGAAACGCAAAAAGAAATCAGGTGGAGGAAAAAATTGATTTTCTCATAAAAGATGCCATCTGGGATTATGATTTTAAAAACAAATTTGATGTGGTGGTTTCAAATCCGCCATATATTGAAACTTCCTGCATATCATCACTTATGAGGGATGTTTCAGAATTCGAGCCAAAACTTGCTCTTGACGGTGGAGAGGACGGGCTTATATTTTATAAAAAAATCGTCAATAATATAAAAAAGATATTAAAGTGTGGCGGAGAACTTATTTTCGAAATCGGATACAATCAGGGGAATGCAGTTTCTGACATTATGAAAAATGAATTCTCGCACATTCTCGTTACAAAAGATTATGCAGGACAAGACAGAATGGTGACAGGTCAGCTGATATAGGATTCCATATAGAGACAAAGTTCCTCATAACTTGAGGCATATATTCCGTCAGTGAGCTTTGAAACCTCGCTGTTTTCAATCAAAGTGGATGAAAAGAGAAAGCTTTTTAAAAGAGTTTTGTCTTCTCCTTTTATCTTATAGGCACAAAGCTTTTCATTTTCAAGAACAAGAAGGTATTTTTCATTCTCTTTATCCTGAGTATCACCCGTATCACTGCTTTGTCCGGAAATACTGCCGTAGCCTTTTCCCACTTCGCGTTCGGGAATTGCCGTATTTTTGGGTTCCTCCGCTACTTGCCACATAAAGGTAAATCCAACACCCAACATAAGACATACGGAGCATATTATAAAAACTTTTTTTATCATTTTATTATCACCTGTGTATATTGTTTTATAAATTCACATAAATTATTCAGCCGGAGATGATGGTTTTATGAAGAAACTTGACAGCATCAGATCTAATCAAAGTTTACGTCAAAGCAAAAGTGAATCAAAGAAAATCAAAAAAGAAAAATCCCGCAGACGGGCGGGAACCGGATTCAGGATTTTTGTTATTGCCCTTAAAATCCTTTCTGTTCTTATGCTTGTTGCGCTAATAGGCGGTGCTATGTGGTTTTATTCTCTTTTTGATTTTTCTTTCGGAGATGATTTCACTGCATTTGATATGCGTCTGTCTTCAACCATTTATTACACGGATAAATACGGTAACCTGATTGAGTATGAACAGTTCAAATCATCCGAAAAACGAATCTGGGTTGACATTGAAGACGTACCTAAGGATTTGCAGAATGCATTTGTTGCAATTGAAGACGAAAGATTCTATTCTCACAGCGGTGTTGATTTGAAAAGAACACTCGGTGCAGCTATAAATGTATTTATAAAAGGTGACTCTTCCTATGGTGGAAGTTCAATCACACAACAGCTTGTAAAAAATATTACCAAAGACAACGAACGAACCAATGCAAGAAAACTTCGTGAGATTACAAGAGCAATTGTTCTTGAGTCCAAGATGGATAAAGATCAGATTCTTGAAATGTATATGAATTCCATATACTTAAGTCAGGGTGTTCACGGTGTGCAAGCTGCTTCTAATGTGTATTTCGGAAAAGATGTAAGTGAACTTTCTCTGGCAGAGTGTGCGTGTATTGCGGGAATTACACAATATCCCACCACATATGATCCTATTGTAAATCCCAAAAACAACAAGAAAAAACAACTTTTGGTTCTCGGAAAGATGTTGGAACTCGGATATATAAACAATGAACAGTACAACAATGCCGCATCGGAAGAACTTGTGTTCGAAAATCCCGAAAATCATAAGGATGATTTCACGGATGATCAGCAGTCATATTTTGCAGACTACATCTTCGAGCAGGCAAAAGCAGATCTTATGAAAGAATTTGATTATACTGAGCAGTTTGCGGAAGATCTCCTTTGCAACGGTGGTCTAAAAATATATGCAACAGTCGATCCTGAAATTCAGACAATAATGGAAGAATATTACGAAAACGATTCAAACTTCCCAAACCTTGGCGGAAGTGATTTACTCCAGTCCGCAATGGTTGTGATTGAACCCTCATCAGGCGAAATCAAAGGCATTGTCGGAGGAAGAGGAAAAAAAGACGGACTCAGAGTTTTAAACCGTGCAAGCATGAGTAAACGTCAGCCGGGTTCTTCCATAAAACCAATTGCAGTGTATGCTCCGGCTCTTGAAGAAAATGTTATCAATCTTTCATCATACATCGGTAACTCAAAAATCACAATCGGCTCATGGACACCTAAAAATTCAAACGGCAACTATACAGCACCGGTTCCGGTCAAAACAGCAGTTGCCTGGTCATACAATGTTCCGGCTGTAAATGTACTTAAAGAAATGGGCATAGATGTTGCTTTTGATTACCTGAAAAACAAGCTTCATATAAGCTCACTGGTAGACTCTGTTACAAGAAATGGCAAAGAGTATTCAGATAAAAATCTATCCTTGGCTCTTGGCGGTTTAACTGACGGTGCAACACCCCTTGAAATGACAGCAGCATATGCCGCTATTGCAAACGGCGGAACATATATAGAACCGACATCCTACACCAAAATTTATGACAGAAACGGCAAACTTTTTTATGAGAAAAAACAACATAAGAACAAGGCATTTTCAAAAGAAACAGCCTTTTTAACACATCAGTTACTTTTTGGTGTTACCTCATCGGGAACTGCAGCAGGCTCAAAAATCGGTCAGAATGACACCTGCGGAAAAACAGGTACCACAGATAAAAACATGGACAAATGGTTCATTGGATATACACCTCATTACTGTGCAGGTGTATGGTTTGGTTATGACAAACCCAAAGCTGTAAATACCGGTACAAACCCATCCATAACCGTTTGGAAAAATATTATGACAAAAATTCATGATGGGTTGGAGCCTGAAACTTTTGATGTACCAAAGGGAATAGTTAAGGCAAAGGTATGTCCGTATACAGGAATGTATGAATCATATTCTGCACAGACCGAATATGCCAACGACAAATTTCTGACAGGCTATTGTGGTGGAAAAAATCACTCGAAATATGTTGGATGGACAAAAGATGCTCCAATTTATTCAAGCAGCACCAAAGATGATGACGAAGAAAAGAATCCTGAAGAAGAGGAATCTGAAAACAAAAACGAAAATGGTGAAGCTCCGGAAAATGAGGGCGAAGGCAACACAGGTTCAGAACCTGAATCTCCTGCTCCTGAAAATCCCACGCAAGAGCCTGCCGATACTCCAAATCCACCTTCTGCTCCTGCAGAGCCCACAGATATTCCGCATATATAGATGATTTAACTATTTTTGTATGGCATACGCAAATATGGCGTGATTTGATGCGGCAAAAGGCATAATCTGTATCCGGGAATCGTGCGTTATTTGATATATCTTATCCCGCAAACTAAGTTATGCGAAATTTCCTATAGAAAAAACCGAAACAAACACTTTTCGTGAATGTTTCGGTTTTTTTATTTTCATTCTGTTTCTTTTGGATTTGGGCCGTACATATTATAACCCGGCATACTGTCTTTTGTCATAAAATACAGTATTACAATTGACCCAACGGGAAAAAGCGTCATTGCAGCCCATATTCCGTTCATTCCTATGTCATGGAGTCTGCGTACCGTGAGGGTGAGTTGCGGAAATAGGATTACAAGAGTATATACCATATAAACATATTCCGTTATATGTGCAACTGTTTCATAGGTTTCCGTTTTAAATGCAGGTCCAAACTCCGGCATGAACGCCGGAACAAGTATCGCCATCATTATAAACCTGATAATAAAATCCATAAGATATGCATACCAATACTCGCTGCGTCTGCTTCTCGACCGATAATCCGTTGCCTTTTTAAACATACTTACATATGCAGTCCACGGATTGTATTTTATATGAGTATATCCCCCATTTTGTCCGTTTGATGGTGTCCTCATATCGCCTCCGCACATCGGGCAGACAAGGGCATATGGCTCAGATGTATATCCGCATCTTGTACATTTTGAAAATAAATTTTCCATAATATTAAAACTCCTCCGCACCGGGTTTGTATGAAGGCATAAGCTGAAGTTTAAAAAGATTTCTTTCATGAAGATAATCTATTCTCTTTTTTGTTTCCTCATTATCCATTTTTCCCGTACGAATGTATATATCAAGCTCGGCATAAGTGAAACCGAGATTTTCTTCATCTGTTTTTCCGCAAAGTCCGTCTATGGGTGTTTTATCAACCAAATCTGCAGGAAGTCCCAAAACGTGACCTATCTTTTTGACTTCTGTTACTGTAAGATTTGAAAGAGGTGAAAAGTCACCTGCGGCATCACCATATCTTGTGGAATATCCAACCCAGTCCTCAGAGAGGTTGCAGGTGTTCGCAACTCTTCCGTTAAGACTTTGTGACACGGCATAAAGCACTGTCATTCTGATGCGGGGCGGCATGTTGATCTTTGTTTGACTTGAAATTTCAAGTTCACGGGGCAAGGAACTTGAAAAAGCATTTTGAATCTCTTTGATGTTGACCGTATAACTCTTTATATCCAAATGTTCTATAAGCTTTTTTGAACAATCAATGTCAAATTGTTCTCCGCACGGCATCATAACGCCAACCACTCTGTCTTTTCCGAGAGCCTCAACGCAAAGTGCTGCCACAACAGAGCTGTCTTTACCGCCTGATATTCCTACTACAGCATTTGAATCTTTCCCATTTTTCTCGAAAAATTCTCTGATCCAACTAACACATTCATTCTTAATTTTTAATGCGTCAAACATTATGTTCACCTCAAACTATGATAGTTAAAATTATAATAAAGATTGTAGCATAAATGAGAACCCGTGTCAAATGGAATCATATTTTTTCATTAGTTCCTTATAGAATTTACATATTTTAAAATTCCAACTATTGCAGTGCATACTGAGCCAGCAGGCCCTGTCTTCAGGCGAAGGAAAGTGTATGACCTTTGCCTCGCACACAAGTTGTTTGTTTTTCATATCCACATAAAAGGGACATTTAGCGTAATATTTCATCATATCCCCCTTACCGGATCTTGTGAAGGCTTATGTATCTTCCGTAGGTTATTCCTTCTTCTTTACTTTTTGTTACCGCATCATAGAGCGTAACTTTCATAGGAATATGCTTTACATTTTTGTATACATAACCAAGTTCTTTCATATAATTCTTTCTGCACTCCTCACGGCAGAATTTTTTTCTTCGTCCAGATGTGAACTTTTCTGCACACCATTGGCAAAGATACATTTTTTCTTTTTTTGCTTTTTTCTTTGAATAAAGATATGCACATCTTTTTTTGCAAAATTTTCTTGCATTTTTATCTGTGGTAAACTCCTTTTTGCAATATGGACATATTTTTATCTGTTTCATTGTACCTCCTTAGATCGATGCTTCAATAACACATCCCAGCATATACATACCGAGAGTGAACGCCATTAAAACCTTCTCGTTTCTGAAAAGTAATCCTACTTTTTGTTTCATATGAAACACATCCTTCCATGTAAATTACTGATTTTTCTCTCTGACACACAATGCCCGTGTCAATAATGTTTCGATATCGACACATTTATATTAACACGGTTTTGTGTCTTTGTCAACACATTTTTTCAAAAAAGTGTTGATTTTTTTAAAATTTTGTGTTATGATAGATACAAACAAAGGAAAGGAAGGGTCAAATGGCAACTCTCGGAGAAAGAATTAAGGAACTCAGAAAACAAAACGGATATACCCAGACAGAATTCATTAATATTTTAAAAGATAAATATGATTTAAAGGCAGACAGAGTGATGCTCAGTAAGTGGGAATGTTCAAAACAAACTCCCTACATTGAAACACAGAAATGCATAGCAGATGCATTCGGTGTTACTCTTGACTATCTCAACGGAATTGAAACAAAACCCAATTTGAAACTCAAAAACGTGTCACCTGCAGTTGAAACAAAAATCCCCATGTATGGTAAAATTGCCTGTGGTTCACCCATTGAATGTAATTCTGATTTTGACATCGAAACCATCAGTGGAGGAAAAGTTGACGGAGATTTTTGCGTCATTGCAAGGGGCGACAGCATGATAAATGCCCGCATTTTTGACGGCGATATTGTCACAATAAGAAGACAAAGCACCGTTTCAGATGGTGAAATTGCCGCTGTTGCTATAGGTGATGAGGCAACACTTAAAAGAGTGTATCACATTGAAAACGGTGTTATGCTGGTCGCAGAAAACCCTGCATACAAACCCATGGTATTTGTGGGCGAAGAATGTGCAAATGTTGTGATTCTCGGAAAAGCCGTTTCCATGCACACAATTCTTTCATAATACATTTCGTAAAAAAACAAATTAATAATTCCAAAAACCCCTGAAACAACTGCGTTTCAGGGGTTTTGCCATTTCGGAAATAAAAGAGAACAGATATGATATAATTGATATGCGACAAAATATATTTATCTAAAATTCTCTTTTAATAAAACATATAAGAAAGGAAGATTGTATGAATAGTTCAGATAACACCATCCCGACAAAGGATGAAAATATAAACCCTGAATTTCAAAACGATGCTGATGCATCTGCTGAGAGAGAAGAAAAAATCCTCAGGCTTTCTGAGAGAATGCTTGAAAAAATCAGTTCTGCCATTGATGAACTGTCTCTTTATCAGGCAAAGGAAAAAGAAAGAGTGAAAGAAGTTGAATATGATGAAGAAAACAAGAAGGTCATAAAAGAAACGAATGTTGAAAGTGAAAAAATTGATGTTGTTGAATCACTGATTGACACAGGTGCATTAAAACAACTTGTTTCAACTTTAAAAGACATAAAAGATATCCATGTGGGGCTTTGTCAGAAATCGGATTATGACGGAGAAGAATCGGGAGTAATTATGATTTCACCCATAGATGAAAATTTTGAAGAACATGAGGTAGGAAAGGAATGAACGTGATCTGGACACCTCAAAAAAAACAGGAAATTTTTCAGTCAAGACCTGAATATGAAGCACTCTATGGCGGGGCTGCCGGAGGCGGAAAATCAGATGCACTTCTCACAGAAGCACTCCGTCAGGTACATATTCCCCACTACCGTGGTCTTATCCTCAGAAAAACATACCCCCAACTTTCAGAACTCATTGACAGATCAAGAGAACTTTATTCAAAAGCATTTCCTACGGCAAAATATAACGAAACAAAACACGTGTGGGTTTTCCAATCGGGTGCCAAAATATATTTTGGAGCAATGCAGCACACCTCCGACAGAATTAACTATCAGGGAAAAAGATATGATTTTATTGCCTTTGACGAACTCACCCATTTCACCTGGGATGAATATTCCTATATGTTTTCAAGAAACCGTCCGTCGGGAAAAGGAACAAGAGTTTACATCCGCTCCACAACAAACCCCGGTGGAATAGGTCACGGATGGGTGAAAGAAAGATTTATAACTGCCGCACCGCCTCTCACTCCCATTGAGACAAAAATGCAGATTGCAGGCCCTGACGGAAAACTCAGAGAGGTTACACGAGACCGGATTTTTGTTCCGTCGACTGTTTTTGACAACCAAAGACTTTTAGAAAACGATCCGGGATATATTGCAAATCTATCAATGCTTCCCCACAAGGAGAGACAGGCTCTTTTATATGGTGACTGGGATTCCTTTTCAGGTCAGGTGTTCACCGAATGGAAAAACGATCCCGCCCACTACAAAGACCGCTGTTTCACCCATGTTATTGCTCCCTTTGAGATTCCGAAAACATGGAAGATATACAGAGGGTTTGACTTTGGCTATTCAAAACCCTATGCCACCGAATGGATTGCAACGGATCACGACGGGAGGGTGTATGTTATTGCAGAACTCTACGGCTGCACCGATACTCCTGACACAGGAGTAAAAGACACTCCCATGGAAATTGCAAGGAAAATCAGACAGATTGAAGAAAGTCATCCGAATCTTAAAGGAAGAAAAATCATCGGAATTGCAGACCCTGCCATTGCAAAGGCTGAAACGGGGCAATCAATTTCTGATATGATGGCAAAAGAGGGTGTGTTTTTTGATTTCGGAGACCATCAGAGACTCCCCGGCAAAATGCAGTTTCACTATCGGTTTGCCTTTGACGAAAACGGAATTCCCATGATGTATGTCTTTTCAAACTGCAGACATTTTATAAGGACAATTCCAAATCTCATATATGACGACTCAAATGTTGAAGACATTAATACAAAATCCGAAGACCACATCTATGACTGTGTGAGATATGTCCTTATGGCAAATCCCATAAGTCCCAGGAAGAATTCACTTTCAGAAATCAAGGATAGTGAAGATCCTTTAGACCTTCACTGCGATAATCTTTCAAGGTATAGTTTTTTTGAGTTTTAAAATAAAATCGCTCTTGAAAATTTCTTCGATTTTTAGTATAATATATTTTGTATAATTATGAAGAACGGAAATGATATTATGTCTAAAAAAATCAAAATCGGAAATACATTTATCGGCGGCGGAGAAGAAGTTAAAATCCAGTCTATGTGCAATGTGAAAACATCTGATGTTAAAAAATGCACAGAGCAGATTCTTTCCCTTGAAAAGGCAGGATGCGAAATTGTGAGAGTGGCAGTTCCCGATATGGAAAGTGCCGTGGCAATTGAGAAGATAAAAGAAAACATTCACATCCCCATAGTTGCAGACATTCACTTTGACTACCGTCTTGCTTTGGAGGCAATGGAGAGAGGAATTGACAAAGTGAGAATAAATCCCGGAAACATCGGCTCGGAAGAGGGGGTTAAGGCTGTCGCAAAAATGGCAAAAGCAAAAAATATTCCCATAAGAATCGGCGTTAATTCAGGCTCCATTGAAAAGGAAATCCTTGAAAAGTATTCCCATCCAACTCCTGAAGGAATGGTTGAGAGTGCAAAAAAACATATTGATATGCTTAACCGCTATGACTTTGACGATATTGTAATTTCCTTAAAATCAAGTTCCGTTCCAATGACCATAGATGCCTACAGACTTATGAGCAAAACCTTTGACTATCCTCTCCACCTTGGTGTGACAGAGGCAGGAACATTTCTTGGAGGAACAGTTAAATCTGCCATAGGAATAGGCTCACTTTTAAAAGACGGAATCGGCGATACCATAAGAGTGTCTCTCACCGATGATGTTGAAAAAGAAGTTTTGGTTGCAAAAGAAATTTTATCTGCTCTTGAAATTCGCAGACTCGGTGCAAAACTTGTGTCCTGCCCAACCTGCGCAAGAACAAGTATTGACCTTATCGGTCTTGCAAACGAGGTTGAAAAATATCTCCAAAAGATTTCAAAACCCATCACGGTTGCTGTTATGGGATGCGTGGTGAACGGTCCCGGAGAGGCAAGAGAAGCAGACATCGGAATTGCAGGGGGAAAAGGAGAAGGCCTGATTTTCAAAAAAGGTCAGATTGTGAAAAAAGTTAAAGAAGAATTCTTACTTTCTGAACTTATAGAAGAAATAGAAAAAATGTGAGGTTAAGAAAATGTCACCAACAAGCATTAAACTTGAAGATATATTCAAAGGCACCGAAATTCCATCGGAGCTTTCTTCACTATACATATATTCATCCGAGGCAAATTCAAATGAAAGAACAATGTCTGTAACTCTTCTTTCGGAATCTCTCATTCCCTACAAAGTTATTGAAGATTTCAAATCATTGGTTCAATCAAAATTCAGCCTTTCAAAATTTATTCTTAAAGTAAAATATCAGAATCTTACTTTGGATACTATAGACACCGACCTTTACTATTCAAACCTGATTTTTTATGTTAACGAACTCATCCCCGGCGTGCGCCATCTTTTTCAGGACAGCAGTGCAGATTATGAAAACGGAACATTTACAATTCACTGCAAATACGGCACTCAGATGCTTGATGCCACAAAATGCGAAGAAATGCTCAAAAGACTTGTCAGCGCACAACTCGGATGCAATGCAGAATTTGTTTTCCTTGACGAAAAAGATGAAGAGAAAATTGAACACCTGATGGAAAAAACCCTTCAGAAACTCCCTGAAATTAAACCTGTGACGGAAGAAAAGAAAGAAAAAGAGTCATCATCTGACGAACCGTCGGATATAATTCTTGGAAAATTTATAAAAGACGATCCTGTTCCCATATCTGAAATTTCATCTGATGAAACAGGCGACATTACCGTTAAAGGTGTTGTTATGAATCCTGATTCAAGGGAACTCAGAAATGAAAAAATACTTTTGACGTTTTTTATTGCCGACACAAAATCTGCCTACAGTGCAAAATGTTTTTTGACCAAAAAGCAGTTTGCTCTCATAAAAGGCAGAATGAAAGACGGTGTATGCGTTAAAATCAAAGGTAAAGTTCAATATGACAATTTTAAAAAAGAAAATACCATAATGGTAAATCACATTATGGAAGACAAAATGCCCTCACGCTCTGACAATGCAAGAGAAAAAAGGGTTGAACTTCATATGCACACCAAAATGAGTCAGATGGATGCTATGACGGATGCTAAAACTCTGGTCAAACAAGCCATAAAATGGGGACACAAAGCCGTTGCAATTACAGACCACGGAAATGTTCAGGCTTTCCCCGATGCAATGCACGCCGCAGAAAAAAGCGACATAAAAGTTATCTATGGTATGGAGTGCTACCTCATAAACGACACAGCCTCAATGGTTTTCGGACAAACAGACGCAAATCTCGACTCTGAATTTGTGGTGTTTGACATTGAAACCACAGGCTTCAGCGCTGAAAATGACAGAATCATTGAAATTGGTGCAGTAAAAGTTAAAGGCAGAGAAATTCTCGACACTTTCAATGCCTTTGTAAATCCCGAAGTTCCCATTCCTCAAAAAATTACTGAACTTACGGGAATTGATGATTCAATGGTAAAAGATGCAGATACCATTTACAAAGTTTTAGAAAGTTTCTTTGAGTTTGCAAAAGGAAGCGTTCTGGTTGCACACAATGCATCCTTTGACACATCCTTTATAAAAACCAATGCAAAAAGGCTTTCCCTTGACTATCCCTTTGCCTGCCTTGACACTCTCGGTCTTGCAAGGAGTCTTGTGAAAGACACAAAAAACCACAAACTCGACACCCTTTGCAAGCACTTTGGCGTGAGTCTGGAAAATCATCACAGAGCCTGCGATGATGCAGAGGCAACTGCGAGGATACTTCTCAAAATGTTTGAGATTTTAGATGAAAAGGGAATTACTTCCATATCATCTTTTAATTCTGCCCTTTCAGGCGACATGGATTTAAAATCCCTAAAATACTACCATTGCATTATCCTTGTGAAAGACCTTGTAGGACTGAGAAACCTTTACGAACTCACCTCACGTTCCTGTCTTGACTATTTCTACAAAAAACCGAGAATCCCAAAAAGTTTACTTCAGTCAAAAAGAGAGGGGCTCATCATAGGTTCTGCCTGCGAAGCGGGGGAACTTTACAGAGAAATTTTAAAAAGCCCCTACAATCCAGATTATGACGAACTTGAAAAAATCATAGATTTTTATGACTATCTTGAAATTCAGCCCCTCGGCAACAATCAGTTCCTTTTGGAAAATCAGACTCTTTCTTCCGTTGAAGACCTCAAATATATCAACCGTCTGATAATTGAACTGGGCAAAAAATACGGCAAAATGACTGTTGCAACCTGCGATGTTCACTTTATGAATCCTGAAGATGAAATCTTCCGCCGTATTCTTATGGCAGGTCAGGGGTATACCGATGCTGACAATCAGCCACCTTTGTATTTCAGAACAACAGATGAAATGCTAAATGAATTTGAATATTTAGGCGAAGACCTTGCCTATGAAGTTGTGGTTGAAAACACCAACAAAATTGCTGAAATGACAGAAAAAATAAACCCTGTCCCCCCTGACAAGGCACCGCCTGTAATTGAGGGTTCCGATGAGCTTTTAAGACAACTTACAATTGATAAAGCAGTGAGCATATACGGTGAGAATATGCCCCAGCTTGTAAGGGACAGAATGGATGTTGAACTAAACTCCATCATCAACAATGGCTATTCCGTGCTTTATATCATTGCACAAAAACTTGTTGCAAAATCCCTTTCAGACGGATATCTCGTAGGTTCCAGAGGATCTGTCGGCTCATCCTTTGTTGCCTTTTTGTCGGGTATTACAGAGGTTAACTCTCTCCCTCCCCACTATGTATGTCCCAAATGTAAGCATAATGAATTTCTTTCAAGCGAAGAAGTGGGAAGCGGATATGACCTTCCACCTAAAAACTGTCCTGAGTGCGGCGAGGCTATGATTGCTGACGGACAGGATATTCCCTTTGAAACATTCCTCGGATTTTCCGGAAACAAAGAACCTGATATTGACCTTAACTTCTCGGGAGATTATCAGGGTGTGGCACATAAATATGTTGAAGAACTTTTCGGCACAGGCCACGTTTTCAGAGCAGGAACAGTTGGAACGGTTGCGGATAAAACCGCTTACGGCTATGTTAAAAAGTATTATGACGAAAGAGGTCAGTACATATCAAACGCACAAGCAGAAAGACTTGTGAGAGGATGCACGGGAGTTAAGAGAACAACAGGTCAGCACCCCGGCGGAATCATTGTTGTACCCACAGAGCGTGATGTACACGAATTTTCTCCCATTCAGCACCCTGCAGATGATGTGAAAAGTGACATCATCACTCTTCACTTTGACTACCATTCAATTGACCAGAACCTTCTTAAACTCGATATACTCGGACACGACGATCCCACCGTTATAAGAATGCTTGAAGACCTGACGGGAGTAGACCTCACAAAGATTCCCATGGGCGATCCCGAAACAATGAGTCTTTTCTCGGATACTCATGCCCTTGGAGTCACACCTGAAGATATTGAGTCGGAAGTAGGTACATATGCAGTTCCTGAATTTGGTACAAAGTTTGTAAGACAGATGCTTTTAGACACTAAGCCAACAACATTTTCCGAGCTTGTGAGAATTTCAGGGCTTTCCCACGGAACAGATGTTTGGCTAAACAACGCACAGGATCTTATAAAAAGCGGAACAACCACCCTTAGCAAAGCCATCTGTACCCGTGACGATATTATGATATACCTCATAAACCACGGTCTGCCCAATGATATGGCATTTAAGATTATGGAAAGTGTCCGTAAGGGAAAAGGTCTCACACCTGAAATGGAAGAACTTATGAAGGAAAACAAAATTCCCGACTGGTACATTCTTTCCTGCAAAAAGATTAAGTATATGTTCCCCAAAGCCCACGCCGTTGCATATGTTACCATGGCATATCGCATAGCCTATTGTAAAGTCCATTATCCCATGGCTTTCTATGCCACCTATTTTTCTGTCAGAGCAGATGACTTTGACTACACCCTTATGGGCGGAGGAAAAGCGGCACTACTTGAGAACAAGCGTGCAATTGAAGCAAAGGGAAATGAAATGAGCGATAAGGAGAAAAACGTCGTCACCATTATGGAAGTGTGCAATGAAATGTATGCTCGAGGCATAAAGTTTTTGCCGATTGACCTTTATAAATCACACTCCTTTAAATTTATTCCCACAGACGAAGGTCTCCTCCCACCCCTTAATGCTCTTCCAAACCTTGGAACAAATGCCGCAAAGGCAATAGAAGCGGCAAGGCAGGAAGAAGTTTTTGCCTCAATTGAAGATTTGCAGCAACGCTCAAAGGTTACAAAAACCGTAATTGAAGTGCTGAAAAATTCCGGGGTTTTGAACGGACTTCAGGAGAGCAGTCAGATAGTATTTTTCTAATTATAAAGACAAATGGGTGTGTAAAAATTCGCAAGAATTTTTACACACCCATTTATTATTTATACAATTTAAGTATATTCAAAAGCCAGTTTCGGGCATAGATAAATTGTCCTTCTTTTGTGAGATGAGTGCCATCCTCTTCTAAGATTACACCTTTATCCATATCTTTCATATGAAGCGCCACATCATTTAATAAAACTCCGGCCCTCTCTGATTCTTCCCTCACAATCTCGCTCATAACATCTTTCATTTTCTGAAATCTTCCATCAAACAAAAGATTGTTTGTTTTGCAAATTATCTCCTCATTTAAAGGAGGTAGGGTTGATATCATAACTTTATCGGTTTTTTCTTTTGAAATGCGAAGAATTTCCCGAATATTTCTACGATATTCATCAGGACTCACAATGGATAACCCGCCTGTTATCAGCCCTGAATCGTTTGTGCCTATCATAATTGATATGATTTCGGCATCTGACTTTTTGATATTTTCTTTCAGGAAACGCAGCATATCCACAGATGTAGCACCTGAAATTGCACCATTGGTTGCCTCAAAATCTGCGGCATAGGTTGTTATGCCTCTATAGCTCGTTCTCTCCGCAGTTATTGAATCCCCAATATATAGAATCCTTTTGCCGTGAAGGGGTGACAAGTCAATTTCTTTTTTTAAAATGTCAGCCTTTTCCTTTTGCCAGTTTTTACATTCTTCAATAAATTTGTCAACATCTTCTTTGGATGCTTGCATCTTTTTCTCATTATAGAAATCCTCTGTCTGAAATGAAAAAACCATATCCTGAAGATTAAATCTGATAAAAAATTCGTTCATAAAAATTCTCCTGCTAATAATATAAAAGTATTTCGATTTTTTACATCTCCGATAGAGCTTATCTTTCTTCTCTGAAGTAAGACAGTCCAAGATGCTGAGGAGGCTGTGTTTCTCTTTTCCTTCTTACGCTTGTAAGAATTAAAACAAGGATTGTTACTGCATAGGGGAGCATTTCAAAAATCTTAATAAGACTTATGGAAATACCGGGAATGTAGTATGGAATAACATAGAGTGCACCAAAAAGAATTGAACCTAAAATTGCAACTGCAGGCTTCCATACGGAGAAAATAACAAGAGCAATTGCAAGCCATCCTCTGTCGCCAAAGGCATCGTTTGACCATACGCCGTTAGCATAGTCCATAACATAGTAGAGTCCACCAAGGCCTGCGACAGCACTACCTATACAAGTTGAAATATATTTATATCTTGAAACATTAATACCTGCCGCATCTGCCGTTGCGGGATTTTCTCCCACTGCACGAAGATTGAGCCCGACTCTTGTACGATTCAGTACAAAAGAAGCGATAAGGGCAATTATAACTGCAAGATATGCTAAAAATCCATAGGATAGAAACATTTTTTCAAAGCTATTTATGTTCTCTCCAAGAGGAAGTGTTGTTTTGAAAAATTTTGTTGTTTCGTTAAGAGAGATGGAAGGAACATCACTTTTAACAATGTTTATGAGAGAACCACCAAAAAAGTTACCGATACCAATGCCAAAGGTGGTGAGAGCAAGACCTGTTACATTCTGATTTGCTCTTAAGGTAACTGTGAGAAAACAGTATATAAGCCCCATAAACATTGATCCAAGGATACAACATAAAAGCGGAATCCCTATGATTAAAAATGGGTTGGGCTCATTACCATTCAAACTCAGTTCATAAAGGAAGGAGCCTGCGACACCGCTTATGGCACCAACATACATTATTCCCGGAATTCCAAGATTGAGATTTCCGGATTTTTCGGTGAGGATTTCGCCTGTTGAGCCGAAAAGAAGAGGAATTCCCTGTGCTACTGCACGCTGAAAAATTGCTGCTATTGTGGCGATCATTTGTTTTCCCCTCCCTCTGTTTTCACTCTCTTGATTGTGTAGTTAATAAAGAATTCACAACCAATTATAAAGAATATTATTATACCGGTTATAATGTCTGAAAAAGAGTCATTCAATCTGAATCTTTCTGATATCTGTGACGCACCCCGGTCGAGAAATACTATAAGGAATGATGTGAGAATCATTATTATAGGATTGAATTTTGCAAGCCATGAAACCATTATGGCAGTAAAACCTCTGCCACCGGCAGTGTCGGATTTTATGGAATGGTCTGTTCCTGCAACAAGGAGAAAGCCTGCAATACCACAGATTGCTCCCGAGAGAATCATTGTTCTGTTAATAACTTTTTTTACATTTACTCCGATATAGCGAGCAGTGTTTTCACTTTCACCCACAACGGATATTTCATAGCCCTGCTTGCTGTATTTAAGATATATATACATAAATATGGTGATAGCAAGCACCACCAAAATGTTTATCAAATAATCATTTCCCATAAGTGAAGGCAACATTCCCTTTTCCAAAATTCTTGGAGTACCTGAGCCTTTTGGCACTGACCATTCAAGGGAATAGTATGCTACAATCTGAGTTGCAATGTAGTTCATCATAAGGGTGAAAAGTGTTTCGTTTGAATTCCATATTGATTTAAATATTGCAGGGATAAGCCCCCAGATTGCACCTGCAATAATACTGGTTAAAACCATTACGGGAATGAGAACAGATGTAGGAAGCTTCTCTCCGAATACGATTACACAAAATGCAGTTGCAAATCCACCCATAAGCACCTGGCCTTCTGCACCAATATTCCAGAATTTCATCTTAAATGCAGGTGTTACAGCAAGAGCAACACATAGGAGCATTGCTGTGTTTTGAAGTACAAACCACACTCTTCGAGGAGTCATAAATGCACCTTCAAACATTGTAACATATACCTCTATGGGGTTGAGATCTGTGAGGGCAATCGTTATCACACCACATACTACCAAAGCTACAAGGATAGCGATAACTCTGATAAGGTAGGACTGCCACCAGGGAATGACATCTCTTTTGGCAATATGATAGTTTGAAAGATTAAGGATGCTTTTAATATTATTCATCTTCATTTTCCTCCTTTTTATCATCGCCAGATTTTGTCATTAAAAGTCCGATTTCTTCTTTTGTGGTATCTCTTGCATCCACAATTCCTGTAATTTTTCCGCCACCAATTACTAAAATGCGGTCGCAAAGCTCCAAAAGTACATCAAGGTCTTCACCAACAAATATTACAGCTACTCCTTTTTTCTTCTGTTCATTTAAAAGATCATATATGGTATAGGATGAATTGATATCAAGACCTCTCACCGGATATGCCGCCATAAGTACTGTCGGAGAAGCCGCAATTTCTCTTCCAACCAATACCTTTTGAACATTACCGCCGGAGAGTCTTCTTACCGGTGTTGAAAGACCCGGAGTTACAACTCTTAA
Organism: Oscillospiraceae bacterium; assembly: GCA_015069015.1. Classification (GTDB taxonomy): domain Bacteria; phylum Bacillota; class Clostridia; order UMGS1810; family UMGS1810; genus RGIG1828. The sequence goes on from SVJK01000001.1 coordinate 72,616, forward strand.
ATTCTTGATGATTTTATCTGCGAGCTCCCTGGGACCCTTTCTTTCAAGAAATGCTCCCTTTCCTCTGCGGTAGCTTCTTAGCATCATATTGTCAACAATATCCATATTGCCCACAAGACCCATGCCTAAGCGGTCTTCGGGAACAAAGGAAAGTCTAACGCCCATTTCGCGAATCTGCAGAGGAGTTTTTCCAACAAGGCTTTCAGTTTCACCGGTCTTGGGGTTATCATATATTATTTCGCCCACACTGATTTGCTGAAGGCCTGAAATTGCCTCTAAAAGCTCTCTTTGTCCGCTCCCTGCAATACCGGCAATACCAAGAATTTCACCTGAACAGGCTGTGAAGGAAACAGAATCCAGAACCTTGTTTCCCTCTCTGTCCATGCATGTGAGATTTTTAACCTCAAGGCGGCGTGCTGTGTTTTCGGGCTCTTTTCTTTCAATGTTGAGCTCAACCTTTTTGCCAACCATAAGCTCTGTGAGCTCTGTCTCGGTTGTGTTTGCAGTTTCAACCGTTCCAACATACTCTCCCTTTCGAAGAACCGAAACACGGTTTGAAATTTCAAGAACTTCATGAAGCTTGTGGGTAATGATTATGATTGCTTTTCCGTCATCTCTCATCTTTTTAAGAATTCTGAAAAGCTTTTTGGTTTCCTGGGGAGTGAGCACTGCAGTGGGCTCGTCCAGAATCAAAATGTCAGCTCCGCGGAAAAGCACCTTTATGATTTCAACTGTCTGCTTTTCAGATACAGACATTTCGTATATCTTCTTTTTAGGGTCAATTTCAAATCCGTATTGTTTATCAATTTCTTCAATACGAGAAATGTATTCCTTCATATTGAATCTCTTTTTGTCTTCTATTCCAAGGACAATATTTTGCGCAGCGGAAAAAACATCAATAAGCTTAAAATGTTGATGAATCATTCCGATTTTATAGCCAAAAGCATCCTTTGGTGAATGAATTGTCGCCTTTTCTCCGTCTATAAATATTTCTCCTTCATCAGGAAAATATATGCCGGAAATCATGTTCATAAGCGTAGTCTTACCACTTCCGTTTTCGCCAAGAATTGCAAGAACTTCACCACGCTTCACACTCAGGGAAACATTCTTATTGGCAACCACAGAGCCAAAATATTTACTTATGTTTTTCAGTTCTATTGCCGTTGAGCTCATAAATCTACCTCCTGAAAGTTTTTGTCAACATAAAAAAACCGTCAAAATTTGATAGTTTTCTTATGTTAACAAAGCAAAATATAGGCGGAGCAAAATTTACTCCGCCTATATAATTTTATAAATTAAAATTCTTTGTTTATAAGATTGATGCCATCAATTTCTATATTGAAGTATGGTGCACTGCGGTATTCGGATTCGTGGAAGTATCCGTCAGAAATCGCTTCTGTATCGCCTTTGAATTCAGCATCTGTATCTACATCTGCCATATAAGAATCAAGGTTTTTGCCACCAACTGTAAATGTGCTTGCATCAAATACATTGATAGTTCCGGCAATAAGTCCGGCTTTAACTTCTTCAATTTTTTCAACGGTTCCGGGAGCTGCAACTTTTTCGTTTACATCTGTAAGTTTTACAGATCCTTCCTTGATTCCGCCACACCAGTCATCGGGAATTTCTTCGCCTGCCTGAGCTGCTTTGATTGCAAATTCATAGTAAGGTGTCCAGTCAATTCTGGAAGAAACGATGAATGTGTCGGGGCAAGCATCTTTTGTGCTTCCGTTGTAGGAAACATTGGGAACGTCTGCATTTTCACAAGCTGTGGGAGCACCCATGGAATCAGCGTGCTGGCTGATGAGAACACATTTTGAATCAATAAGATTTGTTGCTGCTTCTTTTTCTTTAGCTTCGTCATACCAGCTTCCTGTGAACTGTACATCCATTGTAGCTGTGGGACAAACTGAACGTGCGCCAAGGAAGAAAGATGTATAACCTGACATTACTTCAGCATATGTATATGCACCTACATAACCGATTTTCGCCTGATCTGCTGTGATTTTTCCTGATTCAATCATTTCATTAAGCTTCATTCCTGCTGCAACACCTGCAAGGTATCTGCCTTCATAAATTGAAGCAAATGCATTGTGGAAGTTAGGTGTATCTTCTGTGTGAGCTGTTGTACCTGTTGAGTGACAGAACTCAACATCAGGGAATTCCTTTGCGGCTTTAAGAATGAACGGCTCGTGACCGAAGCTGTTTGCAAAAATGATGTCACATCCCTGGTCAGCAAGGTCTGCTGCTGCTTCGTAACATTCGTTACCTTCGGGAATGTTTGTTTTGAAGACTACCTGGCTATCTGAAAGTCCGAGAATTTTCTGAACTTCCTTTGCAGCGTCCATAAAGTTTTTGTCATAGGTTGAGTTTTCATCGTGAAGGAAAATGAAACCCACCTTGAAATCTTCGTCTCCACTGTCTGAACATGATACAAAAGAAAGTACCATTACAAAAACGAGGAGCATTGCCAATAATTTTTTCATTGTTTTAACCTCCGTTAAAAATTTTGTTGCCACACATGGCAAAATCTATATATATTCTATATCATTTCCCACATAATTACAATTAGGAAAAATGACAAAAATACACATTTATTTCAATGCATATTGCACCAAGATACGTTAAGCCTTATACAAATCAATAAGATTCATTGATAATATTTATCCCATCAATTCTGACATCAAAGTATGGCGCACTACGGTATTCACATTCGTGAAAATAACCATTTGCGATAACTTCCGTATCAGGTACATAATTAGAGTCTATGTCAATATCTGCCATGTAGGAATCAAGAGTTCTTCCGTCTACGGTAAATGTGCTTGTATCAAATACCGGTATGGAACCATCCATAAGACCACTCTTAACCTGTTTAAGCTTTTTTTCTGTTCCGGCAGCTGCAACATTTTTGTTTACATTAGAAAGTTTAACAGAACCATCTTTTATTCCGCCACACCAGTCATAGGGGATTTTTTTGCCCGCCTGAGCAGCTTTGATTGCAAATTCATAGTAAGGTGTCCAGTCGATTTCGGAAGAAACGATGAATGTGTTGGGGCAAGCTGACGCTGTGCTTCCGTTGTAGGAAACATTGGGAACACCTGCATTTTCACAAGCTGTGGGAACACCCATGGAATCGGCATACTGACTGATGAGTACACAGCCAGATTCAATAAGCTCTATTGCTGCTTCTTTTTCTTTAGCTTCGTCATACCAGCTTCCTGTATGAGTTACATCCATTGTAGCTGTGGGGCAGATTGAGCGTGCACCAAGGAAAAAGGCAGTATAGTCAGAGATAACCTCTGCGTATGAATATGCACCTACATAACCGATTTTTGCCTGATCTGCCGTGATTTTTCCTGATTCAATCATTTCGTTAAGCTTCATTCCTGCCGCAACACCCGTGAGATATCTGCCTTCATAGATTGAAGCATATGCATTGTGAAAGTTGGGAAGTTTTGCCGTATGCGCCATTGTACCCGATGAGTGGCAGAACTCTACATCACGGAATTCCTTTGCTGCTTTAAGAATGTAGGGCTCATGGCCGTAGCTGTTGGCAAATACTATATCACAGCCCTGATCAGCAAGGTCAGCTGCCGCTTCATAGCATTCGATACTTTCAGGAATGTTTGTTTTGAAGACTACCTGACTATCTGAAAGTCCGAGAATTTTCTGAACTTCCAGTGCGGCATCCATAAAGTTTTTATCATAGGTTGAGTTCTCATCGTTAACAAAAATAAAACCGACTTTAAATACTTTATCTTTTTTCACTTCCTCAGGTTGTCTTTTTGTCTTTTCTTTCTTTTCCGTCTTGCTTTGTGAATATGATAATTTCTTTTCCTCTCTGTCATCTTTCTTGTCATCTGAGCAGGAAACAAAAGTAAATATCAGCATAAAAGTAATGAAAACCGCTAAAAACCTTTTCATTATTTGAAACCTCCGTCAAAATAAGCATTAAATGCTTTTTAAAAACTTACCAATATTTTTTCCAGTCGGGATTAAGATATCTCATAAGAGCTTCCATATAAAAATAGTCTCCCCATATGTTACACTCGTCAATTCCAAGATTGCCTGCATAATAATATGTGGCGTGTTTTAAGAGTCCGTTTGATTTTTCATCATCTTTTGTTGTGTAGTTATCAATAAGAGATTCCATAATTTCATCAGCACTCTTTTGATAGAGGGACCTGTGTTCATCGTCAAGTGGCATACACTTTAAAGCCTCCAAAAGTCCACATACAGCAATTGATGCGGCAGATGAATCTCTTGGCTCATCACCCTCTTTGAAAGTGAGATCCCAATAGGCAACGTGGTCTTTGGGGAGATGATTAAGATAATAATCCACGATGCTGTAATATTTTTCCATATTTTCGTCGTTTTTCATATATGAATATGTGAATGCAGGACCTGCAACACCCCATGCCTGACCTCTTGACCATGCACTTGTATCAGAAAGTCCCTGCTTTGTTCCACCACCGAGTCTTTCTCCGGTTTCCTGGTCAAAGTAGAAATTCTGAAAAGTTGAACCATCGGGACGGACAACCGTGTCCATTGTGGTATTGAAATGAGCAAATGCTTTTCTTGTGAACTCTTCATCACCAGTTTCTTTTCCTGCCCAGAAGAGAAGATGTATGTTCATAAGGCAGTCAATGATGAGCCTGTACAAGGCTTTATCTTTGCAGTCGGCACTGCCTGCAAGTTGAATGAACTGCCCTTTTTCCCTGAAACGGTTTGCGAGAACTTTAGCCGCGGCTATGGATTTTTCGCGAAGGGTTTCATCTCCTGTTATCTTATAGCCTGCAACTGTTGAAAGAGTGAATATGAATCCGATGTCATGGTCACCCATTCCTACCATATTGTCAACTCTGTTGAAAAACGACGGAAGAAGACCTTTCAGCGTATTCAGATATTTTTCATCCTTTGTAAATTCATAGGCAAGCCAAAGCATTCCCGTCCAAAAACTCTGTGTCCATCCGCCATTATTCCCAGATTTTGAATACACCCCATCAACACTTGCGGCTGACGGAAAGCCGTCTGAAAAATCAGGGATTGCACCATCTATTTTTTTTAGGGCATCCTTAAGTGCCGATTCAAGTTTCTCACGTTTTAATTTTGACATCTAATTTTCCTCCAAACAAATTTATTTATTCTATAAATTAATTATACCACTAATGCTCTGTAAATTCAATACATTTTTACTTTTGTTTACATAATACTCTTTTTGATTTTTCGGTGAGCATTAATAAAAAGAGAGTGGGAAAATTGGTTAAAGTTTACATAATATTTTGTTTTGCGCAGAATTGTCTTTACTTAATGTTTTCCTTGTGCTATAATAACCCCACGTCCAATTTTTAGGAGATGAAAAAATATGAAATCTATTGCCGTAATAGGAGCCGGAAATATGGGCGGTGCAATCATTGGAGCTATTGCATCGGATTCCGGTATTAAAAATGAAAATATATATGTGTATGACAGATTTATAAAAGATGAAATAAAAAATCTTGGTGTGAAATGCGTTTCTATGGAAGAAGCGGTTTTGGCAGACTGTATTATTCTTGCGGTAAAGCCAAATGTGATAAGCTCTGTTTGTGAAGACATAAAAAAACTTTGTAACGTGTCACAAAAAGTTGTTGTGTCAATTGCTGCAGGAGTTAAAATTTCAACCATTGAAGGATTTCTTTCATCAAAAAAGATTATAAGGGTTATGCCAAACATATGCCTCACCTCGGGAGAAGGCATGTGTGTTATGTGCAAAGACGAGGAAATTTCAGAAGATGAACTTTCTTTTGTAAAGAATATTTTTGACCTTTCAGGAAAAACAATTGTTGTAAAAGAAGAACTGATAGATGCCTGCACTGCTATCAACGGAAGCGGACCTGCATATGTTTTCATGTTTATGGAAGCAATGGCTGATGCTGCGGTAAGCCTTGGAATTGACAGAAAAACTGCCTATGAGCTTTGCGGTCAGACGGTTCTTGGAAGTGCATCACTTATGCTAAAGTCAGGAATTCACCCGGCAGAGCTTAAAGACAAAGTTTGTTCTCCGGGCGGAACAACCATAGAAGCCGTGAAAGCCCTTGAGAATTCAGGTCTTCGAAATGCTGTTTTTTCAGCTGTTACAGCTTGTGCAAAAAAAGCAAAGGAAATGGGCAAGTCTTAAGAATAATACTCATATATTTAATATGGGTGATAATTTATGAAATTTATAAATTCTTTTCTCCTGGAAAACAGAAAATTGTTTATCTCGATTTTTGTTATCTGGATATGTGCATCTGTTTCGGGAGTGATATTCGGTTCAAAACTCAACAACGAGACTTATCCCGATGTTTTCGGAATGGTTACAGACTCTTTCGCCGATTCACCGACAGTTGCAACAATGATTTTGAATCAGGCAGATTATCTCATAAAAATGTTTTTGATTGTGATAATCTCCTCCGCATGTGTGTTTTTTTCCCCATTCATATATTTTGCCGCAGTACTTGATGCCTTTTCATCCGGACTTGGAGCTGCATTGATTGTAAGAACATATAGCCTGAAAGGTTCTCTTATGAGCTTTTTTATTCATGTTTTGCCTCTCTCTGTTTCTCTCCCATTATACTTTGTAATGTTTGTTTCCGGACTTAAATTTTCCTTAAGTTCTCGCTCAACCATTATGCACCAACGGGTTTTTGAAAGAAGAAAACAATGGGCATCATACATTTGGTTTCAGTTGACAGTGTGCATATGCATCTTCACTGTGGATGTCATTAAGGCATTTTTTTGCAAGGGGATTATTGTCTTTTTAAACTAAAGAAGAGGGTTTTGTTTATGGAAAATATTGTGGTAACGGAATTTTGCCGCTATCTTAAAGAAGAAAAAAATATGTCTGAAAATACGGTTATGTCATATTACAGAGATGTAAGACTGTTCAACTCATATATAAACTCAGAAGGATATGATGTCCTCGGAGCGGGAAAGCTTCAGATTATGGACTTTGTTGCCCATCTCCAATCTCAGGGCAAGGCAGATTCTTCACTTTCAAGATGCATTGCCTCTGTAAGAGCGCTGTATTCTTTTCTGATTAAAAACAATGCAGTAAAAACGAATCCTGCACTGGATATAAAGCTTCCTCGTCAGGTAAAAAGAATGCCTTCTGTGCTTACAAAAGCAGAAGTGGAGTCTCTTCTTGAGTGTCCGTGCATTTCAAGTCCCAGAGGCATCAGAGACAAAGCAATGCTGGAGGTTATGTATGCAACAGGGATAAAAGTTTCAGAGCTTATTTCCCTGAAACTTGATGATGTGGATGCAGACCTTGGCTATCTTAAATGCATTCAGACAAAGAATGTGAGAATCGTCCCCATTGGCAGATGTGCAATGAATGCTCTTAAAAATTACCTGACGATAGCAAGACCTTTAATGGCAAACCCCGAAACCGTCACCCTGTTTGTAAATTGTAACGGAGATGAAATGTCAAGACAAGGGTTTTGGAAAATTGTTAAAGAATATGCAAAAAAATCCGGCATAAAACAAGACATTAATCCCCACACCCTTCGTCATTCCTTCGCAACTCATCTTCTGGAGAACGGTGCAGATCTTTTTTCCATTCAGGAGATGCTCGGACATAAGGATATTTCTTCAACTCAGGTTTATGCAAAACTTGCGCATTCGGGAATAAGAGAAGTGTATAACAAGGCACATCCGAGAGCATAGGGTTTTGTCACAGATGCAAGCATCATTTATAAAGCAATCGCCATATGCAGTGGAGCTTTTTGCAAATTTTCTGTCTGGAATAACAACCTGTTTTGTTAATTGGTAAATAATTAACATATAAAATTTGGTTCTTTTACCCATTGAAAATAACAGAAAAAAATGGTATAATAATCAAAAGTATATTTAATGAAACGACACATGTTGCACGTTTTGTGCGTAAATCTGATTACGGTACAAAATTGCAAACATGTGTTTTTTTATGTGGAAAAGGAGATTTTATTATGCCAAGAAATCAATTTCAGAGAATGGTTTTCGCACTTATTACAGTTGTGATTACCGTCCATGCCTACGTATTTTTCAGTCTGTACGTTATTCATGGAAATATGTTTATGCAACTTACTGGCGAAGACAGTGTTTTAGCCGCCATCAGCAAGATGGGCGGGATTTACGTTTTCGGAACACCTGTACCCATTTGGGCGGTTGTGATAATTGAATTTATATTAGCATATTTCTTAGAAAACATTTTAGGCTCTCCCCTGTCTTTCAGACTTGCCTGCAAAAACTTTAACCCGAAAGAAACTCACCCCGTACTCTTTGAAACTGCCATTATCTGCGCAACTGTGGGCATTATGTGTCCTGTTATGAGTTTTGTTGCCGCTTTTCTTTATTACAACTATCAGGCAGGATTCAATATGTGGTCGATTCTTGCACAGTGGCTGAAACTTATGTGCTACAACTTCCCCTTTGCGTTCTTTACACAACTTTTCTTTATTCAGCCAACTGTAAGATTTATGTTTAAACTCATATTTGCAAAAGACATAAACGCAAGAAAAACAGTTGAATGTGCACCTGAAAAGCAATCAGTAACAGTGTAAGATGAGGTTTGAAATGTTTAAAACAGATGATATAGTTACATATGGAATCAACGGAGTTTGTAAAATTGTTGGTATTGAGGAAAAAGAACTTTTGGGCGTGAAAAGGGATTATTATGTTTTAAAACCTGTCACAAATGACAAATCAACCTACTTTGTCCCTGTTGATAACAGCAATACCACGAGCAAAATGCGAAAACTTCTGACAGAAGATGAGATAAACAATATCCTTGACTGTGCAGACAACGAAAAACTCCAATGGATCAGCAATGAAAGGGAACGCAAAGAATGCTACAAAAAAATTGTCGGTGAGGCAAATCACACAGAACTTATAAAAATGATAAAATCCATCACCTGCGAAAAGAAAAGACGCGAAAAACAGGGAAAGAAACTTTTTGCATCAGATGAAAAGTTTCTAAGAGATGCTGAAAAGATTTTGTGTGATGAATTTGAATATGTGCTGAATCTTTCAGAAAAAGAAGTTTTGGCTTATATTTTTAAAAGAGTGGGAAAAGCAACTGAGGAATAATAATTATATTGCAATTTTTGTTACAATATGATACACTATAGTTGCGACATAAATCTTAATATTTGAATTATCTCATGTAAGTGTGTGTTTTTATTTTCGGTAAAAATGCATGCTCTATTTCGCATACTTAGATGAGATATGTCGAGATTTGTGTCGCAGCAACATGAGCTATGCATTTTTCGGTGCATCGGCTTATGTTGATGCACCTTTTTTATTTGCAATACAAAATACCGGGGGTGGATTTTTCAATACATAATGCAGATTGAAATTGTGCAGAAATTTTTGATCGGATGTGTATTCGTTACACAACAGCGCGCGCAATTTTGTCGCCAAACAAATTCATTGATTTTTAAAACAGACTGCAGAAAATGCAAAGGATTAAATATCCGTAATGCATTTTGCTGCAGTCTGTTTTCTTAAATAAAAATATTTGAATTTGATAAGTATAACAGGATTGATAAACTTCAAATAAATTGGAGTTTGTCGCTCTAATGGTGATGAACAAAACACCGTAGCGAAAGGCTTCTCCTTGGAGGAGAGGCTCCGCCGTTAGGCGGTGGTGAGGTGTCTTGCTTGTAACGAGCATATATATTTTGGAAGTTTAAAATTTATGCAAAAAGTTCTGCCAACCAATCACACTGCGTGTTCTTGGGGCATCACTTACACCTCATCCACCGCTTGCGCGGTTCCCCTTCTCCTAAAGGCGAAGGCTTTCGCATGGGTGCTTATTTATAATTCAAACTCGGCAAAGGAGAGTTTGTACCATAATGTCTGCATAGCAGACATATCATGTCGCGAAGCGATATATCATGAAACCGAAGGTTCCATTTCATGCACCTTCAGGTGCATTTCATTTTACGAATGATATATTGCATCCTTTTTCCATGATGCTACGAAGGGATAGTCAGAATAGAGACGTACTGCAAATTCTGCCCCATCCTCAACACCGATTTTGGCAAGTGAATTTCTGTTGAAATAGAGAGCGTCAGGATCTGCATCATTTTCATCAAAAAGATTCTTTTGGCATCTTGTTCCTCCAGGAATTTCAACCTTTATGGCAACAACCGATTTTGCCGGATCATCAAAATATAAATCTGCATAGACAGGAATTTTTATCATTGTGGTGTTTATGAATGTGAACGTGGCATCATCTTTTGTCACAGAGTCAAAATACCAGTTTTTAGCACCTGCGGCTTTCTGATACTGTGCTATTTTTTCATCTAAAATCTGTCTTCCGTATTTTCCGGGAGTGTATGGAAGTTTTATGGTTACTGTTTCTTTTGCAGTAAAATAGTCTTTCACATTAAGGTCATATATAAGATGTTTGTTGTAGGAAGTATATATGTTATACTTCATAAATCCAATGTCTTCTTCTGTCGGACAGAAACATACTGATGGATCTATGAGGTCATATTCTTCTTCTCTTCCTCCTCCGAATCCGTGGTGAGGAATCTGAAGTATATCTGATTTAAGGTATCTTCCCCATCTTTCGCCAAATTTTGCAAGTTCAAAATCTGCATCTGCACACAGAAGAAGAACCTGACCTTTGAATGTCACTTTTAAAATCAGAGAATAACGATTGAAACACTCAACAGGCGGTTTCATTGTGTCGTCGGGTGATGAAAGGACTTCAAAATGGAGTCCCGCAATGTCAAACACGTCACCTGTGTGAAGCATAAATAAGGGATAGCCTTCTTTTTTAATAATGCTTTCAAGTTTCTGAAGGTTCTCCATTTCTTCCTGTGTTCCCATTGCCGGAATTCTTTCAAGGTTTTCTTCCTTTGCCTCAGGGAAATTATAGAGAAATTTTTCTATTATCACATCATCTTTATATTTTCTGTAGAATTCAAAAAATGCTCTGTAGTGGTCAAGGTGTGGATGTGTCATAATCCACGCGGCAATAACGGGTTTTTTGTCCGGTGACTGCTCTCTCATAAGATTTATGAGTTTGTCAGCCTCAGGCTCAAATTCCCACCCACCGTCTATGATAACAAATCTTCCGTCGTCGCATCTGATGACATCTGAAAGTCCTGAATCTTCAGGCTGAATCTGTGTGAAAAGTGCATCACATACGCCTTGTTTTCTCTTTGAAGTAAAATCGGGTACTTCTTCATCGTTTATATATATAATTTTTATCTCTTTCGTTCCCGGGTAGAACGCAAGTCTTACAGAATCCTTTCCTTTTTTGAAAAATGCAAAGGTGTTATCCGAAAGTTCATAACTGTTTATCATTTTAAATCCCTGTGCTCTTATATCAAGAACGTGGGCATTATACGAAGCTACGTCTGAGGATGTAAAAGCACTCACCCAAACCTTTTCGCTCTGTGGTGCACAAAAATCAAGAACTTCATTTTTTAAAGGGTTAAATTTCATATCCTGTGTTCCTTTCTTTGATGAAAATATCAACAACGCCATTATGGTTATATCATATACAATCATCAGAGCATTGTCAATATAAGAATCAGCCATTTTTATTTATAAGATAATTACTAATAATTGCAAACCTATAAAGTTTATGATAAAATAAAACCAATACATTACAGAGGTAACAATATGAAAAACAAATATATAGAAAATGAAAGACTAAGTCTGTTTCTGTTCCTTGCTGCGGCAATTGTTCAGATTCTCATTGCCATGACAAAAAACTGTTTCAGTGCGGCAATGGTACTTCTTGTTGAGGAGCAAATCCTGACCAAAACCCAGACAGGTACAATCTCTGCCCTGTTTTATCTTGTGTATGCCCCCTTTCAGATTGTGGGAGGATTTGCATCAGACAGATTTTCTCCGTTTACCCTTGTATCTGTCGGTCTTTTTGGTTCAATGGTTGCAAACACAGCAATATATTTTTCGCAAAGTTACACTTCAATGCTCATAATTTCTGCCATAAACGGTGCAATTCAGTTTGGCGTGTGGCCATCTCTTTTTAAAATCTGTTCATCAATGCTTGCTCCGTCTCACAGGCAAAAGGCTGTGTTTTACATAAGCGTATGCTACATTTTAGGATCTGTGGCAAGTTTTCTGGTGGCAGGCATGGTTTCGACCTGGAAATCAAATTTTTCTGTTTCTGCAGTTGCAATTGGTCTTTGCCTTATAGCATGGGTGATTTCCGGAAAGACTTTTAAAAGAAACCTCAAAGAAGAAACTATCGAAATGGTAAAACAGGAAAGTATTCAAGGAGAAAAACCACACAGTTTTTTAAAACTCCTTTTTCAAGCGGACTTTTCATCATGCTTCCCGGAACACTTCTGGCATCGGTTTTCTCTGTGGGTGTTCAGTCGGTCATTCCAAGTATGCTGAAAGAAAACTACCATGCTATTTCAGCATCTGTTGCAAGTTTTTTGAATGCGTTCCCTCTTATTGCAGGACTTGTGGGAAAAACATTAATGCTTTTTGTGTATCGAAAAAAAATGCGTGACGAATCAATTGTTATGACAGTTTGTATGGCATCACTCCTTTTCCCCATTGGGGTTATGTGCTTTATGGGAAAGGTGAGCGTCTGGGTGATTCTCATTATGGCTTGCCTGATACTTTTGATTTCAAATGCATCAAACATTGCATATGCATCATATCTGCCTATGAGGTTTGCAAAGGTGGGCAAACCTGCAACAGTTTCAGGAATCATTAATTCCACAGCATCTCTGGGAATTGTTATGGCGTCATTCATATCTCCTCTTGTGGCAGACAATTTCGGTTGGGATTATGTCATATACTTATGGATATTATTTGCTTTTTGCGCTTCTCTTCTTTTCTTCATGTCATTCTTTTTCTGGAGAAAGTTTATCAAACAATAAAAGCTTTCAGGTTTTATATAGCACATATCCAGTTACGCACTAACACAATTAAAGTACGTCAAAAAGGAAATGTAAAAAAAGTCCAGACCGCAATAAGGCAATGATAATAAGCAATACAGAGTATTAATTAGCCTGTAAATCATTTGAATTTGCTAAAAATGTTGAAAAACATCTGTTTCCAGATGTTTCAGCGTGTCGATAAAGTCGACACGCTGGCAGACTGTTGAAAATGGTCGCAGGCGAGGAAGGGCGAAGCGGACAGTACGAGGGTACGGCAATGAGCCATGACGAAGCAAGCAAAGTGCCTCAAATCATAGCTTTTGGCAATTTTATTGACAAAAGCATCATAAAC